>NZ_JBJPHT010000001.1:0-469570 GCF_052939475.1 Phormidesmis sp. 146-20
TTCGATGAGAGTGACTCGCTTCGTTTCAATCGGCTTCAGCCCCCTAAATCCCCCACAAGTGAGGGACTTTGAACGAGAAATATTGTCTCAAAGTCCCCCAAAATTGGGGGGTTGGGGGGCAGAAGTGCTGAATAACGAAGCGAGAAAATTCCATCGAATTCACGTTTGGTTTAGGTCGATCGCTCCTGCCTCCTGTGCTGACCCCACCCCGCAAACTGAGCTAATCGCCGAATAACGCCAACGGTCAACCTTCTACGGGGCGGCGCTTGCTTTCACAATTGGTCATTCCTACAACATTCTCCCTCAAGGTTGATTTAACTGTGCGATGTGCTTTTCATATTATTAAGCAATGTGAAGGCTACTAATCTGCTAGATCAATTCGTGTTGTGACGATGCATAGCCACGCTTTGAAGTTAGCCGATTTTTTGACCAAGCTCCTTCCCAGTCGTCAATCCCTAGTTTTTCGGAGTTACCTGATGCTGAACCTTTCGTCTGGTGAGGAGATTGCTTCACCTTCAGCCGATGATTTTTTAGCCCCTTCTTCTGGCAGGCAAACAATTCGACCTGCCCAAGCAGATGTCTCGTTAAAATCGTCTGGCGACGAAACCCTGCGGTCAGCGTATGGCAAATCCAGCTTTGAAGCCTCGCTAGTCAACCCTTGGCGCAATGTGGTGACTTCTCCTCGTCCCAAGGCGGCTCCCGCTCCAATTTACGATCATGCCGCTCCTATCTCACCTTTGCGCGATCGCGATATTGCCGAGTTGTCGGGGCTGTTCGATCGAGAAGACATTCTAGAGTTAGAACAAAACGTCAATCATTACTTGATTCGTCTATTTCCTGAGCCTTGCTGGGAAGACGATGATGATTTGAGCTTTTTGAACGAACACCTTTGAAGGGATGAGGGATGAAGAAAAGCGGTGAGGGTGGAGCTTTAAGGTTTAAGGTTTGAAGTGGCATCAGAATTGGGGGTTGAATGAAATCCTGCTGATGCTGATTGGTTCTTGTCCCTTTCACCTTCCTTGCTATGGCTTCTTTGCTTCCCTCTTCCCTGATTGAACTGATTGACGGACTTCCTAACCTCTCAGGTCACGAATCGGAAGTGCGATCGATCACCCAATCCGAGGCTGCTGTTTTTTTGCCGACAACTACGGTCAAACTCAAATCGGTGAAGGCGACATTTGCGATCGCGCTCCACATGCATCAACCGACAATTCCCGCTGGGACAGATGGCGCGTTGATCAGCAACCTCCAACAGATGTTTGAGCATCCCTACCTTGGCGACAACCACAATGCGGGCACGTTTGCCTGGTGCTATTCGCGCATGGGTGATTTTATTCCAGAGTTGGTGGCTCAAGGCTGCAATCCACGGGTGATGCTCGACTATTCAGGCAATTTGCTCTGGGGATTGAGGCAGATGGGGCGAGGCGATGTGCTGGATAATTTGAAGCGGGTGACGTGCGATCGCACCTACCAACCTCATGTCGAGTGGCTGGGGACGATGTGGGGTCATGCCGTCGTGCCGTCTACACCCATTCCTGACATCAAGCTGCATATTCAGGCGTGGCAACATCATTTTGCGGCGATTTTTGGCTGGGAAGCACTAGCGCGAGTGAAAGGATTTTCGCCTCCAGAAATGCATTTGCCCAATCATCCCGATACGCTGTTTGCGTTCATTCAGGCGCTCAAAGATTGTGGCTATCGCTGGCTGATGGTGCAAGAACATTCGGTCGAAACGCTGACCGGACAGCCGCTCGAAAATCGTCATCTGCCTCATCGACTGATCGCCCGCAACTCCCACGGTGAGACGGTGAGCATTACGGCGCTGATCAAAACTCAAGGCTCAGACACCAAATTAGTAGGTCAAATGCAGCCTTACTATGAGGCAAAAACGCTGTCTCGACAAACGATCGCCGGGGTCAATATTCCCCCGATCGTCACACAGATTGGCGATGGCGAAAATGGGGGCGTGATGATGAATGAGTTTCCTAGTGCGTTTGTGCGGACGTGGCATGAGGCGGCGAACAATCCCGATGTGGTGGGTGTGACGGGCACAGAATATTTGGAACTGATCGAGGCGGCGGGCTGTGATGACCAAGCGTATCCAACTTGTCAGGCGATCGCTCAACATCTAATCTGGCAGCGAGTCGATCCAGAAGCGGCCACGACTGAATTGGTGGAAGGAGCGATCGACGATTTGACGCAAACTCAGCCCAATTTTCACATGGATGGCGCTTCGTGGACAAACAGCTTGAGTTGGGTCAAAGGCTACGAAAATGTGTTGGCTCCGATGAATCAGTTGAGCGCTTTATTTCATCAAAGATTTGATAGTGAATCGTCCGACATTACGCAACAAGAAAATTACCGTCAAGCACTCTTATATAACCTTGTGTTGCAAACCAGTTGTTTTCGATATTGGGGGCAGGGAGCCTGGACAGATTACGCACAAGAAATCTATCGTCGAGGCAAAGAGTTGTTAGAAAAATAAGTTTGTAACTTACTTCTAATGGGTTTGAAACTGAGTAAGCAGCCACGCTCCCACTTGCGATTGATCGGTTTCTCGACTTTGCCGAAGGGCGGCTTCTAAAACTGCAAACTCTAAGCCTGGTAGCACTTCTGATTGATCAATTCTTTTGCTGCCGCGATCGATCATTTGAAACGCCAAAATTTCTGCTTTTTCGACATCCACAACCCAATATTCAGAGATGCCTAGTTCTTCGTATAAAGTGCGTTTGTTGCCGCGATCGTCCAACAATGTTGTTTTAGAAACTTCGATCACAAGGTCAGGAACAGGATACAAATCGAGATCCACAATATTGGTTCCTCTTGGAATCAGTCTGGCGCGACCTCCGATGTAGTAAGACACATCAGGCTGAAATTCTTGTACTCCTACTTTGCGGAAGGAGCAGTTATCGAGCGATCGAAATGCAATCCCTTTGAGAGTCGCAAACAAAAAGACTGCAAAGAGAATGACAGCGTGGTCATCCGCATGGTCACATCCAACTGCTGCCATCTCAACCCTCATGTTTCCTTGGTAATAGTAGCCTTTCGCTTTTTCGTGGGCGGGGTCGTCGATCGTCTGAAGATACTCCTCCCACGACGCAGGAACCCAGGCATCTGTGACTACTTTGGCTTTGAGTTCTACCATTGCTTCATTCGCCTTCGATCAAGACTTTAGCCACTACACCATTATGATCGCTCATTTTAATCGTGTCTGTAAAACTTTCCCAGGCTGATACCTGATGACTTTTGGCAAAGTTTTGACTGATGCAAATGTGGTCGATATTTTGGCGATTTGCTAATTCAAAGTCTCTCTCGGTGAGGCAGATTAAGTGACTGTGATCGAGTTCCTTAGTCAACAAATCCTCAACCTCTTTTGTACTGTACCAGCCTGATTCGTTTCTAGATTGATTGAAGTCACCTGCTACGCACAAAGCATGATTTGGATATTGCAAAGTGAGATTTGCCCAATCGTTTCCTTGACGTAAAATTGCTTCTTGATGCTTTTCCCAAACGCTCACATAAGCTTCGTCTAGTTCAAGGTTTTTACGGCTAATTACTCCTTCATTTTTGTAAGGAATGATTGTTCCATAAACGATTAGATTTAGACCAGATTCTAGTTTTAATGCAATGCAAGCAGTTTCTATAGACTGAGATTTGATCAATACTTTTTGATGAGGAAGCCGAGAGCAAATCATCACGTCAGCATTTCTAGAACCATACTCTTGAGACAGAGTTGTTGAATAGTTGGGCAAAAATTCAGCAGCGAGTGCTGTCCCATGTCTGACTTCTGTAAACACCCAAATATCTGCATTGGTTTCTTGAATCTTTTGGGCGATCGCCTCTTTTCTACTCCAACTGCGAGGCGTTAATTTCTGAAGATTCCAGGTGGCGATCGTCAACATGATTTCGCTTAAAAAAGGGACATAAAAAAAGGGACATGATTGCTCACATCCCCATTATTCCTTTAAGTTAGAGAAATTGACTACTCGATGCCTTCGATCTTGTCCTCAACTTCTTGATACAACTCGCGCAGTTTGTCGAGATTTTCTTCGCTGGTTTCCCAGTATCCTCGACCGTTGGCTTCTAGCAATGTCGTCACCATTTTACGGAACGAGTTTGGATTGAGATCTAGCAATCGCTTTTGCATTTCTGCATCTTTGATAAACGTATCATTCGCGTCTTCATAGATCCAATTATCTACGGCTCCTGCGGTTGCTGACCAGCCCATTGTATTAACCAATCGCTTTGACAGTTCACGAACGCCTTCATAGCCATGACTCAGCATTCCCTCATACCATTTGGGATTGAGTAATTTGGTGCGCGCATCCAATCTCACCGTCTCAGACAGCGTGCGGACTTGAGCGTTTGCGGTCGTCGTGTCTGCGATGAAAGAAACGGGCGCTTTGCCGTCATCTCTCAGGCGAGAAACTACCTTCGTCGGATCAGAGTCGTAGTAGTGCGAAACGTCGGTCAGCGAAATCTCAGAAGAGTCCAGATTTTGGAAGGTAACCTCCGCCGTCTTGAGCGCCGCTTCAAAGATCTTGCGATCCTGTCCCATTTCGCCCGGATTGTCCGACGAGAACGCAAACGACTTGCGCGCCAGATACATATCCTGAAGTTCGGCTTCGCCTTCCCAAGTGCTATTCTCGATCGCCAGGTTCACATTCGACGAATAAGATCCAGATGCATTGGAGAAGACACGAGTCGCTGCCTGACGCAGATTAATGCCCATCTCTTCAGCTTGCTTGGTGGCGTGTTTGCGAACGAAATTCATCTCCATTGGCTCATCCGCTTCGGCGGCCATTTTCACCGCGCGATCGAGCAATGCCATCTGATTAATAAACAAGTCGCGGAACACTCCAGAACAGTTGACGACGACATCAATGCGCGGACGACCCAACTCTTCGAGCGAAATCAACTCAACTTTGTTAATCCGCCCCAGAGAATCGGGAACCGGACGCACCCCAACCATCCAGAAGATTTGCGCCAGCGATTCGCCGTAGGTTTTGATGTTGTCGGTGCCCCAGAGAACGCAGGCGATCGTTTCAGGATAGCGACCTTCATTTTCGGCACACTGACGCGCTAGGAGGCGATCGACGACAATTTTGGCAGACTTGACCGCCGCCGCTGTCGGAATCGATTGGGGATCAAGGGCGTGAATATTCTTCCCCGTCGGCAATACGTCAGGATTGCGAATCGGATCGCCACCTGGGCCGGGAATAATGTATTCGCCTTCCAATCCGGTCAGCAATGCGCCGAGTTCATTGTCTGCAACGACTTGCTTGAGGCAAAATTCCAGATACTCAAACAGCGGCTTGATTTGTTCGACATCGACTTTGGTGTAGCCTGCACTGTGCAACGATTCGATCCAGGGTTCTTTTTTGCCCATGTTGAAGAAGTTGAGCCTCGTCACCTTAGAAACGCGCCCATCTGCATCGATTTGAGCCTGCACCATCGCGCCCACTGCATCCCGAACCGCCATCGTAATGTCCTGCAAAAGCTGAACGTCTTCAAGAACGCCGCGATCGCTCCCTTGATAAATATCGTCAATGTCACGGCCCACGCTATTCGCAATGATCCGAGTCAAGCTCACGACATCATCTTCGGCCCGATCCAAACTGGCAATGTTGACTAAAGTTGCGATCGCTTCTTCCGCCGTCGGAGGCTTCCCAATCACATGCAGTCCACAGGGCAACAGCCGCGATTCGATCTCCATCAGCTTGATGTAAACCTTACCCACGATGTTGTCTTGCGCTTCGACCGTCATATCTTTGACGCTGTGATCCGGCAGAGCAATGTCACGATCGAGATTCACAATCCGACATTTGTCAACGATCGTATCAACAATCTGCACGCCCCGACCCGAATCTCTGAGCGATTGGTAAGACGCAACCAGTTCGCCCAGTTCTTTCAAACCCTTGTACAGTCCCGCGTTCTCAGCAGGCGGTGTCAGGTAACTGATCGTTTCGGCATACGATCGGCGCTTGGCGATCGTCGCTTCAGACGGATTGTTAGCCGCGTAGTAGTAGAGGTTGGGAATGGTGCCAATCAAGCTATCGGGGAAGCAGTCACCCGACATGCCAATCTGCTTACCTGGCATGAATTCTAGCGATCCGTGAGTGCCAAAGTGCAGAACAGCGTCAGCCTTCCAGATCTTTTCTAAGTACGTGTAGTAGGCAGCAAATCCATGATGGGGACTGGCCGATCGCGAGAACAACAGCCGCATCGGATCGCCTTCATAACCAAAGGTCGGCTGCACTCCGATAAACACGTTACCAAACGATTTGCCGTACACCAGCAGATTTTGACCATCTGTGTTCAAATGTCCAGGAGGCGGGCCCCAAGACTCGTGCAGTTTCTCAGAATAAGGCGTTAACTCCTCATATTCCGGCACCGACATCCGATAAGCAATGTTCAATTCGGGGCTGTTGTACTGCGCTCTGGCATCATGCAACACTTCCAGCATCAGCGCTTCGGCCGTATCCGGAACGCCTGCAACATCATACCCATTGTTTTGCAGCGCTTCTAGAACTTTGTGAATGGAGCCAAACACATCTAAATAAGCCGCCGTCCCCACATTCCCTTTATCGGGTGGAAAGCTGAAAACCGTGATGGCAACACGCTTCTCAAGTTTGGGCTTGCGGCGCAGATTGGCCCACTTCATGGCTCGTTGGGCGATCGCTTCTACTCGATCTTGAAGGGCGATCGCTTTCCCGGTATTGCCGTCGCGTCCAGAAAGAATAATCGGCTCGATCCCGCCATCCAACTCAGGTAAGGCAATCTGCAACGCCACTTGAATCGGGTGCAACCCCAAATCGCTATCCTGCCATTCTTCCGTCGTTTGGAAGACCAGCGGCAACGCCACCATATAAGGACGGTTGAGACGCTTGAGGGACTCGATCGCTTTGGGGTGATCTTGACGAGCCGGGCCGCCCACTAGCGCAAATCCAGTCAGCGAGACGACCACATCCACCACCGCATTCTTGGAGATCGGATCGTAGAAAAACGCATCCACAGGCTTCGAGAAGTCTAATCCTCCCGCAAAAACCGGAATGACTCGTGCGCCCATGCACTCCAATTCTTGCACCATTGCCACATAGTGAGCGTCGTCTCCGGTGACCAAGTGCGTTCTTTGCAGCACCAATCCCACACAGGGCGCTAACGGATCTTTGGTATCAGCAGGAATGTCTTTGCGCGAATCGAACCAGTTCAAATATTCTTTAACATCCTCAAACATCTGAGGCGCGAGGGGATGCCAGATGCCCAGATCAGGATAGGTGACAGGCTCTTGATACGCCAGCACTTTCACATCTTTGTCTTTGATCACATACTTGTCGGTCAGCATCAGCAGGAAGTTTTCTAGATTTTCCTGTGAGCCACCCAGCCAGTATTGAAAGCTCAACATAAAGTTGCGAGCATCTTGCGCTTTGTCCATCGGCAGATATTTCAGCACTTTGGGCAAGGTTTGCAGCAGCTTTAACATGCCATCTTGAAAGCCAGCGCCTTGCTTTTCTTTGCGCTTTTTCATGAACTGAGCGATCGCGCTCTTTGACTGACCCAACTGAGCCATCGAAAAGCTGCCCATCTTATTCAACCGCATCACCTGCGGCATCGACGGAAAGACGACGGCCACATCCAGGCGATCGCGATAAGGCTCGACCGCTGCCACAACCTTATCGGCCAGGTCTTCTAAGAAAATTAGCGAAGCGATGAAAATATTGGCTTCAGAAACATCTCGCTTAAAGTTTTCGTAATTTTCGGCATCCCGCAGTTCTTCAATCAGGTAGCCGCTGATTTCATACGCGAGATTAGGATGGTTTTGGTTAATCGATCGAATGGCAGCAGAGAGCGCGCTTTGATATTGCGGCTCTAGCACGACATAGACCACCTTTACTAAAGACCGTCCCTGAAGGTTGTCGGGTGCAATGTGTCTAATGGTGGGCTTGACGTGGGTGAACATGCTAGTGAGACTCCTTGCGATGCGTGTTCTCTTCTTCTAGTCAGTCGAGTGAGCGAACTTTTGACGAGCCGTTGCTGCTGTCTCAGGTTCGGATAGGGATGAAGCAGTACAGATCAGGAAACCAAAATTTCCTCAACGCTCAGAGAGACCTTCTTGAAGTTTCTTGAAGTCGTTTTTTCTCGTGAGCGGGTGCAGACGTAAATTTATCCCTGTATGTGTTTTTACCAGAAAAGGCATACCAGAAAAGCATTCTGGCGAATAACTGACACAATTTGATAAGAACTTTGAGATATTTGTTTACACTTATTTACAAATAGCCGAGTATTAGCTCATAATGTTGTTTCTAAAAATTTACATTCTCAATTTAGAAGAACAACTTTTGCCAAAACAGACGGACAGACCCCCAACTTCTCTTTGAAGGTCAAGGATCTGAAATGCTTTTTTAGAATGCGATCGCCAGCTTAAGGAGTGCGATCGGGCGAGGTTTGAGGCGATTCACCCATTCGCTCAATCTGGTTTAACACGCCTTGTAGAGAAATCTTTTGGCTGGCAACGCCTCCGACCACAGCCATCGAGAACCCCAATAAAATCAAACTACCCAAAAGAGCGAGAAGCTGAGAATGTTTGGAAACGCCAGAGTCGCGCAAAATTCTTGCCAATGGCCGACTTTGACGGCGCAACATCTTCTCGGTCACCTTTTGTTTTTTGGGTGAAAACGGGTCGCGAACGTAATGACCGCTCATACTGACCACAAGCCGTTGCCGACAGTGAGGACAGGTCAACAAACCATTCACCATTTTGACGGACTGCAAACCGCCCATCTGATGGCAGACTGGACAGGGGGAAGAGTGGCGATCGAAGGTATCAGCATTCATCAGGCACTTTTGGTTGTCACGCGACAAAATGACAATTTTTTTAAGAGAACTGATCAGCGGCACACTTGCCATCAGAAACTAACCAATATTCTGGCTCAGTTTATAGAGCATTGCGAAAAATTCACGATCGACTTTTTTCACAAACCCCTCTCAGGCGAGTTTATCCAGTCTATCCAGGTTTTTCTCGATTTCTAATTTCTGTGGCCTTAAATAGGTTTAGCTTTATGCCCAGTATGGATCAGAAAGCCCTTCGCATGATTTTTTATAGAAATTTTATAGAAAATCTTCTCAAATCTCAGGGCTATTTGTGCAGAAGTCTGATCCTCACGTCGATCGCCAACAGTCTACACAGGAGTGCTATTTTGAGGGTTTCTCGGTGCGATCGTACTGCCCCATTGGCTTGTCTGGGACGATCGTTCTACATCTGTTGATTGTTGAGGCACGATCGCGTTTAGCTTTTGATAGAGCGCCGATCGCAAATTTCTTGTCTTAGCTGTAATTCATGACTCACAATGAGAGTAAGAAATAAAAATTAACTTTGTCTGACGTAAATATCCGGGATGCCTTCTGTTTCTTCGCCAAAAGGCTTGTCGTCCGAACCGCAAGCACCCTCTCCTCCTCCTTTACCCGGTACACTTCGCCTCCAGCCGTCCCCCGAAACGATCGTCCTGATTTTGGCCGTCGTAATTGGGGGCAGCGCAGGTATGGGGGTTGTGACCTTCAGATACCTGATCGAAATTCTGCATCATCTACTGCTCGAAGACGGGATGGGAACGATCGCTCACCTGGGCGCGTGGACGTTGGCCTGCGTTCCGACTCTGGGCGGGGTGTTGATTGGGCTAATGCGCTGGTGCTTTAAAGACTTTGGCCCTGGCATTTCTTCGCTGATTGCTGCGGTGCAGGCGGGTCAAGAAATTTCGGTGATGCGTCCGGTTACTAAAATGGTTGCGGCGGCGATTTCTCTGGGATCAGGGGCATCGTTGGGGCCAGAAGGGCCGAGCGTTGAGATTGGCGCAAACTTAGGGATTCTTCTAGGTCAGGCATTGCGAGTGTCTCAAGAACGCCAGCGTTTACTGTTGGGGGCCGGAGCCGCCGCGGGGTTGGCCGCAGGATTTAATGCACCGATCGCTGGGGTATTTTTTGCGCTAGAAGTCGTTTTGGGTACCACGTTTGCAACTTCGGCAGCGAGTGTAGTTCTTTTGTCAGCAGTCGTTTCGGCGCTCGTGGCTCAGATTGGATTGGGCGCTCAACCTGCCTTTAATCTGCCCGTGTATGAGGTTCGCAGTCCCTTAGAATTGCCGCTCTACCTGGGATTGGGGCTGTGTGCCAGCCTGGTATCGATCGCTTACACCAAGTCGCTCCAGTGGTCACAAAACTGGTTTAACGGCAAGATTCCGGGATTCGCTTGGATTAACCAGATTCCGAGAGAACTTCACCCCATCATGGGCGGACTCTTTGTGGGACTGGTCGCCCTCCAGCTACCGCAGATTTTAGGGGTGGGATATGAAACCGTTGAAGCCATGCTGCGAGATGTGGAGTTTTCTCTCAGATTGCTCGTGGCGCTATTGGTGGTCAAACTGTTTGCAACGGCGATTAGTCTGGGCAGTGGTCTGGTGGGTGGTGTGTTTGCTCCAGCTATGTTTTTGGGCGCAACGTTGGGAGCCGCCTACGGAAAGATTTTGCCGTTTGCTTTGCCCTGGTTTGCAGCGAGTATTGCGGCTCCGCCTGCCTATGCGATGGTGGGAATGGCGGCTGTTTTGGCGGCGAGTGTCAATGCTCCACTGACGGCGATTTTGCTGCTGTTTGAGATGACTCGTGACTATCGGATCGTGTTGCCCCTGATGGCGGCGGTGGGCTTGAGCGTGTGGCTAGTGGAGCGATTGAATCAGTCTCCAGAACGCGGGACAAATCTCAAAAAAATTGAGTCTCCTCAAGAAGCCGATCGCGCTCAACAAATTCTCAACACGATCGCTGTGGGGGATGCCATGCAGACAACATTTCTCCTGCTTTCTGAGTCGCTGCCCCTAGTTGAAGCGGGCTGGTCACTCACCGAACATCATTTGCACAGCGCCCTGGTCGTCGATAGCCAAGACCAACTGCTAGGAATCGTGACACTGCAAGACATCAATCGGTCAATCACTCGCTGGGAACACGCTCAAGTCAAAGTTTGTGACCTCGATCAGTCGCTGCAAACTCAAAGAATTGGCGAAATCTGCACCAAAGAACTGCTCTACGCTTATCAAGACGAACCAGTTGCCGAAGCCCGCGATCGCATGTCTGCCCGTGGCATTCACCAACTCCCTGTTCTGGATCGAGCGGCTCCCCATCAAATTCTTGGCATGTTGGAGCGAGAAGACATTGATCTGGCTTACAACCTTGCTCTGACGAGATCGGTTCTGTTGCCCTACCTGTCGATCAAAATCCAAGCGGATAAATTACCTCAGGCTTCTCAAGCAACTTCTACATCGGTGATTTCTCGCCTACCTGAGATCCAATAGCTTGTGAAAGTCACTTATTTCGAGCCGTCCAAATCCCGGTGAACATCATCAGCATTCCGCCGAGAAAGATTGCGATCGCAAGTCCGGCGGGTGCTACATTTAGCCAGTCGATGTTTTCCATAAAGTTGAATCAGCCAGAGGTGAGCTTACAAAAATTCAGTGCTGTACTCTTACCTTAATACAGACAGAAGGATTTCTGAGAAAAACAAAAGATGTGGCTCAGGAGATTCTCCTGGGTTTGCATCGAAAACTTCGGAGAAGCCGTCTTTGATTGATGACGATCAATCCGATTTTTCTACTTCAGCCAGCAGTTTTTGAGCGTGCGCTAAGTAACAGCAATAAGTAACAGCAAGATGAGCATCAGCCAGCCAAATTTTAGTTGCGTTTATTCCACATCAGTCAGCAAGGCATCTTCGGGTCGCTCAACCTGACGTAGATGAATGTGCTTGCGCCCTAGAGAGATCTCAAACTCATCACCAGGTTGCAGTTCCATTTGTTTGGTGTAGGCTGCGCCAATTAACAGATTGCCATTTGATTGAACGCTAATCCGATAGCTGGCACTGCGACCACCTCGCCCGTTGGTATTTTGCTTGCCGTCAAGCTCAATGCCTTCTGCATCAATTAGCGCGTTTAAAAACTTCATCATGTTGACGCGCTCTACACCGTTTTTGGTCACTGTGTAATAGCCGCACTCTCTTGCTTTTTCTTCTTTGTTGAGGTTTTCGAGTTCCTTAACCTTCTTGAGGAGTGCTTCACCAACAAGAGGCTCAATCTTTTTCTTTTTGCTCATCAACTTGGGTTTGAAATAATAACAGTGCAGTTGGGTTGTTGGCGGGTGCTAACAGGTGGTGGCAAGCAAGTCTTACTTAATGTTAGCCGCTTAGTTTATATTACACTGAGGTTGTAGGTTTTTCACCTTTTAATGGCGATTGTTTCTAAGGCATTCACTTAAGACATTTGTTAAAGATAACTGATTTGATTTGAGATAGATTTAGTAGACTCGATGTTTTAGTTTGTCGAATATGAATGATGGGCAATTGGTTGAGAGAGGCTGTTTTTGACCACATGCGATCGCGCTCTTAACTTAATCAACCCTAAGCGTTTCTGATCAAAGCTTTTGGTGATAACTGTGTGCCCAAGAGGACGCAAATTCGACAAATTGATTGGCTGTAGTCGCGAATTTAGGAACGTCTCTCTAACTCCTTCGTGAATGAAGAGCTTTAGCCGGAACGCTTGTCATAAAATCTCTCAGAGTTGGCGGTTGAAAGCAAAAGTCTCACACATTGACGCGAAAGAACCTGAGCGAATTCACATTAAGATGATCCCGCTTCTTCTCAGAGGATGTTTGAAAAGTATCAAATCGTCAGGAGATCCCCCTAGCCCTCCTTAAAAAAGGGAACAAGACCTCAAAGTCCACCTTTTTAACGTCAGTTCGATGAGAGTGACTCGCTTCGTTGCGATCAGCTTCAGCCCCCTAAATCCCCCAAAATTGGGGGACTTTGACCCAGAGAAAGTTCCAGAGTTCAAAGAAATTATGCTGATTCAAAGTCCCTCAGAATGGGGGATTTAGGGGGCGAATCCCCTGGCAACGAAACGAAAAAGTTTATCGAACTGACATCTTTTTAAGGGAGATTTAGGGCGGATCGAAAAACTGTAACGTCAGAAAAAACACTTTTCAAACATCCTCTTGAAATGCTGCCCGAACTTTGCGTCTAATCGCGCGCTCAAAGAGGCTAGAGAACGGTTTGATTTTGGCTGTCTAAAGCGATCGACGCATCAGGGCTAAGAAGTAGGACTAAGAAGTCATGCAGGCTGCCCCAAATTTGCTCCAGACATCCTGCCAAAATCTCAGCACTCTACAATGCTAAAAAGAATGCTAAAAAGATTGACTGCTTTGTTCAGTTAAAAAAAGTTCTTTGAGACCGCCTGCGCGCCCTGTCTGCAAGGGCTAAAATAAAAAAAGAGCGGAAAGACTGCTTCTGAGAGACTTTAACCTAAGCCACTAACTCAGCACTCGCTGGTATCTGGGCAATTAGGGGGAGGACAGTTCAGCAATCAGACCGCTCTTAACCATTCATTCACCTGTTTTTATAAAGTACTAACCAGGCTTGTCAATTTCATGTTTCAAAGATGAACTTGAAATGACAGTTTGCACCCCTGTGAGGGAGTCATTCTCTTTTACAGCGTCTCTTACAAAAACAAGGGAGCAAACTGACGGCAATCTCGTCTATAAAAGCGCTAATCCCAAATTTGATGGCTCTGTGATACGACTCCTGATGGGCAACTCAAAGCAGATTGCAATTGAAGGTCATCTGGTTTGTCTAGAGTGCGATCGACCGACTTCAAATCTCTTGAAAACAGTGAGAGGTCTGCTAAGTTCCGGATGGTTGTCTTGTTACATGAAGGCCATTTTATGACCGTCCAATGGTTACGATTAAGGAAAACTGAAGTGCGATGAATATGCCAAACCACGATTCTAAAACTCGTCTGGCTGCATGGCGATCGACCTGGAAGCAGTCTGTTCTCTATGTACTTTTGCCCTTTGTGGGAGCCGGAACCGCTCTTGCCGGAAGTCGTTTGGTGACCCCTGACTTTCTGCAAACTCAGCCTGCAGTTGCTCAAGCGGCCGATACTCAGATTGCTCAGAGCCGAAGCTCGGCCATTTTGTCTGCTACCGATCCCAATTTTATTGCGGCGGCTGTTGATCGAGTTGGGCCGGCCGTCGTGCGGATCAACGCCTCTCGCACAGTGAGAAACCGAGTACCGCCGATCTTTAATGATCCGTTTTTTAGACAGTTTTTTGGCTCCGAGATTCCTGATATGCCAGCAACGCGGGTTGAGCGAGGCACGGGGTCAGGCTTTATCATCAACGCAAACGGCGTGATTTTAACCAATTCTCATGTGGTCAATGGGGCAGATACTGTTTCGGTCAAGCTCAAAGACGGTCGAGAGTTTCAGGGCAAGGTGCTGGGGCAAGACCCGGTGACGGATGTGGCGGTGGTCAAGATTCAAGCGAGCAGTCTGCCGACGGTGACGCTGGGTAACTCTGAATCGTTGAAGCCTGGAGAGTGGGCGATCGCCATTGGCAATCCGTTGGGACTCGATAATACGGTGACGGCGGGGATCATTAGCGCCACGGGTCGCACGAGCGCAGAAGTCCGAGTGCCTGACAAGCGAGTGAGCTTCATTCAAACCGATGCGGCGATCAATCCGGGTAATTCGGGTGGCCCGTTGCTCAACCAGCGCGGTGAAGTGATCGGCATGAATACGGCCATTATTGGTGGCGGTGCCCAGGGGCTGGGGTTTGCGATTCCGATCAACACGGCTCAACGCATTTCTCAGAAGTTGATTGCTACAGGGCGAGTTGATCATCCCTACCTAGGCATTCAGATGACAACGCTGACACCCGAACTTAGACGGCAAATTAACAGCGATCGCCAGTCTGGTATCACCGTGCAGGACGATCGGGGCGTTTTGATCTCTGGTGTAATGCGAAACTCTCCGGCGGCGAGGGCAGGAATTCGACCAGGGGATGTGATCAAGAAGGTCAATGGGCAGCCAGTCACGACGGCCGATCAGGTGCAGCAAGCCGTAGAAGCTAGTTCGGTCGGTGGAAGGCTGCAAGTTGAGGTCAGTCGAGGTGGGCGAGCCGTGAATCTGGCCGTTCAACCGGGAGCCTTTCCAACTCAGACCGCGCAAAACGAGTAGAGGCTGGCGAATGGTGAATGCCGGATATGTTTCCAATGGCTTCACCATTCGTCTCGCAATGAATCAACCTTTTCTAAGGACTGTAAAGTTAATAAACTCGAAGATTCCGTAGATAACGATTTTATTTAATTTACGATTCTAAAACCGATGGGTGAACTGCGATCGATTATCGAGTTAGGCAATCCAATTTTGCGTCAGGTGGCGCTGCCGATTTTAGAGGTTAGAGACGAAAAAATTCAGGCGTTGATTGATGATTTGTTAGTGACAGTGAAACAGGCAAACGGGGTAGGAATTGCTGCGCCGCAGGTGGCCCAATCTTGTCAGTTAATGATTGTTGCGTCGCGTCCCAATCCTCGCTATCCCGATGCGCCTGAGATGGAGCCAACCGCTATTTTGAATCCGCGCATTCTCTCCCATTCCAGCGAAACGATTAAAGGGTGGGAAGGGTGCTTGAGTGTTCCTGGAATTCGGGGGTGGGTGCCGAGATATCGAGCGATCGAGATTGAATACTGCGATCGCAACGGCAAGCTGCAAAAAATGGAAATGACCGATTTTGTGGCGCGAATTTTTCAACACGAATTCGATCATTTCAACGGGCTGATGTTTGTCGATCGAGTCGAAAATCCCCAAGATCTAATCACTGAAGAAGACTATCAACAGCAAATTCAGAAATCTGAGTGAGAATGCTTTAGCGGTAAAGCAAGTGAGACCCTATATTTCCGGGTTGCTGTACATAGTCTCAGCTTTAAGTTACGCTGTCTTTCCAAGAGGTCGTTTAGATGCTTCAGCTTCGTAGCATTTGAGAATTAGATCACTGAGGGTATCTAAATCACTGACTGATGAAATTAAAACTCTTGATGCTGCATCCCCAAATGAAGCTGACATCTCCTGAACCTCAAAACCTGGTGCCAATGCCTTCACTTCATTAACAGGTAAACGAGTCACGAAACTCTTCTTTTTAGGCGATAGGTAGAACCTCAAAAACCACCAAGTTGTCTTGCCGACATTGACACCAAAATAGGACACCACATCCTTGTATTTAACTTCCAAGGTGTGGGTTTTTGATTGTGCCGCAATAGACTTGATTTTCTCAAACGCCTCAATGTCTTCTAAATCTTGCTCAGACTCATCCTGACTCTCTTCAACCTCTTCAATTAGCTGTGTGGGAGAAGAAATCTCGCTAGATTGACCTATTTCCTTGTTGATAGATTGGGTCATTAGGTCAACTAAGCTGCCCTGAACAGATTTTTTCACGATCAAGCGGAACTTCTCAATAACCCTGCTGGTAATTTTGCCTTCGATCGCATATCTAGAACCAATACTGCCAAGTTGAGAAACCAGAAACCGAATGAACTCATCAGATGGAGAGCGAAGGAGACTGTCTACTAATTGAGTCATTCCACTGAGATAAACCATCTCTTCAGCTTGACGTTTGATTACAAGAGCATCAAAGTTGTCTCTGTGAAAAAACTTTAGATTTTCAATTTGCTTTTGGTCATGACTGAGGATGTTGAAGATAAAGAACGGCTCCTCGTCCATCATGTTCTCATGACGTAAATCTGTAAAAAATAGATACTCAATGCCGTTTGTGACGATTGCGACTTTGGCTGAACGCAGGCCGTTAAAGTATCTTTTTAACTGACCGTCATGAGCTTCCGGCTTCTTGTCACGAGCTTTTGCCTCAACTAGCATGACAATCGCACCACTAATTGATATTGCATAGTCCACTTTCTCAAACTGACCTGATTTTTTGATTGCAAAGTCTGCAATATATTCAGGAATAACCTCTGTTGGATCGAAGACATCGTAACCAAGCGTACTGAAAAACGGCACGATTAGTCCCATTTTTGTGCCTTCTTCACCTGAGACTGCTCCAGCCCTTTTCTGAACTTGCTCTGCTACTTTAGCGATATCATCGGCAAATGCCATCTTGTCTGCTCCAATGGATAAGAAATACTTAATGATAATGCACAAAAAACATACACACACCACTACTCGTTCTACGGATCTTCCTCCGGAGATTTAAGCATTAAAAGGGCTTCTGCAAACTCTTACCATCACTCAAATCAAGGCAGACTGATGGGCTTATCTACACAAATTTAGACCTCTAAGTGAGAATGCTTTAGCGATAGAACAGGTAACGCGCTCCGATCGCAAATAGAAACAGCCCATATAGCTTTTTCATCATTTCACCGCTAATGAACGGCTGATTGGCGAATAAAGCACCCAAAAGATTGCCGACAACCAGCCCCGCTGCGATCAAAACTGCATCTCGAATGCTGAGATTGTTGTTGCGATAGTAGACCCCTGCACCGAGAATGCCGATCGGTAAAATTTGAGCCGCGAGAGACGTTCCGGTCGCAAACTTTTGATCCATTCCCAACAGCAGCACCATCGCCGGAACCATGATCGCGCCCCCACCGATGCCAAACATTCCGCCTGCAATTCCTGCGACCAACCCAATCAACAACAGTTGCACCATCACAGTAGACATGAATCCGTAAGCTCCTTTGCATGATTTGTGTAGAGGCAAGCTTATCGTAAAGTCATCAAGGGCTGAAAGGGTAAAAGTTGAGATTTGCTGACAGGCTTCATTCGGATGGCTGTGGACGTTAGACATTGGACGTTAGACATCGAACGTTAGACTCAAACTGTTTTCCTATGCAAAGTCCCGCTAATGGTCGCTTAGTTTTGAATGGAAGGATCAAAGAGTGAGGTTTCTGGAAAACAGGGTTCTCTAGAAAAATAAGAATTAGACTGGTGAGCGGTCTTGAGGTTGGAAGTCGATCGCACCTCACTGGCTCGACCTTCTACTCTTTTAATCATCTAATCTCACAGGCGAGGAGCGAATCTATGAAATTGACGACCAAACAAACTGTGCTGCTGGGAATGTTGACCTTTATCCCACTGGCGATCGCCGCCGAACATTGGGAGCTTCCGCCCGTCCTGGTCTTTGTGGCATCAGGATTTGCAATTATTCCCCTTGCGGCCCTGATTGCCGAATCGACCGAAGGCATCGCTGAAGTGGTCGGCCCAACGCTGGGAGGCTTGCTCAACTCCACGTTTGGCAACGCGACAGAATTGATTGTAGCGATCGTGGCGCTGCGGGCCGGTCTCGTCGATGTGGTCAAAGCCAGCATTACAGGCACGCTGATCGCCAACTTGCTTCTGGCGCTAGGCCTGGCAACTTTCTTGGGTGGCTTGCGATATAAGGAACAAGATTTTCAGCCCGCAGTGGCTCGTCTCAATGCATCTTCGCTCAATTTAGCAGTGGTGGTTTTGCTGACTCCGACGGCCATCCATCTCACCACAGCCAAGAGTTTAGAATTCACAACGCTAAACGATTTCTCGGTCGTTTTATCGATTTTATTGCTGGTGTTTTATGGCTTGATGCTGCTGTTTTCGATGAAGACTCACACCTATCTTTATCAAGGTGTAGCAACTGAAAATGAACTCGAAGCTGAACACCCCTCTCACGCAAAATCGGCCTTGTGGCGGCAAGTAGCGCTGTTGTTGGTCTGTACGATCGCCCTAGTTTTTGTGTCCGAAATTCTGGTTTCCAGTCTAGAAAAAGCGGTTGTCACGCTAGGTTTAACGGATCTATTTACGGGCGTAATTTTGATCCCGATTTTTGGTGGAGCAGTGGAATACATTACCGCCGTGACGTTTGCAGTCAAAAATAAAATGGATCTTTCTGTTGCGGTAGCGATGGGGTCTAGCTTACAGATTGCGATGTTTGTTGCGCCTGTTTTGGTCTTAGTCGGCCGAGTCATTGGGCAACCGATGAATCTAGAATTTAATGCGTTTGAACTGTTATCCGTGGGGATCGCCGTTCTCATCACTAACTCTATTAGCGGCGACGGCAAATCTAACTGGCTTGAAGGATCAATGTTGCTCGTGACCTATGCGGCGATCGGAGCCGCCTTTTACTTTCACCCCTAGCTGTCTACACCAAAACCTTTTGTGCAAAATGAAGGTTCATTCCCTTTCCAGGAATTTTGGGAGTCAATTCTGTAGGGCTAACAAACCCACATTGAGTCAACAAGTCTATGAAGCCGATCTACTTGGCATTACTAACAGGGTCGATCACAATTTTTAGCTGTAGCGCTCCCACCCCAGCCACTCTACCGACCCCCAAACCCGCTGCCCCCAGTTCAAGACAGCACGCCAGACGAAGCGATCGTGAAACAGACGGTCATGGATGCTTACAATCGCAAGCCACTTTCAGAACAGGCACTTAGATTGCATGACATCACAATAGCTAATGACTACGCGATCGTGGAGGGCGCTGTCGAGGATGCGATTGTCCAGTTTTTGGTGCGGCGACAGCAAGGTAAATGGCAAGTCGTCGCGATGGAATTGGGAGAGCCGTTTGGTGAGCAGGCGGGTTTGTTGGCTCAAAAGGTGCCCGCTGCTACTGTGCAAAAGTTGCTCAGTTTTCAAAAGTTGCGAGAAGTGGCAGCGATCGCAAAGCGTGAAAAAAGCTGTGTCACCATAATAGACGACCCCAATCCGCCGACCAATGTACGATCGCGTCCCACCGTTCAAGCCAATGTTGTCGGCAAAGTTTTGCAGGGCTTACAACAGGTAGGATTTCGCCCAAACGATCGACAAACCTTCACATCCAAACTGTCCCAAAATCCCAACTCACCGACCGCAAAAACATGGGCAGCCTTACGGCGATAGAGTTGCTCAAAAACGTTCTTTGATCAGCCTGTAGACGGCCATAACGTTAAAACTTCAGGTGGGGAAGCGCGGGAGACTGACTTCACACAGCTTAGAAAACTAGCTTAGAAAGTCCTCTCTCGGCTCCCCAGTTTGGTTTTAGGCGGCATTCCGGGTGATCAGACCCCACAAGAAGATGGCAATTATGGCACCAATCACCGCCACAATTACTCCAGGAATACTAAACCCTGCGGCGGTTAGCCCTATCTGCCCTGTTGTGAGTAGTGTGACAACGCTGCCGCCAATAAATGCGCCGATGATGCCGAGGATCATAGTGCTGAGAAGTCCGCCGCCTTGAGTGCCCGGATAGATGGCTTTAGCGATCGCACCTGCAATAATTCCCAAAATAGCCCAAGCGATAATATTCATAGTTCTATTCCCCAACAGAGATTTTGTAGAAGTTTTGCTTAGTGTTTTTAGCCATGATTTGAGCCAAACGTTTTAAGCAAAAACTCTATCTTTGGAGGTAGTATATCTCCCAAAGTTCATTCTTTCAATGGATAGAAATGTTAATTATTATCTTCAATTCTTGGCGGTTTAGTTGGTAAGAATTGCCCAAACTCATTGAGAGTTCGTCGCCTTAAACACACCATCTTTGGGAATGTTTACTTAATTAGCTACAGACAAAGTAAAAGTGAGCGATCGACCCACCTGCTCTAAAGTTAAAGCCAGAAATGATGGGAGTTTCTGCCCTGGACAAAGATATTAAGAAATTTGAGGAAGTTAAACATTTAGAGCGTAAATCTGGTGCCTACTTTTGTGTTTACAGCTACGACTCTGGCTTATACGGTTTTCCTCCCTAGTGGGTTAGCTTTGGGGATCGTTAGATTAGGGAGACATACTACAAGAAACTTTACGTGCATCCAACACCCGTCCCGCTCGTCGGTTAACCGAGTGGAAGCTGACAAAGCTTAGTGGAGAAAGTCCCAATGTTTGAATATTTCACCGAACAGGCGATCGCCGCCATCATCAACGCCCAAGAAGAAGCTCGTCGCCTCAGACAAAATTCTGTGGGCACTGAAGCGGTGCTGTTGGGCTTACTTCGACAAAAAGACACGATCGCAACCTCGGTTTTGACGGAGTTGGGCGTGACCCTGCAAGCCGCTCGCCAAGAAATCGATAAAATTGTCGGGCGGGGCACCGGTTCATCGCTGGCGGATCTGCCTTTTACGCCAAAGACAAGACAGCTTTTTGACCATGCCCTCGAACAGGCGCGTCAACTTGACCATCGCTACGTCCACCCCGAACATCTGCTGCTGAGTCTAGTCCAAGACAATCAGGGCGTGGGTGCAAAAGTGTTGACTAACCTGGGCGTTGATCTCGCTCAAGTGCGCTTGATGATCATCCAGACCCTCGGAGAAGTGGCTTCCGTTCCCGCGGGGGGTTTGAAGGAACGTCCTATCCAAAATTCTTCTGAGCGTACCCCTGGTTTGAATGAGTTTGGGATCAATCTGACCCAAAAAGCAGCCGAGGGCAAGCTCGACCCAATTATCGGACGGCACACTGAAATCGATCGCGTGATTCAAATTCTCGGTCGTCGCACCAAAAACAATCCCGTCTTGGTGGGCGAACCAGGTGTCGGTAAGACAGCGATCGCCGAAGGGTTAGCCCTGCGAATCTACAATCAAGACGTGCCTGAGATTCTGCAAAACAAGCAGGTTGTCAGTTTAGATATGGGCAGTCTCCTGGCAGGCACCAAGTTTCGGGGCGAATTTGAAGAACGCCTGAAACAAGTTATGGATGAGGTGCAGCAGTCAGGCAACGTTATTCTGTTCATCGACGAAATTCATACCCTGGTGGGTGCGGGTGGCGTGGGTGGCGGTATGGATGCTGCAAATCTGATGAAACCTGCTTTGGCGAGAGGTTTGATCCAGTGCATCGGGGCGACCACGCTGGATGAGTACCGTCAAATCGAGAGCGATGCTGCCCTAGAAAGACGATTTCAGCCTGTGAAGGTCGGTGCGCCCAGTGTTGAAGACACGATCGACATTCTCTATGGATTGCGCGATCGCTATGAACAGCACCATCAATTGATCATCAGCAATGCGGCGATCGCGGCGGCGGCTAAACTGTCCGATCGGTATATTACAGATCGATTTCTACCGGACAAGGCGATCGATTTGATTGATGAAGCGGGGTCGCTTGTGCGGTTGAGACATACTCATCAGTCGGCAACCAAAGCGCTCAAGAAAGAACTGCGCGAGGTCACCAAGTCTAAGCAGGCAGCCGTTACCCTTCAAGATTTTGACAAAGCGGGGACGCTGCGCGATCGTGAACTCGAACTCGAAGCCAGCCTGCGCGGAGATGATGCTCCTGTGAATGCTCAATCGCCGATCGTCACCGAAGAAGATATCGCGCAAGTGGTTTCTTCCTGGACGAGCATTCCTGTCAATCGGTTGACCGAATCGGAATCGGTGCTGCTGCTGCATTTAGCAGATACGTTGCACGAGCGAATTATCGGACAAGATGAAGCCGTCACCGCCGTTGCGAGAGCGATCAAACGCGCCAGAGTTGGCTTACAGAATCCCGATCGCCCGATCGCCAGCTTTATCTTCTCTGGGCCGACTGGAGTCGGTAAGACTGAACTCGCCAAAGCTTTAGCTGCTACCGTCTTCGGTTCAGAAGAGGCGATGATCCGATTGGATATGTCAGAATTTATGGAGTCCCACACCGTTTCTAAGCTGATTGGCTCACCTCCGGGGTTTGTTGGCTATGACGAGGGCGGTCAGCTTACCGAAGCCGTTCGTCGCAAGCCTTACACAGTCATCCTGCTGGACGAAATCGAAAAGGCTCACCCCGATGTCTTCAACATGCTGCTGCAAGTCTTAGAAGACGGGCGACTGACGGATGCTAAAGGTCGGACGGTCAGCTTTAAAAATACGCTGCTGATCATGACTTCTAACCTTGGCTCAAAGGTGATTGAGAAAGGTGGCTCAGGGTTGGGCTTTGAGATTGCTAGCGGCTCGTCCGAGTCGCTTCAGTACAATCACATTCGCACACTGGTCAACGACGAGTTAAAGAATCACTTCCGTCCAGAATTTCTCAATCGTCTGGATGAAACCATCGTCTTCCGTCAGTTGTCTCGCGACGAGGTGACCCAAATCTCGGATCTGCTGATTCAGGAAGCGGCAACCCGTCTGAGCGATCAAGGCATCCACCTCGAAGTCAGCGATCGCTTCAGGTCTCAGGTCGTCACCGAAGGCTACAATCCCAGCTATGGGGCGCGGCCGTTACGTCGGGCGATCGCTCGTCTGCTCGAAGACAGTTTGGCTGAGGCATTCCTGTCGGGTCAGATTCAGTCAGGCGACACGGCGATCGTGGATGTCGATGAAGATGGGCAGGTACGAGTCACTTCAGAAAAACCACGAGTCGCGGTCAACGTTGCTTAACGGTTAGAAACTAACGGTAAGAAACTAACAAGCTCTTAGCGATCGGCTTCAATTCAAATTGCTAGACCATAAGGCCTGGCAGTCTGGATTTATGAGTCGATCACTAAGAGCTACTTTTTTGAGCGTAAATTGCGTGAATTCGCCCCCTTGCGGGTAACTCGAAATCAAGTTTTTTGCTTCGTTACCAGGTACTTCTGCCCCCCAATCTGGGGGACTTCCAGACAAGAATCCTCA
Organism: Phormidesmis sp. 146-20; assembly: GCF_052939475.1. NCBI lineage: Bacteria > Bacillati > Cyanobacteriota > Cyanophyceae > Leptolyngbyales > Leptolyngbyaceae > Phormidesmis > Phormidesmis sp. 146-20. Next base: position 23,390 of record NZ_JBJPHT010000001.1, read on the forward strand.
TTCAAAGTCCCTCACTCGTGGGGGATTTGGGGGGCTGCCCGAAGAACTTGTAACCGCAGCACAAAATTCCATCGAATCCAGGTTTTTTAGGGTGCTAACGCATTGCCGCGAATCAGGCTGCCCAGGGTTTTCGCGGTGATTTTTAGCTGCACCAAAGGATTCGCCGGAACGACCGTCTTGTACAGATAGCTGTCAAACGTCAACTTCTGCACATCGATGTCAGAACACATTTCTACAAAGGCTTCGCGAGTGGCATCCGATCGATAAAAGACCGTTTGCAAGATGTCCAGCACTTTGTAGGTGATGCCGTATTTTTTGTCCCAACGCTTGAGATAAACCTTCAGATCAGACTCTGTAGGAATTTTTGCGCCATTTTCAGAAAATTCGACGATTGTTTCGGCACACATGCGGGCAGACTTGGCGGCAAAGTAGATGCCTTCTCCCGAAGATTTGGTCACTGTCCCGGCAGCGTCTCCGACCAGAGCAACTCGGCCCACCACTCGGCGAGGTCTGGGATGCTCAGGAATGGGATGCGCTTCGACGCGAATGATCTTGCCGCCTCTGAGTTTCTTGGCAGCCCTGGCGCGAATGCCTGCTTGCAGCTTTTTGATGTCTGCTTTGTTGGGCGACATGGTGCCAGTCCCGACTGCGACGTGATCGTATTTGGGGAAGACCCAAGCGTAAAAATCGGTCGAGACATCATCGCCCACGTACATTTCGGCCAGGTCTTCGTAGTAGGCCATTTTGTCTTCGGGCAGTCTGATCCGCTCTTGGAAGGCGATCGCATACCGATAATCTCCGGCATCAATGGCTTTGGCGATCCGTGAGTTTGCGCCGTCTGCCCCGATCACGAGATCGACCTTGAGCGTTTTGGCGGTTCCTTCGAGGCTACCATCCGAGTGATCGGCGTAGTGCAGCGTGTAAGCGCCTTTGTCAGACGAGGGAATTTCTAATTTGTGAACCGTGCCGTTGATCAAAACTGCTCCAAGCGAGACGGCGCGATCGCGCATAAAGCCATCCAACACTTCGCGGCGACACATGCCAATATATTCGTCATCTTTGAGCGTGTGACCGATGTTGACCTCCACATTCGACGGAGAGATCATCTTCATCTTGCGGACTTTGCGATCGATAATATTTTCGGGCAGATCAAACTCGGCCACCATGCAGAGAGGAATCGCGCCCCCGCAAGGCTTTACGTTGTCTAATTTGCGTTCGATTAAATAGGTTTCAATCCCTGCTTTTGCCAAGGTTTCTGCCGCAGAAGACCCTGCTGGGCCTCCGCCTACCACTGCCACCCGTAGTGCCAAAGGTTTTCTCCCATTCTCTAAAAGCTACGAAAGCATGGTATCACGGACGTTTTGCCGAATTGTTCATACTCTCGTGAACTTGAAACAGAGCTTAACAAAAGGGGTTTGTATTTACAGATGAAGTTTTGAGTGACAAACCTCTGAACCTGAGTGTGAGCAATGCTTTCACTCGATCGCCCCGGTTGAGCGACCGCCAGCAACCTTTGCATCTATACCAGAGGCTTTCGCCATGCTCCGATCGGATTGTTATGCGGCGGCTTTACTCACCACGCCACTGTTTGCAAACTCTCGATTTCTTGAAAATGAGCATCGCGTGTTACCAAAATCAGAGCGTGTTGCAGGGCAAGGGCTGCAATCCAGACATCATTCTCAGGTAACGGACGACCCTTGAGCCTCAACTTATTTTTGACCTCACCATATTGCCTCGCAGTTTCAGCGTCACATCCCAATATCGTGCTGCTAGCAATCAGGTCGTCAACTCTTGCTAAATTTGCTTCCACTCGTCCTGATTTTCTGGCTCCATAACACAACTCGCCAATCACAAAACTTGGAATGAAAACTTCGTTGGTCTGAGCGAGATTGCTTTTGACGACTGCTTCATCTGCAAAAAGAGCAATAATAATGTTGGTATCGAGCAAATACCTACCACTCATCAACATCTACCCGTTCACAATCCTGCTCGATCGCCTCACGCATTAACTGGAGATCGTCCGGAGGAATTGAACCTGCAAATCGTAGCAATTGCTGCCCTGGAGTTCCTCGAACTTCAGCTTTTACTAACGCCTGAGTAAATTCAAGCACTCGTTGTTGCAAGTGCTGCGGCATTATTTCTAGCCGTTTGATCACTTCATTGATAATGAAAACACTCATTTTCTCCTGCTTTTCTTAAGGCTGTAGATGATCACTACAATTGCTGCGCCATCTACTTTATTGTTTGACAACAGTATATCCACTGACGTACTTTGTGCCGTCTGGTAGTGACATCCACACTCACTCGACATCCTCGCCATTTTCTAGCTCAACACTAATGACGCGATTAGCTGGTAGTGAAGAGGATGAAACTAAGGATGGAGGTGCAACCACTATTCTCTTTTATTTATCTTCTGACATAGCTACTGATCAATCGTGGAGTGCATCTTCATTTTAGTCAACTAAGCAACTAGCTGTCGAGGTAGAGTCGATAGGGCTTCTTTTAGAAGAAAATGACTACTTGATGCTGATTGACTGACAAAACTTCTAAAACCCTTCATTTCCCGCAGGTTGGTGTTGAGCAAAGCAAAACCCAGCAGAGACTTCTCCAGCGTTTAGTTTCACCCAGGTTTAACCCAACCTAACCCAAAAGATTTGTCAGTCAATCAGCTACTTGATGTTCTCACTCAGATGTACCTTCCACCTCAATCCTCCGGATAGTTGAAGGCGGCATAATTGATGTTTCAGCATTCAGTTTCTTTGAAAAGTACAACAATCTCTCGCTGCGCTGCCCTCCCGCCCTGCACTGAAAGTACGGGCTAATTGAGAAAAGTCCACTGAAGGGACTCCAGAGCCATTTCAACTTCTTTAGCCCGTTTTAATGGAGTTCGCACCGTGAGCTACGACTTCCAGTGCAGGGTGGTGAATGCGATGAACGACCACCTTTGAACGTCCTCTTACCTTCAATTTTTCAAGACTCTTTTTTCTGCGTAGCCAACGTATTTCGCTCCCAAAATACGCCATCTGCAAACCCCTGAATCGTAGGAACGGTTTCTGCAAGCTCAAGGCGGCGCTCGGTCAGCAGACAATATTCTTCATCTTGCTCGATTCCCAGATAGCGTCTGCCTAGCTTTTTGGCGACGACTGACGACGTACCGCTGCCCACAAAGGGATCAAACACAAAATCACCAGGATTGGAACTGGCCAAAATTAACTTGGCGATCGCTTTCTCACTTTTTTGTGTCGGATGATGCGTATTTTCAGACATTGACCAAAACGGAATCGTGATATCTGTCCACAGATTAGAAGGATGAGTGTCGCGAAAATTGCCGCGATCGGTCACCTGCCAGTCCTTCGGAATGCCCTCTTGACGATAGGGAGCCAGTACTTTTCTACGCAGCTTTACCGCCTCAACGTTGAACGTATATTGGTCTGAAACCGTACAAAACCAAATATCTTCGCTGGCGTTCTTCCAGTTAGCTTTGGCTCCGCGACCTTTTTCTCGCTCCCAGGTAATGCGATTTCGGACGGTGAAATGTTGGGCAGCGACGGTAAAAATTGACCCCGACGAAAACCAATCGCCACAGATGTAGATTGAAGCCGTGGATTTGAGTAGCGGTTTTAACGCAACGATCGACCCCTCCAGCCACTCCGTATATTCATCGACCGTCCGTTTAGAAAACTTGAGTTGGTTAAATTCTTTGGTCAGATTATAGGGCGGGTCTAAAATCAGCAGATCGACAAAGGCTGAGGGCAGACGATCGACCCATTCCAGGTAATTTCCGCAGAGCGTGCCGATCGGAGCTTCCGTAAATTTCTGGTTATTGGTGAAGTTGATTAAGCGCGATCGCAATCGGATGCAATCAGCAGGAGTTAGCTTGATACTACGGTTGCGCTGAGAACGAACACTGAGATCTGCCGATGAATAGTTTTCTTCCATTACGATGTTCCGAGTCGTCAAATCAAGAGTTGTGAAGAATTACGCAGTGAATTGTAAAGAATGCATTACTTTTCCGTATTTTTTCTGTAAGCATATTTATATTAATTGAAATTAACAGTAGAATGATGGGCTTTTTTCTTTAATGAATCCTTGAATACCATGAAAAATTGCCTATAACGATGAAAAATTGCCTCTAACGGAAGAGGATGCACATTTAACAGAAAGAGTAGAGTGACGTATCAGTACACTTATCTACGGGTAAACACTGAGCTTGTTCTGGAATTTCTTAAATCCCTCATGAAACCATTATGAAGTTTCAGTATTTTTACTGGATGACTTCAGCATAATTGCTTAAAATGTTTTGCAAGGGTCATTCGTCTGCTGCTTTATTACTCAGGTTGCTAAAATGAATACCTTTTCAAAAATCGCTTGCCCTCTGGTTTTGGTTACGGTTACGGCGCTCGGAGTTTCTCAGGCTCGTTCCTCTCTAGTCAGCATCCGCGAATCTGACAAATCCGTCTCCGATCAAACTTTAGAAAAAGTGGGCGCGATCGTGACATCCAAGGTGACCAGTTCAATAAGCTTGCCATCACATTCGCCGTTTTCCTTCAATGCTGCCTTCAGTCCAAGTCCAAACCCTGCCCCCAGCGGTACGGGCGGTGCGGGGTCGCGCTAACCTTAACTAAAAAACCCTTCTGAAGAAATCATTTAATCCAAGCAGGCTGCCAAGAAAGCCACACAGTCCGTAACTCTTGACCTCTTAGTGGGTAGGAGCTACGGATTATTTTTTGCTCTTTTTGTCTCAAGAAAGGATGAAAGGAATTTAGACAGTCCCCACGAAAGTGAGACGCGATCGGCTAAAGTCCAAGAATGGTCAGTGTTTTTAAGAATTAGGTTTCATCAATGGCAACATCTCCAGACATTGATATCGCTCCTTATATTGATCATTCGCTCTTGTCTCCGACTGCCACCGCCAGCCAGGTTCAACAGTGGTGTGATGAAGCCGATCGCTTCCGATTTGCGACGGTCTGCGTCCAACCTTGCTATGTTCGTCAAGCCGTTGAGTTGCTGCACAACAAAAAGCCCAAAGTTTCAACGGTGATTGGCTTTCCTACCGGAGCGACGACCTCAACCGTCAAACTCTACGAAGCGCAAGAAGCCGCCGAAAACGGAGCCGCCGAGTTAGATGTCGTAATCAACCTGGGACTGCTCAAAATGGGACAGGTCGATGCCCTTCACAAAGAAATCGCAGAGATCTGTGAATCCACCAACCTGGTCATCAAAGCCATTTTAGAACTGTCTCTATTGACCGATTCAGAAAAGCGATTGGCGGCCGAAATCTGCATGGATGCGGGCGTTTCCTTTCTCAAAACCAGTACAGGCTGGACGGGCGGCGCAACGGTAGCCGATATTCGCCTGCTCAAAGAAATCACCCAAGACCGGGTAGGAATTAAGGCTTCTGGAGGAATACGCACGATCGACCAGGCTCTAGAGTTAATTGTCTCAGGTGCAACTCGGCTCGGCACATCACAGGGCCCTGATCTGCTTCGTCAACGCGATACTCTAGGTAAGGAGGGATGAGGGGTGAGGGACGAGGGATGAGGGATGAAAAAGTCATTCTTTGTTTTCGTCTCAAGTCTTAGCTCCAACCTTGCACTCATTTCCAGATGTGAAGTCCGTTGAAATCTCCGTTTCAAACCCCTCATCCTTCATCCCTCCTCCCTTCTTCTTTCCTCCCTTCTTCTTTCCTCCCTTATCCCTTCATGAGCCGCACCTACAAAGCAACTGGAATTAATCTCAAAACAATGCCCCTGGGTGAGGCCGATCGGATCTTGACGGTTTTGACGCGGGAGTTTGGCTTGATGCGGGTTGTGGCGATCGGGTGCCGTAAGCAAAATTCTAAGCTGGGGGGCAGAAGCGGTTTGTTTGTTGTGAACGAATTGATGCTGGCTAAGGGCAAGTCACTTGACAAAATTACTCAGGCTGAGACGTTAGAATCCTATCCGGGGCTGGGGCGTGACCTTAAAAAACTCACCGCAGGACAATATCTCGCTGAACTTGTTTTGCAGCAGGCTCTAAGCGAACAGCCCCAAGAAGATCTGTTTTATCTACTCAACGAACATCTCGCACGACTGGAGCGATCGCCCTCTTCTCAGGTGCTCTCTCATCTCACCCACGCTGTCTTTCAGCTTTTGGTACTCGCCGGGATTGCTCCTCAAGTGCATCAGTGCTGTGTTTCTCAAACTCAATTGCACCCCGACCTGACGGATTCTAGCTGGCAGGCAGGCTTTAGCACCGTTGCCGGAGGAGTCGTCACCCTCAAAGAACTCGAACAAATCCGTCTAGAAGATCAAGGTTTAACCGACTTAGAGAAACCTACCCAAATCCCCAACTTCAAGACTTCCCACTCCAAAAGATCCGCCAAACTCAACACGCTGCTCAATGCCACCGAACTCACACTGCTGCAACAACTGGCACAAGCTAACTTGTCTGACCAGTCCTTTCCATCGGTTGAGACTGCCTGGTTTGCGATCGAGCGCATTCTCCGCTATTACGCTCAATATCACTTTGACCAGCCGATTCGGTCTGCTGCCTTGATCGACACCTGTTTTGCTCCCGCTCCGTGACCCTTTGAGTGCTAATCATGATGCGATCTTCTGACTTTCTGTTGATGTCCTCTAGCGACCCTTCTCCCAATCGTGGCCCTGGCGATCGGGGGGTGGGCAATCCCAAAACCTCGCGATCGCCCAATCTGGCGCAAAGAGTGACTCGACCTGATTCGGATGCGTCGGTTTTCCCTGATAATGGGTTGAGTGAGGAGAGTGTGCCCGCGATGCTGAGAACGCAAGATACCCCATCGGATGAGTGGGACGAGATAAATTCGCAGGAAGCCATCGCCCCTAATTCGTCGCGTCAAAACGGCACAAGCAAACATTTGTCAGACGATACAAACGGCGATCTCGTACCCCAGTCCGATCCGCTCAAACTTTTGAATGAGGCGGCTGCGCTAGAGGAAAAAGAAGCTGTGCCTCTAGATGCTGAATCAGAAAGCGAGTCAGAAAGCGGCTTTGCCCCCGTTTTGAGGAACCGTAATTTTTTGACGCTGTGGGCCGGGCAGGTTTTTTCTCAGCTTGCAGACAAAGTGTATCTGGTGCTGATGATTGCCTTGATTGCCAGTCGCTTTCAGTCTGAGGGTGAGACGATCAGCGGCTGGGTGTCGTCGATTATGATCGCCTTCACGATTCCCGCAGTTTTGTTTGGGTCGGTGGCGGGTGTGTTTGTCGATCGCTGGTCAAAAAAAGGCGTTTTGGTCGCTACAAATCTATTGCGCGGGGGGTTGGTGTTTGCCTTGCCGCCACTGCTGTGGATCTCCAAGGATTGGGCCAGGGTGCATGGCTTGCCTGTCGGGTTCCTCATCATGTTGGGCATCACGTTTTTGGTGTCTACCCTGACCCAGTTTTTTGCCCCCGCCGAGCAGTCCGCTATTCCATTAATTGTCGAACGTCGCCATCTTTTGTCTGCCAATTCGCTCTACACGACGACGATGATGGCTTCGGTGATTATTGGCTTTGCTGTGGGGGAACCGCTCTTGGCGCTGGCAGATGCGATCGTCGCTCATCTTGGCGGCGTTTTTACTGGGATTGGACGAGAACTGCTGGTTGGGGGCGGTTATGCGATCGCGGGTCTACTGCTGCTCTTTTTGAGAACCGGGGAGAAACTAAAAGCCTCGACCAATGGCATTACGCCTGACGAACCCGAAGACTATCCCCACGTTTGGGAAGACATCAAAGACGGATTGCGCTATCTGGGCAAAGAAAGCCATGTTCGCAGTGCGCTGATTCAGCTTGTGATTTTGTTCTCAATTTTTGCCGCGCTGGCCGTGTTATCTGTGCGCCTTGCCGAGGTGATCCCAGAGATCAAATCCTCTCAGTTTGGCTTTTTGTTGGCGGCGGGTGGGGTTGGCATGGCCTGTGGTGCTGCGATTATTGGCTACTTTGGGCAACGGCTGCCTCATGCTCGATTGGGGCTATATGGGTCGTTGGGTATGTCTGCGTCCTTAGTCGGGCTGGCGTTCTTTTATCACACGCTTTGGGTGACGCTTCTACTGATTGCGCTGTTGGGCGGATTTGCCTCTCTGGTGGGCATTCCCATGCAGACAACCATTCAGCAAGAAACGCCAGAAGAAATGCGGGGCAAGGTGTTTGGCTTGCAGAATAATGCAATTAACATTGCTCTGAGTTTGCCGTTGGTGTTGGCGGGTGTGTCTGAGACGTTGTTTGGGTTGCGGGCTGTATTTTTGGCACTTGCTGCCCTGACGATCGCAGGGGCTACCCTTACCTGGTATATTTCCCGTACAACGATTTCTAAAACAAGCTAGAGATTAGTGGTTAGTCGTTTATCTCCCTTCGACCACTAACGACTAGCGATGTACGAACCCTCTTACGACATAACCCCGAATGCACATTGCATGGCTTGGCAAGAAAACGCCGTTTTGCGGAAACGTGACCTATGGTCGAGAAGTCACCAACGCTTTATTAGATCACAACCATCAAGTTAGCTTTCTACATTTTGCTCAGGAGGAAGACGCACCTGATAACTGGCCTGACATTCGAGAGGTGCCGATTCCTTTTTTCTACAAGTCTCAGCTTTATACGATTCCCACTTTAAAGTCCAGTCGAGTTCTGATCCAGGCGCTTCAAGATTTGTCGCCCCGTCCAGATATCGTTCACGCTTCGCTGACGCTTTCCCCGCTGGATTTTTTGCTGCCTGAGATTTGTCAAGAATTAAATCTACCTCTGGTGGCGACGTTTCATCCGCCCTTTGATCGCAAGCGGCGCAACCTGACATCGGGCACTCAACACTTGATGTATCAGCTTTATGCGCCTTCTTTAGCAAAGTACGATCGCATCATTATTTTTTCTCAGATCCAGCGTGACCTCTTGATCAAATTGGGCGTACCGAGCGATCGGATTGCTGTGATCCCCAACGGCGTAGATACGACGAAATATTCTCCCGGCAAGTCCAGCTTTAAGGCGCAGATGGGCGGCGATCGCATTTTTCTTTACCAGGGTCGCATCGCACCCGAAAAGAACGTCGAATCGCTACTCAAAGCCTGGAAGCAGGCAAATATGGGCAAAAATAGTAAACTCGTCATTGTGGGCAATCATGGCACGCTGGCTGCCTCACTCATTCCTTTTTATGGAGAAGAACACGGGATCGTCTGGTTGGGATTTATCGCGGATGAGCAACGCCGGATTGAGATTCTCAGAGGGACGGATGTGTTTGTGTTGCCGTCTTTAGTAGAAGGGCTGTCTTTATCTTTGCTAGAAGCAATGGCCTGTGGTGTCGCTTGTGTGGCTACCGATGCGGGAGCCGATGGAGAAGTCTTAGAAGCTGAGGCGGGCGTAATCATCAAAACCCAGGGGGTTGCGTCTCAGCTAAAAACCCTTTTGCCTCAACTGCGCGACCACACCACCTGGACAGACCTTCTGGGCCAAAAAGCACGCCAGCGCGTCGAAGAACGCTACACCTTAAGCAGTAATATTCAGCAAGTGATTGCTCTTTATCATCAGCTTTTGGTGGACTACCACGATCGCAGCAGTCGCATCCGCATCCCCGCCAATCTACCTGCTCGCGACGCGATTCCCTCCTGGAATTCTCACCGCAGCGATTCGCAAAATCGTTCAAAAGACTGGTTTTTGTAAAGGAGTAGTTGAGCTTGCGATTCGTACCGGATGGCGATCGCTCGGTACTGCTTGAGTGCGGCAAAGAAATTCCCTCAAAACTTCTCATCTATTTCTGTCAGGCGAGGCAGGGTAATCAAATAGCGAAATCCAGGTTCACCAACGCCTTGAACGAGAACTTGTCCGCCATGCATCTCGGCTAGTTGGCGACTGAGCATAAGTCCCAAATTTTTGCGGAGCGCTTCTGCATTGAGATCAGTGACCACATCAGGCTCGTCTAGCAAAAAAGAGTGTTTGCCGTTGCCATTGGTGGGAGGGCGCTGAGAATATGTGGGTTGGGCAGTGTAGTCGTAATCCAGTCCGACCAAGGCAGGGGAAGCCGTTTGAGCGGGATAAATTTCGGTATAAGCCAACCCGTCGCCCAGACAGGGATGCGTTGCCCAAACCGTGAGTTTCAAGCCGCTACTTTTGTGCGAAACGTGAAGGCGAATCACACTCCCACCATTTGAGGATTGAATCACACTAAAGATCAGGTGATAAAGCATCTGCCGAACTTTTTCTTTATCGAGCAGCCAAATGCGGTTTCCAGGTTCGACAGAGAGACGAATGGCTTGTTCTCGACGGTGGGCGGCTTGCTCTAGCGTGTCGATCGCCTGCTGACAAAGCATCTCGATATCAATTGAAGTCAGGTTGAGAATCCGGGTGCTTTCATCTAGCTGAGACAGTTCTAAGATCTCCTTGACCAGAGAAAGTAGATATTGTCCACTGTGATGAATGATGTCTAAGTATTCTTTCTGTTTAGCCGTGAGCGGCCCGTAAATTTCCCGATTCAAAACGCTGGCCATACCCATGACGGAGGTAAGGGGAGTTCTCAATTCTTGGGTGAGTTGAGCCAGTAGAGCAAACTTGACGGGGTGGGCAAGCTGGGATGATGGGGTAGGCGGCTCAGAGAGCGAAGTGAAAGTCCTCGGTTGGAGGGTTTCTGGAGTCAGGGGGAGTGCGTCTGCTGGCGGCTGACTTGCCGCGATCGTCTCCTGAGTCTTGGTTAAGTGTAGCCGTTCGTATTCGCTCATACTGAGACGAGCCGTTAGCGCTAAAAATTCGATTTCTTTAGGGGTGAACGATCGAGGCAAAAGATCCATCAGGGCCAATGCACCAATACACTCGCCACTTGATGTCAACAGCGGCGCGCCCAGGTAGGCTCGAATGTTGTATTGCTGCACCAAAAGGCTGCTGGCAAAGACAGGATGACGGAGCGTATCTGCGATCGCCAACACCTGATGACTATCGACCACATGGACGCAAAACGATTCAGCGAGAGGCAGTTGGCGCGCGAGAGCCAGATCGTTCATCAAGCCTAATCGAGATAGCCCTACGGCGGATTTGAACCATTGACGTTCCTGATCGAGCAAGCTCAGGATGCAAATGGGTACTTCTAGAAAATGCGCGGCCGTTTGCGTGGCTTCTTCAAAAATTGGCACACTTTCTGTTTCTAGCAGTCCTAGTCGAGTCAACACCTCAATCTGGCGCTGTCTACGTGCTGCGGCTGTCAATCCATCTAAGCGACAAAATAGTCGGCTTTCAGGGATTCCCATTCCAACCCCTACCCCTCTAAGTGAACCGTAGAAATTCTAAGAAATTCTAAGATTGAGTGAATTACTCATTAAGAAAGTCTTCAACTATACAAAGACTTCCCTCACCGATCGCTCAACCAACGGAGTCATGCAAGGGAGATTACTGAAGTTTAGATTGACCCTGCCCAGTGGATTGGAAAAACCACGGAATCCTAAAGCTTCACTGACAAAAGATTTAAGAATTGCTCCCGTACCTCTACGCTCTGAAATTGGCTCAAAAAATGCTGGGGACGAAGCCTACTTTAACCAGGCGGGATGGACGAGCAGCGCCGCAATCACCTGAACCCCACGCAGTTGGTTAGATAAAGGTAAATGCCCTTTGGGAGCGTCGAGACTCCAGTCAAACTCGTTGGGGTAGCGCGTCCAGTTGTTACCTGACTTCCAGCCAATTTTTGACCAGAGTTTCTCCCAGTTTTTACCGACACTGAGCCAGATTTCGCGCTGGACTGAGAACCCAAATTTGCCGTTTGAGTGGGCCAGCCAGAGGGCATCGATCGTTTGCAGGTCGGTGACAGGGTAGCTTTTGACTTCGGTGAAGTAGATCCACTTGCGCTGCACAGCAGACTCCCCGGCTAGTTTGCACATCAGTTGGAGGGTGAGGCGATCGGCTGCTTCAAAGTCTTGTTGAGCGAGGAGGCGTTGAAGAGGGGCGTAGTCGATCGCGCAGTCTGATTTGAGCAACACAGTGCCCGTTGGAAAGTGTTTTTGTAAAAAATCAGCGACTTGGGGCGTTTGACAATCAAAGAGCGCTTGATAAATTTTTGCGTTGACTTGAGACCGGGAGGAGTCTAAAGAATGCTTTGCCAAAAAGTCCATCAATACGTCCAGACCTGCTTCTCCCAGTGTCACAAGGTCATCAACCAGCTTTAGCTGAATTTTTTCTGGCTCAGATTCTAGCTTGTATTGCAGAGTAGCGATGCTGTCGGGGAGATTGAGAGCCGGGGAGGTATCCAGGTTTGTCATGAAACAATATTAAAGGGGGAACGGGATTAAAGGGGGAACGGATGGGTTAGCGATCCCTTGCGGGTGACTCAAAGCGACTGCCGCCTCGAATCTGAGCAATCAGGGCACTGGTCGAACTGGGGATTTCGATTTGAATCAGTTCTACTCGACCGCCATAGGACTGAACGATCGCCGCTTCGGGTAGGGTATCGAGTTTGTAGTCGCCTCCTTTAGCATAGATCTCAGGCTGGAGCGCTTCAACCAGGGGACAGGCTGTTTCTTGAGAAAAAATCACAACTCCATCGACAGGTTTGAGGGCAGCCAAAACTTCGGCACGTTGAGCCTGGGGAACGATCGGGCGCTGAGGCATTCCCACTGGTTGAGGTTTGATGGTTTGGATGGAGCGATCGCTATTCAATCCGACGATCAGCGATTTGCCCAACCGTTTCGCCGCTTGCAGATAGCGAACATGTCCCGCGTGTAATAAATCGAAACAGCCATTCGTCAAAACCAGCGGTCGCCAACTTTGGGGATCAGCGGCGATCGCCTGTTGCAGTTCACTCAACGTATAAATGCTAGAAACCATGAGGAGTCGATTAAATCGCAGAATTCTCTGATCCTTTGAGAATTGTAGAGTGCAACGGGCGGCTTATAGTTCTTCCACGGCTTGAATGAGTGACGACCAGAACCTGGTTGACTGACAGAACTCCTGAAACCCTCGATTCTTCGCAGGTTGGTGTTGAGCAACGCGAAACCCAACAGCAGCCTTTCTACCGTTGCTAACGTTGGGTGTCACCAGGTTCAACCCAACCTACCTGAAAAGATTTGTCAGTCCATCAGCGACCAGAACTGTAAAGATGCCTGAAATACGAATTCAGGATACGATCGATTAGCCATAGATCCTGGCATTCACGCTCCCCCAGATGAACGCGATGACCACTACTCAAAAGCTGACTTTTGAAGAATACCTGACTTTAGCAGACACCGGGTTTGAGTGTCGCACTGAATTGATCGACGGAGAACTCATCGAATTGCCACCCGAATCAGGAATCAACACTGAAATTGCTGCGACTCTGTTTGCTGCGCTCCTCGCCGCAGGGGTAGATAGGCTTCACCTCAAGATGGGTAACTGCGAACTGCAAACTCCGGTCTTAAGCCCTGGAGATGCTGCCAATCGTTATCCTGACATTGTGGTGATCCGAGAAGAGCATCGATCGTTGACCCGCGATCGCATGACCATCACCTTAGACATGCCCCCGCCGCGCTTTGTGCTAGAAGTGGTTAGTCCTGGTAAAACCAATCGAGATCGAGACTACACCCGCAAACGTGCCCAGTATGCTGCTGTCGGCATTCCTGAATATGTGATTGTTGACCCGTTGGATCAGAGAGTCGTTGTCCTGATTCTAGAAAATGTCACCTACCGGGAGTCTGGGCGTTATCGAAATGCCGAAGTTGTGCAATTCACAGCGTTTCCGACCCTCCAACTCACTGCCCAGCAAATCCTCTCGGCAGGGCATCCATAATTCTTCCAACATCCCACGCGGCTACTCTTCGACTCGATAGCCCAACTCTGCCAGACGGGTGCGTGACTGTCGCCATTTGGGTTGGACTTTGACGAAGAGTTCGAGATAAATTTTGCCATCGATCAGTTTTTGCATTTGTTGACGGGCAGCGGTGCCGATCGTTTGTAGCATACTGCCGCCCTTGCCAATCACAATGCCTTTCTGCGAGGGGCGTTCGACAAAGACGGTGGCCCAGACCCGTGTGATCGAGTCTTCTTCTTGAACGCGCTCAATGGCGATCGCCACCGAATGCGGGACTTCTTCACGAGTTAGCAAGAGAATTTGTTCTCGAATCAGTTCGCCCATGATGAAACGTTCTGGTTGGTCGGTGACGAGATCGGGCGGGTAGTAGTATGGCCCAGGCTCCAGGTTTTGAACCAGTGACTGTTGTAGCGCCTCCAAACCCTCTCCGGTGACGGCCGAAAATTTGGCGATTGTCCATCCTTGCTCTTTAGCCAATTCTCGGTAACTGTTGTCGAGAAACTGGTTGCCTTCTCCCTGCTGGTCGGCTTTGTTGAGTCCCAAAATAACAGGCGTTTTGGTGTTAGTGAGAAGGTCTGCAATGTAGCGATCGCCCCCACCCAACTCGGCTGTACAGTCTACGACAAACAAAATTACGTCAACGGCGTGAATTGCGACTTGAGCGTTTTTCACCAGCACTTGACCGAGTTCGTGATGGGGTTTGTGAATACCAGGCGTATCGACAAAGATAATTTGGGCTTCTGGGGTCGTAAGAATTCCTTGCAGACGATTGCGCGTCGTTTGGGCAATTGGAGAGGTAATCGCAATTTTTTGCCCCACTAGATAATTCATCAGCGTAGACTTACCGACGTTGGGGCGACCAATAATCCCCACAAATCCAGACCTGTAGCCGTCGGGCGCAGTGGGAATCATCCCAGAGGTGATCATGTCATTGGTTTCTGACATCGCTAAATTAATTCCGTAGTTTTGGATACTGTTTACCGTTTTGCGATTGACTGTCAGCAATTAGGCATTTTCAGTGTAATCGACATGGACGAGACAAAACGAATCGGGATTTTGACGAGCGGCGGTGACTGTGCAGGACTCAACGCCATTATTCGGGCAGTCGTTTTTCGGGCGATCGGTTCCTACGGTTGGAAGGTGTTGGGTATCAGTCGAGCGACGCAGGGGTTGATGTCTCGTCCTCCAGAGTTTGTGTCGCTGGAGATTGAGAAAGTCGATCGCCTTTTGACCGCCGGAGGAACCGTTTTGGGAACGACGAATAAGGGCAATCCGTTTGCCTTTCCGATGGCAGATGGGGAGTTGGTCGATCGCTCTCAAGAAATCATCGACGGCTATCATCTGCTGGGATTGAATGCGATCATTGGCATTGGCGGCGATGGCAGTATGGCGATCCTCAGACGATTGGCGCAGCAAGGCAACATGAATTTGGTGACGATTCCCAAAACGATCGACAACGATGTAGACATTACTGAATGTTCGATTGGCTTCGATACGGCAGTTAACACGGCCACTGAAGCCCTCGATCGCCTGCATTTCACTGCTGCCAGCCATTCTCGCGTCATGATTTTAGAAGTAATGGGACGAGACGCGGGACATATTGCCATCAGTGCGGGTATTGCGGGCGGTGCTGATGTGATTTTGATTCCAGAAATTCCTTATACGATCGCCAACATTTGCGACAAACTGCGAGAACGCCAGGAACAGGGCAAAAACTATTCGTTAGTGATCGTCTCCGAAGCCGTTCGCACCGAAGAAGGCGAGAAGATTAGCTCAACCGATCCGTTTGGACAATCGCGGTATGGGGGCATCGGGCAATATCTCGCCAGCCGCATCTCAACCTGTAGCGGTGCAGAAACTCGCGTAACCGTGTTGGGACATATTCAGCGAGGCGGCACCCCCTCACCGCTCGATCGCCTGTTAGCTTCAGCTTTTGGAGTCGCCGCCGTCGATCTGATCGCAGAAGGCAAGTACGATCGCATGGTGGGTTGGCGCGATCGTCAGGTGATCAGTGTGCCGATTGAGCAGGCGATCGCTCGTTATTGTGTCGTCGATCCGGGTAGCACGCTGGTCAAAACCGCTCGCGGGCTAGGAATCTATTTGGGCGATTAAAGCGTTTGGCAGCGAATGGCGCGTCGGTATGATTCAATAATCATGCATTTACTCAGATCTTGCCAACATGACTTTAATTCTCACCAATGATGATGGGATTGACGCTCCCGGAATTCGTGCCTTGCTTAGAGCGGTGGATGGAGAAGGCATTTTGGTCGCACCCCGCGATCATCAGTCGGGCTGTGGACATCAAGTGACGACGACTCAGCCGATTCAAGTCGAGCAAAGAGCAGCGCGAGAATATGCGATCGCAGGCACGCCCGCCGATTGTGTGAGAATTGCGTTGCATCATCTTTACCCCGATACGAGTTTCGTTCTCTCAGGCATCAACGCTGGGGGCAACCTGGGTGCAGATGTCTACATTTCGGGAACGGTTGCCGCTGTGAGAGAAGCCGCGTTTCATCGAATTCCCGGTGTGGCAATTTCTCAATACAAGAAAGGAAAGCTGCCGATCGATTGGGACTTATCCGCTTATTGGGCTGCCAAAGTTTTGCGAGAACTGCGCGATCGACCCTCTGAACCTGGAGCCTTCTGGAATGTGAATCTACCTTACTTAGAAACTGGGGTAGATGTGGCGATCGTCTTCTGCAAACCCTGCACCCAACCGCTCCCCGTCAATTTTCGGATTGAAGGCAACGAGTTTTTTTACTGCGGAGACTATGCCAAACGGCCGCGCGATCCAGGTGGCGATGTCGAGGTGTGTCTCTCTGGAAGCATTGCTGTCACTCAGATTCATTTGTGAAAAATGTTTTGCAGCGGAATTAGTTGAGCAACCGTTTCACTGACACCACCACATCAGGAAACCTAACAGGTCGAATCTCACCCTCTACCTGTGTGGTTTGAGAAGCGTAATTTCCATCAAATGGCTCTCGATACACAATCAATTCCATCGTCTTGAGATTCACAACCCAATACTCAGAAATGTTTGCTTGAGCATATGTTTTACGCTTAACTTCGGTATCTTTGGTCAAAGATGAATTTGAGAACTCAATTAACCAGAAGATATTCTCTGGATGGGGGTGATGAGTCAGGTACTCCCGTCCCAATGGCTGCACGATTGCCAAGTCGGGTTCTGGCTCTGATCTACTGTCAGGTAGGGTGATGGGTTTTGCCTCCCGAACGGTGACTCGATCTCTTCGAGTTACCCGCAAGGGGTCGCCCAGCAGACCAATTAAATAATCTCTGGTACTTGTGTTGAAATAGGCATGAGGTTCTCCCTCTGGCGGCATTTCTACGATCTCTCCAGACAACAGTTCCACTTGGCAGTCATCCAACACACCAGATGCAACCAGGCGGTGATAGTCGTCCAATGTCCACTTGGCCAGGATGACGCTCATGTCTAGTAGCCTTCTTCCTCGTATTCGGGCTGCTTGGTTTTTTCGGGGATCTTTAGCTCTTGAGGCTTGTAGGGTTCTTCTTGCCAGGGGTCTTCTTCGGGATCGTCAAATTTGACTTCGGGTTCGCGAAACTCGGCAGATTCAGCATCGATCGCGTCGTCGTAGTCGTCATCATCATAATCGTCGTCGTAGTCTTCGTTGTAGCGATCGCGCGAACTGGCTGCACTCCAGTTGTCTTCTTCTTCGTCTTCGTAAGCCATTTCAGCCCGACGTTGGCGAGGAGCTTCTTGACGTAGAGGCAGGGGTTCGGGTTCGCCGTAGTTGTCTTCGTCCCAGGTGGTTTCTTCGATCGGTTGGCGCAGCGGTGTCTGAATCGGTGTTTTTACCCCAGAACCTAGCTGATTGTTGACGTTGATCGGCTTCAAATATTGCTCGTTTTCGTCGCGCTCCCAGATGGGTTTGCCGATGCCTAACCGTTCGAGAATGCCAACACTCAACTGAGACATTCTTTCTTCGGCCCCTTCGTAGACGATCAAGCGATCGGGCCCGCTACTAACAATCTCATCGACAGGCATTTCATAGGTGCTGACAATTTGATCGGGGATCAGCGGGAGACCGATCGAGGCAATGGTCAGCGTATCGACTTTGCCGCTGTCAATATTAAAGCGAAACCCCCGCACCTTACCCAGCAACTCGCCTGTCTCGGTAATCACTTCGCAGTTGATCAGGGCGTTATAGACCTCGACATCGATATCCTCGATCACATTGTCATCATCGACGAGAATCACATCGCCAATCTGACGAATGCTGCTCAACATCATGGGCTGAGGCGTACCGTAGAACAGATTCGGGCGCAGACTGAGGGCGACGACTTCTTGACTGTCAATATCCACCCACAGTTGACTGACAACACCCAACCGTCTTCCGGTCGATCGAGTGATCACCTGTGTTCCAAGGAGGTCGGAGCGTTGGCGAAATTCTTCTGTCATTATGTCCCGAATCCTGTTTCGCAATCTGTTAAATATCAAATCATACGGAGGCACTTTGAGGGAGCTTAATTCCCAAAACTTGGGTGTATGCGCCTCGCGCCTGGGTGACCCCGATCGTTCGTTCCGCAGATTCGATCATAGGACGACGAAGGCTCACGACAATAAATTGCGCTTGTTGTGCCTGTTGCTTGATCATTCTAGCTAATCGCTCTACGTTTGCCCCATCGAGAAACATATCGACCTCATCAAAGGCATAAAACGGTGAAGGCCGATACCGTTGGAGGGCAAAAATGAAGGCGAGCGCCGTCAGGGATTTTTCTCCTCCAGACATGGAGGCCAATCTTTGGACGGGTTTGCCTTTGGGGTGAGCGACGAGATTTAATCCACCATTAAAGGGATCTTGAGAATCTTCTAATTGTAAGTGACCATCGCCATCTGAAAGTGTCGCGAAAATTGCCTGAAAGTTAATATCTACCGCATCGTATGCCTCTTTGAAAGCGCGTTGACGCAGGGTTGTAAAGTTTTCGATCCGCAGCAGCAGTTCGGTACGTTCTTCTTCGAGCGTGGTCAGCTTTTCGGTGAGTTCCTCTAGTCGAGCCTGGGTGCGATCGTATTCTTCCAAGGCCAACATATTCACTGGCTCCATCGCTTGCAGACGTTTTTGTAGCGATCGCAGTTCGTGTTGGAGTTGTGAAAGATCGCGGGTGGCGGTTTCCGGAATTTCGGGGAGGGGATCGGGCAGATCGGCTCGTTGGGCGGCGAGTTGTTCTTGCAGGGCGATCAGTTCAGTCCGGCGAGTTTCCTGAGTTTCTTGAATTTTGTTGCGTTGCCAGTCGAGTTGTTGTTGGCGGGTTTGCAGGTCTCGCAGTTGACGATCGACGCGATCGCGCTGTTGCCGTTCTTCTCCGAGCGTCTTCTCTAGTTTGGCGAGGGCGGCTTGCAGTTGGGCAATGTGGGTGTTGACGGCGAGTTGCTGTTCGGTGAGGCTGGTTTGCTCTTGCAGTTGGGCGGTTTGCTGGGTGCGGTATTCCTGAACTTTGGTTTGTCCTAGCTGAATTTTTTCTTGAATGCGCTGGCGCTGATTTTCGAGATCTTGTAGCCGCTGTTCTGCTGTGCGAAGGTCGAGTTCTTTTTGGTTGAGGTCAGATTCGAGCGATCGCAGTCTGCTTTGAATTTGCTGCCATTCGCTATGAGTTTGAGATTGCTCCAGATCTGCCAGCGTTTGTCTCAATTGCGCTAATTGCGTTTCTTGAATGGGAATTTCGGCTTCTAAAGTGTGTAATCGAGTCTGAGCCGCAGTGTTTTCTTGGGTGCTTTTTTGCAGTTGCAAATTGGTTTGAGTTTGCTCAGTTTCCAGTCGCGTCGTCTCAGTTTTAAGCTGTTCTAATTTGAGTTGAATTTCTCGATGATTTTGACGAGATTCGACCAATTGTTTGGATTTGTTTTGATGGTCGATCGTCGCCCTGGCCATCGCATCTTCACAGCGCAGCAGAATCGTATCAATCACGCGCAGCCGTTCTTTTAAGTCCAGCACTTCAGCCGATTCGCTCGCGTCCACCGTCCCAAACCGAATCGCAGAACGGTTATTGGAACTGCCCCCGGTCATGGCTCCACTTTGTTCGAGCAGTTCGCCATCGATCGTCACGATCCGATACTGTCCCAAATAGCGCCGCGCATCTTGCAGCGTCTGAAAGACAACCGTATTGCCAAAGACGTAGGAAAACACTTCCCAATAGCGATCGTCACATTCGATTAAATTCAGCGCAAAATCGACACAGCCACTCATCGATCGCAAGCTGCTATTAGAGGGCGCACGTCCACCCCGAATTTTGTTGAGCGGAAGAAATGTAGCCCGTCCAGCGCGTTTTTGTTTGAGAATCTCAATGGCAGCGGCGGCGATCGCATCATCATCCACCACCAATTGCCCCAATCGCCCCCCGGCCGCTGTTTCGAGCGCCAATTGATACTGAGGTTCGACTCGGCCCAATTGAGCCACCAAGCCATGCACGCCTGTCATTCCCATCTTGAGAATCACCTGAGTCGCATGAGTGCCCTGAGCTTCAGACATCGCTTGAGTTTGCGCTTCTAATTTGTCTAACTTGCGCTGTTTCTCACGCTGTTCATTCAGCAATCGCGTTTGTGTTTCCTTCTGAATTTGCACTTCTTGCTCGGCTGCGGAAACAGACTGTGCTAGTGATTGAATTTTGGTCGTTGCTTGTTCGAGTAATTTTGTAAGTTCGGATTGTTCGGATTGTTTTTCGAGCAGTTGGGTTTGCAGCGTGAGGAGCGATCGGCTTTGTTCTTCAACCTGCTTTTCTAACTGACTGGCGCGTTCTCTCAGTCGAGCCTGCTCTGTGCGCTGTGGCTCCAATGTTTTGAGAATTCTGTCAATCTGATGACGCAACTCCGTTTGTTCTTGTACCCAAGCTTCTGCACTCGCTGCCGACGCATTCGCCGCATCTCGATTCGTTTCGAGGGTTGCTCTCGCTTCGTCTCTTTGTTGTCGAAATGACGCTAAATCTCTCGCTTCTAGCGTTTGTTGCTCTCTGGTCAACGATTCCAGCGTTTTCATCTGCTCCTGAATGTCTTGCTGGGCGCGAGATAGATTTTTCGTCAGATCTTGGCTGGCAGTTTGTAAGTCTTGCTCCTGTCGTTGAAGTTGGCGCAGTTCTGCTTCACGAGTCGCCAAAGTAGACTGAATGGCAATCTGTTCTTCTTCTCCGAGCGCACGAACGTGAGCGTTGAGTGTCTCCAGTTCAGCGGTTTTCTGTTCGATTTCGGTCACCAAAGCGCCTAACTGAGTTGTCAGATCCGCGATTTCCTGTTCACCAATTTGAATCTGCGCCTGTAGCTGTTTTCCTGCCTGAGCCGCCTGCTCATAGCGAATGACAACTTCCCACTGTTCTTTGTTTTGCAGTTCGGCCCGAAGTTTTTGATATTTCTCAGCTTTGATGCGATCTTGGGCGAGGCGATCGCGCTGATCAATCAATTCTTTTTCGACAATGTGATACTTGTCTTCGTGATCTTTGACAGCATCGAGTTTGTCTTTGGCTTGATTGATCTTGCGATCGAACGAAGCCACTCCTGCCAATTCGTCAATAATTTCTCGCCGTTCCCGCGCATTCATCGAGATGATCCGGGTCACATCCCCCTGTAAGACGACGTTGTAGCCTTCGGGATAAATTCTCAGGCGATTTAATTGCTCGTGCAGTTCTGTGAGCGTACAGGGTTCGCCGTTGATAAAATAATTTGACGTGTAGGTTCCCTGTTGTGTGACACGCAGCTTTCTAGTCACGCTCCATTCAGCATTGGGCGCTACATCACTCGTACCGTTTCCATTCCCGTTCGCATGACCATTCTGTGAATGATCTTTGAACGTGACATCTTCTGCGCCTTCAGTTTCGGGATTGTTGAGCGCATTGAGCAGATCTACCTCGTCAGACAAATCGAATACGGTTGTGACGCTGGCTTCGACGGTCGATCGTCCCTTCGTGCTTTGCGTATGATTGACCAGATCCGGCAATCGCTCTGCCCGCATTCCTTTGGAGCCTGCCAACCCCAAGCAAAACAGCAGGGCATCTAGCAGATTTGACTTACCCGACCCATTGGGCCCCGAAATCACAGTAAAACCTGGCAGCAACGGAATCGGAGTCGTGCCACCAAAGGATTTGAAGTTGGTCAGTTCGACGCGCTTGACGTACACAGGCTAGATGGTGGCAAAATTAGTGTTCAGTGTAGCCCGGAAAAGGCGATGTGACTCAAAATTAGGCGGTTTCTACAGTGATACCACAGTCAGAACAAATGTTCTAGGCTTTTTTAGAGATTAGGTTAAAGATTAGATAGAGGAAGAAAAGCGTGGTTCGTGAGGTCTACCAAGCCTTAAAGCGCAACTCAAAGGCTTTGGTGGATTTTGACGACGCAGTTAAACGAGACCCCACCCTCACTTGGGCGAAGGAAGCATCCGATCAGATTCGGAGAGACATAGAAATAACTCGTGTCAGCAAACTTTCTCTGGATGTCCTGAAGTGATCGCAAGGAGATCATCTAGAGATCGCCTGGTAGTGTTTTAGAGGTACGATCGCCCAAAGAGTATCAAATAAATAAGCTCGGCTCAACGCCAAAAAACTTGCCCAATGCTTTGATTTGAGTTCTGCTCATTTCACAGCGATTGACAAGCACATCTACAACAACCTGCTCTGACCCAAATACTTCAATTAAATCTGTCTCAGTCAATTCTCGTTGTTCCATTAAAAACAGCAGCATTGATTGGGACGTTGAAGCAGATCCAGGTAGATAATGTGCTTGTTCAAACTTCTCAATCAAAGCAACTAGCAACTCTAATAATTCATCTTCCTCGGAACTGCGATCAGAGCGGTGCATTAACTCTTCTACGATCGCTAAGGCCTGCTCATTTGATTCCTCTGTTTTAATCAATCGAGGCTGATATTGAGAGAGCAACTCACTATACCGAGTTGGGTTAAAAGTAAGGGTCATCCTTCCATTTCTCCTAATCGTATTCTGCGTGAGTCAAAACATACTTGATATAAACTAGCTGTTTTTCATACTCGATACTGACAATTAAACGATAGCTATTTCCCTTAATCTTAAAAACTGTAAAGTTGCCAACTGCTTCAGCTTTTGGGAAAAGTGATTGCACCTCAATGAGATTAGACCAATCAGCCTTGCTAGCAACCTTGTACCCATTGTCTAGAGCATTCTGGCAATCAGCATGTCGTTTACCAAACTCTCGTAAGCGCTTGTAGCTAATAACGTGCCTTCACATGCACCATTAAAGCCCTTTCCAAAATTATATCTACCAGTAGAATTCAGACAAAATCTATTTTTAACAGTAACGCGATCGCAACTGAAAGAGCATAGAACTCGCCACCAAATTTATCCTTAAATCCATTTCGGCTCACGTTTATTGAAACATTCCCACTGGTCACGATCGATCCCATAGCAAACCCAGTCAACTCCAAAGTACTGCACAGTTTTTTCATACTGCATTCCAATTTTCTCCATGACTCGGCGAGAAGCCAGATTTTCGGGTTTGGCGAGGGCCACGAGCCGATCTCTTCGAGATACCCGCGAGGGGTCGCGTCCCAATCTTTCAAATCCATATCGCACCAGTTTTCGTGCAGCTTCGGTGGCCAGTCCTTTTCCCCAGTGAGGGCGATCGAGCAGATAATTAACCTCAACTTCAGACGTGTCTGCCAGAAATTCCAATCCACAGTGACCGATGAGATTTTGAGTGGACTTCTCGATCTCAAAGAGATATCTGCTGAAGCAGATCGTCGCCCATCGACCAAACCCATACCGCTGCCAATGAGCGATCATCTGGTCTAGACTTTCTTGCGTTTGTTCTCTAGAGGCAGGTTCTGAATGCAGACGATATTGCATGACCTCCGGATCACGGTAAATTCGTGCCAACACCTCTAAGTCTTGCGGCATCAATGGGCGAAGGTGCAGTCGAGCCGTCTCGATTTCCGTCATAATAAAAAGTCCTGATTGCGCTCATCCCAAAGCAAAAGGCAGGAAACGCCAATGGTTGCTACTCCCACGTCGATCGTCTATCCTGACTCCGATGGTTTGCCCATATCAGACAATACCCGCCAGCTTGAGTACATTGTGTATATCAAAAAGGGTATCGATTGGCTGTTTAGCGACAATCCTCAAGTCTTTGTCGGCAGCGATTTGCTCTGGTATCCGCAAGAAGGAAACAACAAACTTCGACAGGCTCCAGATGTCATGGTTGTCTTTGGGCGGCCCAAGGGAGATTGGGGAAGCTACCAGCAGTGGAAAGAAGATAATTTGCCTCCGCAAGTTGCGTTTGAAATTATCTCTCCGAGCAACACGATTCCTGAAATGACCTGTAAGTTTCAGCTTTATGATCGCTACGGCATCGAAGAATACTATATTTATGACCCTGATCGTCTCAGTTTGGGTGGCTTTGTCAGACAGGAAGGCAGACTTGAAGCGATCGAGCCGATAGAAGGTTGGGTCAGCCCTCGTTTAAAAATTCGCTTTACTCTGGGGCAAGACGGTAGCCTGGAACTGTATCGGCCCGACGGACGACCCTTTGCGCTATGAGAAAATCGCGGCACGAGCCGACCAAGCCGAACACAGGGCCCAACAAGCAGAAGCGCAACTGGCAGAACAGCAAGCTGAAATTGCTCGACTCAAAGAACAGCTTAAATCAATGGGGCAAGATCCCGATCGTTAAATCGAACATAAATAGGACATAACAATGCAAACGCTGGATAAACCTTTAGAACATTCACTCAATGACGCGCTGGTGATCGCTGGACGGACATTTCGATCGCGCCTGATGACCGGGACGGGCAAATATCGCACTTTTGAAGACATGCGGCAGAGCATCGAAGCCAGTGGCAGTCAGATCGTCACCGTGGCAGTGCGTCGAGTCCAAACCAAAGCACCCGGACACGAGGGACTGGCCGAAGCCCTTGATTGGACAAAAATCTGGATGTTGCCCAATACGGCAGGCTGTCAAACTGCTGAAGATGCCGTGCGAGTGGCGCGTCTGGGTCGCGAAATGGCCAAACTGCTAGGACAAGAAGACAATAATTTCGTCAAGCTCGAAGTGATTCCCGATGCAAAGTATCTGCTGCCTGACCCGATCGGCACCCTGCAAGCCGCCGAACAGTTGGTCAAAGAAGGCTTCGCAGTCCTGCCTTACATCAATGCTGATCCTCTACTAGCCAAGCGTTTAGAAGAAGTGGGCTGTGTCACGGTTATGCCGCTGGGGTCGCCGATCGGTTCTGGTCAAGGCATCCAAAACGCCGCTAACATTCGGATTATCATCGAAAACGCTCAGGTGCCCGTCGTCGTCGATGCGGGGATTGGCACACCCAGCGAAGCCACCCAAGCGATGGAGTTGGGAGCCGATGCGCTACTGATTAATACGGCAATCGCTCAGGCAACTCACCCGGTCATGATGGCACGAGCGATGAATTTGGCTACTGAAGCAGGTCGTCTTGCTTACCAGGCGGGTCGAATTCCCGTTAAAGCGATCGCCAGTGCCAGTTCGCCCACATCCGGCACGATCGCCTAAAAAGCTTACAGCGGTTAGCTTGTGCAGATCGAATGCTAAAAGTTAACCGTTTGATTAAGTTTTCTTACGTTAAATCGAGTTTATTTCTTCATCTTTTGATAAACTTAACAAAACAATAGAGGAACGATTCTTATGAGATACACAACCGAAGAAGGTGGTCGCTTAAACAACTACGCAATTGAGCCAAAGATGTATGAAGCGACTCCTCCTGACAAAGCCCAACAGCGTGGCTACCTGATCCTTGGTACCCTGGGAACTTTGCTGGTCGGTGGATTAATTGCCGTCGCGGTTGTGGTTTCACAAGCTTCCTAGCTCAACCTCTAAAAGATTTGTACAATCAGAAGATTTGAGATTCTTGTAGCCTCAGACGAGCCAGGTCGCTTACTGTAATAGACAGCACCTGGCTTTTTGATGGGCATTATTAGAACGATCGCAAAACGACTCAAGTTCATGATCGATGAATCAAACCAGACGATCTCAACCACGGCTCAAACTTTCAGCGCAAAATCCCTTTTGTGATTTTTTATCTGCCCCATACAGACCAGAGTCTCAACTGTCACCCCAGGTTTCATCCTGACATCAGCCAAAATCAATCGAAAAAGGGTTCATAGCCCAATCTATTCGGGTCACAATAAAGTGACCGAAATCATCGCTGATGACACTCGTCGATTGCCAACCTGCCTCCAGCACCCCCGTGACCGAGCTTGTTTCTCAGGGCCGCTCAAGCTTGAATCAACAGATTTATCTGCGCTTAAGGCTGGCGTTGAGCTTAAATCTGCGCCGTCAAATTTTTGTGACCGTCTGCGATGATGTCGAGTTGCGCGATCGCCTCGCCCTTCAACTCCGAACCGATCTCGCCAATGCTCACACCACTCCTGTAACCGAGAAAAACGGTGTCGCACCTCTTCAGGCAAGCCCTTCTCGAATTGTCAGCCTCGGTCTCAATCTGCCCAACCCCGACATTTTGGGGCAAATCAATCACTGGCTCAGTCAACATTCCAACCGCCCAGCCAACTGGGTGCCGACCTTTCAAATCGTGGGCATTGAGGCGCTCACCCGTCAGCCCGTCCATATTCAACGCGCCTTTCTCGACTCGCTTCAGCGATTTGCCAAACAGCGATCGTCGATCGAATTCAATCTAGTCCTATGGGTGTCGCGTCCCTGGTGTCGATCAATTCAGCAGTCCGTTCCAGAATTTTGGCGCTGGCATACAGGAATTTTTGAGTTTGAAGGCGACCCGGCCCCTCTGGGAGAACGCAGGAACCAGGGAGCAGGTAACCAAAAAAGCAGAAAGTCTCCTCAATCCTCAACGCTCATTCCATTGCCAAAGCGCGTCGAAGACAGTCCGCCAACACCCCTCACCCCTCCTCGCCAAGCGGAACAAAATCCGCCTTCATCCCCCGTCCCAATCGCAAAGCGGGTTACCCCAAAGGGGGAACAGATCATCGCAGACAACTCCTCATCCCTCAATTTTTCAACGCCTCCCGACCCTCAACCTGCAAAGCCCAAAGCCCCAATCAATCGCACTCGTGCAGACTCCGAATTTGCCGATTTGGTGCTGGCTTCCGTCATGCAGGACGTGGAGCAGGCGGATGGAATCTCGTTAGATCAGGTGGCTGCTGACCATCCCAGTCTAGAACCGATGCGTCTGTTGCAGCATTTAGAGGAATTGCAGCTTGCTCAAGCGCCTCCTGCCTCTCATGCCGCCGCCTATCGTCAGTTGGGAGATTGGTATCGCGATCGCGTCGAGCAAGGCCATTCGTCTCAATCCAATCTCACGGTTACCGTCCGAGCTTACGAACAGGTTTTGCGATTTTTGGAGCCGACTTCTTCTCAAGCTCCAGATGTGTTAAACGACGTAGGCAACCTTTATTGGATGCTGTCTCGCTGTCCGACGGCGGCTGATATTGCCTTACCCAACTTAGAAAAAGCGCTGAAAGCCTACCAGCTTGCTCTGAGCAAAATCAATCCTCAAACGCGACCCAGCACCTTCGCAATGGTTCAAAACAATCTGGGGTCAGCGTATAGCGACTTGGCTCAACGACAGAATCCGGCTGAAAATTTGCAACAGGCGATCGCCGCTTACCAATCTTCTTTGCAATATCGTCAGATCGAAGAGGAAGCTTCTCGGTACGCAGCCACCCAAAACAATCTAGGCACCGCTCACTGGAATCTGGCCCAGCACCAAAACCCGATCGACAACTTGCAGCAAGCGATCGCCTATTACAGTGCGGCTCTGCGTCACTACGATCCCGATCAGGAGCCGTTGCACTATGCCATGCTGCAAAACAATATGGGCACCGCTTACTGGAATTTAGCTCAGTGCGCTCAAGGCTCAGAACAGGCCGATGCGACTCCGGGCGACTTTTTGCTGCTGGCGATCGGAGCCTACCGGATTGCCTTAATGTACCGAACCTTGGATGCGGCTCCTGCGGCCTACGCTTCGACTCAAAACAATTTGGGGACTGCTTACTGGCATTTGGCAAACCAGCCCTCGACCCACTATGACGAAGCAGAAGGCTATTTACATCAAGCGATCGCGGCCTACAAAGAAGCCATCGCCGCCGTAGATTATTTGACGACTCACATGCCCCATCCGCCAGCGCTGACCTTCGATCGCTTCTCAACCTACAACAATTTGGGATCGGCTTTCTATCAGTTGGCGACGGCTACCCATGCAGAATTGGATACTCAGCAGCGATTGGCCTATCTCGAAGCGTCTCTTTCTCATCACGTTCAGGCGCTCCACGGCTGGCAAGACAAGCCTGACTTTTACTCGACTGCCCTTAATTGCATTGTGCAAAACGTCAGAGCGTTTCATGAGCGCAGCGGCATTCAAGGACAAACGCAGGCTCTCTCAAAAATCCCAGCAACGCTGATTCCGGCCGTGATGAAACAGCTTTAATAGGATGACGATCCCCTAAATCTTATTGGCTCAAGATACTTCTTTTAAATGGAAAGTTTTCTGGACGGCCGCTTGCTTGTTACTGACCATACCTTGATACCTGCCCCGGCAAAACCAATACCAAAGATCACCCCAGATACGACAAACAATAAGCTGAGACCTGGCATGAAGTAGCCAATGAATCCTACGATCGGCGAAAGTACCCACAAAACACAGACCCAGCGAGGGAGCTTTCTTGCCATCCAAGAACCAACTGCTGACAAGCTCAAACCTACTGAAAATATCATTGCTCCGATCGGGTATAGACTGACCCCAGAGATTCTTCCAGTCCGTATCACTACAATGCCAATGATTGCTAATAGGAATCCGAATAATCCCCATAATCTAGATTCCTGATGCTGAAATCCATATATACCAATTATTCCAAATAGGATGAAGATATCAGTCAAGAAGTAAAGGATTGCGATCGCAACACTAGGGGCATCACTGGGTACAAACGATCCAACTCCACGCAGGATGCCTGCAAGTATTGCTGCAAGTCCGCCTAACCGAATTAGATTTGCACTAGACATTTAGTTGGTCTCCGGTGCAGCATATTTCTATAGAATCTGTGCTATTGATAATCCTATTTCTTGTCCATATGATAGTTCAAGCGTGTGACCGTTGGATTTTGCAAGAAAGCCCTCTTCCAAAAATCGATCATAAAATGTCTTCTGCGTAACAGTTGTAGACTCCATAATTGGCAATAGTGATCATCCGAGTGACCTTTTTGCCCTCAGTGCCCATGTTCAACGAAAGCGAATATTTCGAGAAAGCCGAAGCCACACGAGTGCGTGTTTTGAGTGAGGCGCTGCCCTATATTCAACAGTTTGCAGGACGGACGATCGTCGTCAAATATGGCGGTGCGGCGATGAAAGATAGCGCCCTCAAAGAGAAGGTGATTCGCGATGTCGTCTTTATGGCTTGTGTAGGGTTGCGCCCGATCGTCGTGCATGGAGGCGGGCCCGAAATCAACTCCTGGCTAGATAAGTTGGGAATCGAGCCTCAATTTAAAAACGGTCTGCGCGTCACCGATGCCGCCACGATGGATGTGGTTGAAATGGTGCTCGTGGGGCGCGTTAACAAAGAAATCGTTTCGTTGATCAATCAAGCTGGAGGATCGGCGGTGGGGCTGTGTGGCAAAGATGCCAGTCTGATTAAGGCGCGACCTGCGGACGAAGAAGGCATCGGATTTGTGGGAGAAGTCACCAGCGTAGACACCAGCATTCTAGAAACGTTGGTTAGCAATGGTCACATTCCTGTGGTCTCTAGCGTTGCAGCTGATGAGACTGGGCAGGCCTACAACATCAATGCAGACACGGTAGCGGGAGAAATTGCGGCAGCGTTGGGCGCTGAGAAATTAATCTTACTGACCGACACGGCTGGCATCTTGCGCGACTACAAGGATATTTCGACTCTGATCCCCAAGCTCGACATTCAAGAAGCGCGAAAATTGATTGACAGTGGCGTGGTATCGGGCGGCATGATTCCCAAAGTGAGTTGCTGTGTGCGATCGCTCGCTCAAGGAGTCCGGGCGGCCCACATTGTCGATGGTCGTCTGCCCCACGCGCTGCTACTCGAAATTTTTACCGACGCGGGGATTGGCTCGATGCTAGTTGCTTCAGAATTTATGGCGTAATGAGTGAACCATAAGACACTATGGGAAGGAGAAAAAGACGATCGCCCCTTTCATTCCCCGGTGTCTACTTTTATGACAAAAATTTCAGCTCAGGCTTACAGAGCGGCTAAAACGATCGCTCAAACCACCAAGTCCTACGAAGACAAGCTGCCCGTTCGCAACAATGGCTGTCGATCTCAATTTTTGCTGCATTCCGCACCCACGCCCAAAGTCTGTCTGTTTTTTCATGGCTTCACGGCGGCTCCTTACCAGTTTTTACCGATGGGGCGCACGTTCTACAACGCAGGCTACAACGTGATTATTCCTCGGCTGCCAGGTCATGGAAAAGCAGGCGACTGGGGCAAAGACAATCCGCCACCTCTACCAGACGAACCGGATGTTTACAAACAATTTGTGCTCACCTGGCTCCAAAAGGCTCAAACGCTAGGCGATCGCGTCATCGTCGGAGGACTGTCAGGGGGCGGGACGATGGCGGCCTGGTTGGCATTGGAGAAATCTGACCAACTCGATCGCGCCCTGTTGTTTGCCCCTTATCTCAGCAGTAGCAACAAAGTCATCGATCTGGTAGTGAATGTGTTTAGCACTTATTTCTCCTGGAAACCAGAGGCTCCTCCTGATAAAGTGATCGGCTACGGCGGGTTTGAGGTGCCTGCTCTGCGCGTGTTTTTGGAAATGGGAAAAGAAATTTTGCAGCGATCAAAAACTAGCTCCTCGGCTCCCATGTTCATTATTTCGACCGAAGCCGATCGCGCCGTCAGCAATCTTGACCACCAAACGCTCTACGAAAATACGCTAAAGCGCCAGCCCAAATCCTGGTATTACTGCTTTGATCAGTTGCTCAACATTCCTCACACAATGATGACTAAAGAGGAGGGCAACAAGTGGGAAAACCTGCTAAATGTCATGGCCAAAGCTTTTGTCGAAAGTAACGTCACCTGGACAGAAATCGAAGACATTGCCTACACCATGACCGAGGGCAAGACGTTTGATCAGTCGGTGAGACAGTTGAAACTGAGCGATCGAGTTTCGCGTGATCTGCCAACGGTGCTAACAATGGTCGATAAGCGAGAAATCGTCATCAAACGCAACCCCAGTTGGAGCGACGAGTAGAACTTCAAAGCACGTCGATTTGATGAGATTATGCGCTTTGCCGATGAGTTCCAGTTGCCCCTAAATTCCTACATACGAAGGACTCACTCGATCTACCACACCGAAGCTTGATGGACTGCTGGCTTAACGCTAGTCCGTGTCTACCTTGCAGGTGTGGAATTCAACGGCTCGAATGTTTTAGGATGCAGAAGTCAGATCACCTAAAACGATAGAAACCTGTGACTTCTGAGAGCTTAGAACTGGTCAAAACTGAATATGAATCAGGCAAAAATACCTTTGAGCGGGGCGACTACCGCAAAGCCGTTCAGCATTTAGAACGGGCCAGCGCCCTGGTCGAGTCAGGATCACGGCTAGGAGGCGAAGTGCAGATTTGGTTAGTCACTGCCTACGAAGCGGCCGGACAGCGATCGGAAGCCCTCAATCTTTGCCGTCAAATCAGTCGTCACCCCGATCTCAAAACTCGTCAGCAAGCCAGACGGCTGATCCACATTCTCGAAGCGCCCTTGTTGAGAACCCGTCCTGAATGGCTGACCGAGATTCCTGACCTCTCCAAACTGCCAGACAACGGTTCGCCTGACAATTTGGGAGTGTCTAAATTTGCCCTAACTATGCCTCGCAAGCCTGCCTCAAAGCCCCGTCTTACCATCCCGGAACCTATTGATTTAAGTCAGGTTGACACCCGAGACAATCGGTTTATCTGGGTAGCACTAGGCGCGATCGGACTGATTCTAGGCGGCTTGGCGTGGTTGAGCTAACACAAGTTTAATGAGAGATGCGGTGGAAAACATCCATTGAACTGAGGTTATTCTGAAGTTTCTCAGAATTGAGGCGTTGGAGACAGAAGATCCGGTCGCGAAAAACTTCACTAAATTGATGTTGATTTAGAGCGTCTAGCGATCGTCCCATTGCCTCTCGCTCCTTCTAGCAATTAGTGATTAGATGTTAGGTGATATCAATCCGCCTGTGTCATGCTGCTTAGAACTCTCAACCTAAAAGCTTTTGTGATGTCATCTCTAACCCGTGTCTTGGTATGGTTTCGCCTCGTTGGGATCGTGCTGCTCTCAACACTGATGCTGTCGGGCTGTGTGCGCTACAACTTGGGCGTAAATTTTGACAGTCCCAATCAAGGAGCGATCGTGCAGCAGATTCGTCTCGATGAGCGACTGACCACCGGGCAGGCATGGCTAAACGATGTTGAAAATCGGGCGCGCAAAGTTGAGGGCAAAATTCGCCGGGTGTCTGATCAAGAAGTTTGGGTGACGATCCCGTTTGGCAGCGGTAAAGAATTAGAAGCAAAGTTTAATGAATTTTTTAGCTCCGACTTTAAGGACACCCGTAAAAAACGCTCCGCCAAAACGGTGGATCTGCCCAAAATTGACTCTCATCTGACGGTCAAACAAGGCAACTTTCTTCTCTTAGAAAGAACTCGGCTGATCTATGACCTGGATCTACGATCGCTCGGCGTTCAATCTTCAGATGGCTCCTTGCTGCTCAGTCCCGGTTCTTTAATTGAACTAGAGTTTGATCTAACAACTCCCTGGAATGCTCGAAATGTGGGGGCTACTCAGGTGCGGCGATCGGACAAGCACTTAATTTGGACACTCCAGCCAGGTCAAAAAAATCATCTCGAAGCGACCTTTTGGATGCCTAGTCCGCTGGGAATTGGGGCTGTTGTGATTGGGCTACTCGTCGCCGGGGGAATTTATCTTAAACGAAACGACCCGCCTCAGCCTTCGTTTCCGTAGATTCTTCTCCCTTTGACTGTCTCCCTCTAACTGTGCAGAATTGCGAAAGCCAGACTTTAATCCTTTAATGCTTCCAGTTTCTCCGCCCCCTACCTCTTTGCAAGAATGTCACGCCGTTCAGATGAGCTACAGCTCCGCAGATTGCTGGTCTTGGGTTTGAGTGGGCCGATCGTCGCCCTCAATGTGTGGCTCCTTAGTCAAGTGTTGCGCTATTTTGAGCATTCTGTGACAGTGCTGGTGATTTCGGCCATTTTGGCTTTTTTGCTCAATTACCCTGTCGAATTTTTTGAGCGGGCCCGCATTCGTCGCACCGGGGCCGTTGTGTTGGTTTTGCTGGCGACGGTGACAATTTTGGGGATTTTGGGCGTGACGCTGGTGCCGATTTTGATCAGCCAGGTCAACCAACTGCTCGAAAAAATTCCAGGTTGGCTAGAGGCGAGTCGGCAAAATTTTGAGGCGTGGGATGCTTGGGCAAAGACGAGAAATCTGCCGATCGACCTCAGAGGATTTGGCGGACGCATCAGTACCCAGATCGAAAATCAAATTCAAGAAGTCGCTCCTCAAGCGCTCGGACTGGCTCTAGGAACGGTTTCTGGAATCATTGACACCATTTTGATCATCGTGCTGGCGTTCTATATGCTGCTCTATGGCGCTCGGCTCTGGCGAGGTTTGATCAACCTGTTGCCACCCAAATATGGCATTCCCTTTAGCGAGTCACTGCGGCTTAATTTTCACAATTTCTTTTTGAGTCAGATTCTTTTAGCCCTATTTATGGCAGGCGGGCTGATTCCCATTTTTTTCGCGCTGAGAGTTCCTTTTACGCTGCTGTTTGCGCTAATCGTTGGCATCGCCGAATTAATTCCCTTTATTGGTGCCGCCTTGGGGATTGGGATTGTGACGATTTTGGTGATGTTTCAGAGCGTCTGGTTAGCCTTTCAAGTGGCGATCGCCGCCATCATTTTGCAGCAAGTTCGAGACAATCTGTTAGCGCCCAAAATTATGGGTGACTTTACCGGACTCAACCCCCTGTGGATTTTTATCGCCCTGCTCATCGGTCTACAAATCGGCGGATTTTTGGGTGTTTTTGTTGCCGTCCCCGTCGCTGGCACCATCAAAGGCACGATCGACATCATTCGCAATGTCAAACCCCCCACGATCGTCGTCACCGAAGTCATCCGTACTGAATATCCGCCGATCGAATAACCTCCAGGCAGTTCTCAAACCCAGGCAAATTTCCAGCTTTTAGTCCAGTTAAAAAGATTTCTACTATATAAAAAGTTTCTAAAATTCAACTCCGTAGCGTCTCGATCTTAATGTCAGCCTTGCTCACCCGACGTTTGATCATTTCTTTTGTGAAAACAGCCTAAAAAACCCCTACCCATTTCTCCTCACTCCTCACCGCTCACTCCTTACGTTTTTGCAACGAATTCCAAGACAAAATCACAGACTACTGCATAATTGAACTGCATTTTCTTGCTCGACCCATTTCCCAAAAGTTGGTACACAGAACCGCGTAATTGGAGAATCAACCCGATGAGACAAATCAATTTTTTGCTGATCTTTGTGATTTGCTTGGCTCTGGTTTTATTTGGCATTGAAAACACCGAACCTACTGTGATTCGAGTGGTTGAGGGTGTACAGGTGCAGGCACCTTTGTCGATCGAGCTAATTTTGGCGATGGGCATCGGGGCCGTCATGGCCTGGGTGTTTAGCGTCTGGAGTCAGATTCAACGGATGATGGACAGTCGCAAAGAGCTTGACCTCCGAGAAGACCGTATTCAAGAACTAGAACAAGATGTCGAACGCTACAAGGCTGAAATTCAAGAACAACAACGACTACTACCCCAAGCTCAGGATGCCGAATCGAGGGAAGTTTTTGCTCAGTAGAGAGTGAGGGATGAGGGATGAGGGATGAGGGATGAGGGATGAGGGGTTGCCGCTGGCGGCACGCTTCGCGAGAGGGATGAGGGATGAAACTGGTTGATCTGGGTAGTTTGTGGAGTCTTTGGGTGCCTGGTGTGCTGCTGGTGTTTATTCTGCTGGCGGCCGCCTACTTTGTGCAGATCAAAATCAAGTGACCAATTCGCTACAATCGTGCCACCATAAGACCATTCAGCTTTCATCCCTCATCCCTTCCCCTATGACCCTCTCTTTAGCACAGGACGCGATCGCCCTCCTGATTGACCTGGCAGAACGGGGAGAAATTGACCCCTGGGATGTGAAGGTGATTGATGTCATCGATCGCTTCTTAAGTGAGTTGGCACCCACGGCGAGCGGACGAGAACAGTACGAATCTAATCTTTCACAGTCGGGGCAGGCGTTTCTCTATGCATCTATGTTGTTGTTGCTCAAAGCAGACAGCATTACTCAACCTGAACCGCTCGCTGAATCGGAGTATGAAGAAGACTTCTTGGAAGGAGCCGACCTGAATGGGAACGCCCTACCGCTTAATCTAGAACGTCAGCTACGACGTAGAGCCGTGGCCCAACCGCCTCGAAACCGTCGAGTCACGCTTAAAGAACTAATCGACCAGCTACAACTGATTGCCGAAGCGCTGGAGGACAAAGCCCCACGTTCTGCCATTCGTCGCCCCAAAAAGCAAACTCGATCGCAGGCCGTCAAAGCGATCGCCGCCCTCGCCCACCAGGAAAATCTCTCAGAAATGGCAGTGGCGATCGAGCAGTTTTTTCTCGAACACTGGACGGATGTCGCACAGGGCAAAGACTGGATCGATTTTGACCTGGTTTTAGAATTTTGGGTGGCCCTCAAGGCCCAGCGTCCTTCTGATCCCGATGAAGCCGCCCATGCTTCTCACCCCAATCATGAGCGAGTGGGCGTGTTTTGGGCGCTGCTGCTGTTGTCTGCCCAATCTAAAGTCGAGCTTGCTCAAGAAGAGTTTTATCAAGATCTCAAAGTCAAGTCTCTCTTACTGGGAGGATCAGAATTAAGTGACCTATCCACCAGTATTTTGTCCGATTAGCCCTTGAGCGATTTGAATTAGAAATCTTGGTTTAAAGTTCTCCACAGCAAGGAGCAGAAGCGCCAAACCGCAAAGTAAAAACCACGAAGAAAAAAAACTTCACCACCCTGTTTTATTTTGATGTCAGCAATCTAACACCAACAATTTACAATCAGCCAATCGACGAAACCTGTCGGCGTACGTTAAGGTTGGCAAGGTTACACGATTCTCCGTTTTCGCCCGCATTTGAGCAGCCTTGTCCCAAACTGGAGCAGCGAGAAAACTTCTTGGCGCTTACTGTTGAGGGTTCGGTCTTTAGGCGGTGTCGAATTTGAGCGAGAATCGTTATATTCACGACAAGACTGGTTTGGTCGATGACATTTTTTTGGACTCTGCTAAAACAGTAGTTTGTGAATAGTTGGAAAGAGACCTCGATCGCGAGATTTCTGATTGCATTTTGATGGTGTAGGGTTGAGAGAAAACGATCTATGAAAGCCATGATTCTGGCGGCCGGGAAGGGTACGCGGGTTCGTCCGATTACGTATACGACTCCCAAGCCCATGATTCCCATTCTGCAAAAGCCTGTGATGGAGTTTCTGCTTGAGTTGCTTCGTCAACACGGGTTTGACGAAATCATGGTAAATGTGAGCCACTTAGCCTACGAGATCGAAAGCTATTTTCGAGACGGGCAGCGCTTTGGGGTGCAGATTGGCTACTCGTTTGAAGGGCGAATTGTCGATGGCGAACTGGTTGGCGAGGCGGTCGGTTCGGCGGGCGGCATGAAAAAGATTCAGGATTTCTCCCCGTTTTTTGACGATACCTTTGTGGTGCTCTGTGGCGACGCTTTGATCGACCTGGACTTGACGGCTGCGGTGAAGTGGCACCGAGAGAAGGGATCGATCGCCACCGTGATTATGAAAACCGTTCCCCTCGAAGAAGTGCCGAGCTATGGAGTAGTGGTGACCGACGAAGACGGCAAGATCAAAGCCTTTCAGGAAAAACCGTCGATCGAAGAAGCCCTCAGCACCAATATCAACACTGGGATCTATATTTTTGAACCCGAAATCCTGGACTACATTCCATCGGGGCAAGAATACGACATTGGGGGAGAGCTTTTTCCCAAACTGGTGGAGATGAATGCGCCCTTTTATGGGTTGCCGATGGATTTTGAATGGGTTGATATTGGCAAAGTCCCTGACTACTGGCACGCGATTCGCAGCGTCTTGAAGGGTGAAGTCAAAAATGTGGCGATTCCAGGGCATGAAGTTGCTCCAGGGATTTACACGGGGCTAAATGTCTCGGTCAATTGGGACAAAGTTGACATTCAGGGCCCAGTCTATATTGGCAGCATGACCTGTATCGAGGATGGGGCGAAGATTGTTGGGCCGACGATGATTGGGCCAAACTGCTGGGTCTGTAGTGGGGCAACCGTCGATAACAGCGTGATTTTTGAATATTCTCGGCTTGGGCCGGGCGTTCGGTTAGTCGATAAGCTGGTTTATGGTCGGTATTGCGTTGATAAGACGGGTGCCACGATCGACGTACAAGCCGCTTCTCTTGACTGGCTGATTACTGATGCGCGTCAACAACTGCCCTCTCATCCCCCCGCCGAGCACCAAGCGATCGCCGAACTATTGGGCACTGACAGTTCTAAAGTTGCGCCTTAGATAGTCCAAATCACCCAGTCAGGCGACCCTTCTGGAGGAGGTGAAAGCCTGTTTGGAACTATATTCTAGTAAATGAATAGAGCACAGACTCCTCAGAGAAAGTTTGGATGGGGGCATCCCAGGTTTCTTTGAGGAATTTTTTTTGCAAACTTGGCGCAATAGAACTGTTGATATCCATTTAAAGATACGTCAGTTCGATGAACGCTTCGCTTCGCTTTTAGATCCAGGCACGCCTCCTAAATCCCCCACGAGTGAGGGACTTGGAACCAGAATTCCTCTCTGAAAGTCCGCCAAAATTGGCAGCTTGGGGGGCAGAAGCCGTGAACAACGAAGCGAAAAAACTCTCATCGAATTCACGTTAAAGATGTGACAGATAGTTAAAACAACCAGCGATGACGACGCGATCGTTCTTCTCATTGCAGTAAGGCGGTGAACGCGATCGACTGCACAATTAATTCTGCGATTTAGGGTTGCGATCGATGAAACTGAGAGTTCTGTCGATTCATAACTAACTATCACCTGATAAGTCCACCCACTTGGAGGAAGGGGAACCTGGGAAAGGAAGCCTATCCTAGTAGACGAATAGAGCACAGACTCCTCGGAGACAGCTTGGATGGGGGCATCCTGGTTGCTCCGGGGATTTTCTTTTGCAGGTCTACACGATGCTCAGGGCGATCAGGTCGTCTGCCATCTCAAAGTTTGCGGTGACGCTCTGAACGTCGTCGAGGTCTTCGAGCGCCTCCATCAGTTTGAGGAGCGATCGTGCCTGGTCTGGATCGGTGACCTCCATCGTGTTTTGCGGAATCCAGCGCAGTTCGACTTGAGTGACAGTGTAGTGTTTGGTTTTGAGGGTTTGGCTCAAGGTTTCGAGATTTTCGACCTGCGTGAAAACTTCGGCAACTTTTCCGTCTTCGGTGTCAATCAGGTCGTAGGTTTCGGCTCCTCCTTCGAGGCAGGCTTCGAGAAATTCATCTTCGTTGAGAGGTTCTGGGTGAGGGGAACGATCTCTCTGAGTTACCCGCAAGGAGTCGCGCCCTCGGCTCGATTTTTGTAGCGCGAAGGAAACCTCTACCACGCCTTTTTGCTCAAACATCCAGCCGACACAGCCTATTTCGCCCAGGTTGCCGCCATTTTTGCTAAAGGAGATCCGTAGTTCGGCGGCAGTGCGGTTGCGGTTGTCAGTCAGGGCTTCGATTAAGACAGCGACTCCCCCTGACCCATATCCTTCGTAGCGGATCGCTTCCAACGGTGCGTCTGAGCCGAGTTTGCCTGCACCTTTGGCGATCGCGCGATCGATGTTGTCATTGGGAATGCCTGCGGCTTTGGCTTTGTCGATCGCCGTTCTCAGTTGAAAGTTGCTGGCTGGATCAGGAACGCCACTCCGCGCAGCGACGATGATTTCCCGTGAGATTTTGGTAAACACTTTCCCTTTGACAGCATCTACTCTGGCTTTTTGCCGCTTGATGTTTGCCCATTTGCTATGTCCTGCCATACCTGATTGAGAATGCCTGATTGAAAATGTAAGAAAGTCGCTCGATTTATAGAATAGACAAAAATTGCGATCAAAGGGTTCTTATTTTCCGCCTGTAAAGGTGACTCCTTGAATAAAGTAGCGATTAAAAAAGGCGTAGATTGCCAGAGCGGGAAGGGTAAACACCATTGAGGCGGCCATGATGTAGTTCCAATAAGTAATATATTCCCCCTTAAAAGCATTTAGCCCTAACGGTAGCGTGAACATTTCTGGGTTAGACATGACGACAAGCGGTAAGAGAAATTCGTTCCAGGAACTCATGAAAATGAAAATTGTTTGAGCTGCTAAAGCAGGTTTTGCAAGCGGTAAAACGACTTGAAAAAAGGTTTCAAAACGGTTTAATCCATCCAATGCGGCCGCTTCTTCTAATTCTTTGGGAAAGTTGAGAAAGAACTGACGCATCATAAAAATAAAGGTGGCATTGACTAAAGTGGGAACAATTAATCCTTGATAAGAATTAAGCCATCCGAAGGATTTTAAAATCAAAAACTTGGGGAGTAATGTAATCTGACCGGGGACTACTAAGACCGCCAAAATCAGAAAAAACCACCATTTTCTACCCGGAAAATGAATTCTCGCTAGGGCATATCCCGACATTGAATTAAATAGTAGATTGAAGGTTGTTACAATCACTGCTACTAAGACACTGTTGAAGAGCCATCTTCCAAATAAAGGCTCTTGTGTGAAGATTTTCTGATAATTCTCGATCGTAAACTCCTGTGGGATAAAGTTAGCGCCCCCCGCCGAGATCTCTGCCAACGACTTGAACGAGGCAGACAACGCCCAGGTGAATGGAATGAACGTGATCACCGTGTAGAGGACTAATCCTACATAGAGAAGCCAGTTTGACCTTAGCGATCGCATCATTTTTTCACCTAATCTAAGCTTTCTTCTTTGAACAGCGTTCTTTGAATTAAAGTCACACTCATAATCACAAAAGCTAACATTAACGTCAGCGCTAATGCGTAGCCCATATCCAAGTTTTTGAAGGCGTATTGGTAGATTAGAAGCACGATCGTCAAGGTTGCATTATTCGGCCCGCCTGAGCCATTAGAGAAGATATAAGACTGATCAAATAATTGAAACGTCCCAATTACTCCCATTACAATCACAAAAAAAGTAACAGGTTTCAAAAAGGGAAGTGTGATGCACCAAAACTTTTCCCAGGGTGTCGCGCCATCAATCACGGCTGCCTCATATAAACTTTCTGGAATATCTTGAAGGGCTGCTAGATAAATCACCATAAACAGCGGTGCCGTTGACCAAATGTTCATGATCATGATTCCCTTGAGCGCCACTTCTGGATCGCCTAGCCAGTTGTACGCAGAAATTCCGAATAAGCCAAGGAAGCTATTTAGTAAGCCATTCGTATTATAAATCCACATAAAAATCAGTGTCAGGACGGCTGAAGAAGTTACGGTTGGTAAAAAGAAGGCTACCCGAAACCAACTTTTTCCTTTAATTTTTGTATTCAATGCTAAAGCTAAACTAAGGGCAAGTAGCGTCTGAATTGGAACGACGATCGCCACATATTCAACCGTATTTTGTAAAGCGATCCAGACTCGCTCATCGCTTCCCATTCGTACAAAATTTCTCAATCCATTAAATCGGTAACTCACCTCACCCAAAAGTTGAACTCTGTGAAATGCGAGTACGATCGTGTAGAGAATCGGTAAGACTAAAAAGATACCTAAAATGACGATCGTAGGCATCATAAAAACATAGCCCGTCACGCCTTCTCTCGAACTTTGTTTGTTCCAGAAGTGTTTTTTTAGCATCACTAGTTTGATAAATAAATTTCTCGATTTGCGGTATCTTGAGCTTTTCTCATCGCATCGGGTAATGATTGCTCTCCTAACAAAGCGCTAATGAATTGATTGTCAAAATTGGTGAGAATTGTGGGTAAAGTTTCGCCTGCTTGCCAGATAGTGGCGTATTTGGCTCCGGCGACTAGAGGCGCATAAAGCGGATCGCGATCGTATCCCAACTCGGTTAAGACCGATCGACGCGATGGCAATGCAAACCCCTGATTACCTGATGCTTTCATTCCTTCTGGGCTGGTCAAATATTCGATCAGTTTCCAGGCAGCTTCTTTGTGTTTTGATTGGCGATTCATCACATAGGCAACCGTGTACGCCATTGTGCCTTTTTTACCATTAATTGTCGGCACTTCTGCGGTCGCAAACTTTAAGTTAGGAAAGGTTTCTCGAAAGTAGGGAATTGCCCAGGCACCCTCGATCGCCATCACGATTTTCCCTTGTCCAAATCCCTCACTATTCGAGTTTGCTCCTACATCAGACGGTTGAGCGGCAGAGCGATCGTTTCGATACTGGTCTACCACTAATTGCAATCCTTTCAAGCCTTCTGGGGCGGCGAATGCAGCGTAGTTTTTCTGATCTACTAGCTTGCCACCAAAAGCTTTGATCATAAAAGACTGCCTTGCAAGTTCTGGAGCGACTCCCATTCCATATTGATCAATTCTGCCGTCCTTATTTTGGTCGATCGTCAGTCTTTTAGACTTTTGAATTAATTCATTCCAGGTTTTAGGAGGCGCAATGTTTGCTTGAGAAAGAGCAGCTTGATTATAGAAAAGAGCGAGTGTGGAAAAGTCTTTAGGAATACCATAGATTTTGTCATTTTGCTTAAAAGCATTCATTAAAGATGATTCAAAATCTTTGATATTATGTTCAGGTGTAATATACAAATTTAACGGCTCTAGTACTTCATATTTCATCAGTAAAGGAGCTTCAAATGAATCTAAATAAAATACATCTGGAGCCACGTCTCCAATCAAACGAGTTTTGATCACATCCATATATTGACTGTTGATGACTTCTCGCTTGACTTGAATATTAGGGTATTTTTTCTCAAATTGATCAATCACCTGTTCTAATAGTCGTGACTCAGCCGGATTGCTTTGCCAGCCGCTTAAAGTAATTTCGATCGCTGCATCTTTTTGCGTCGATCGACAGCCAGCCAACAGCATCAACGCCAAAACTGAAAGACCAGAAAGCAGTTTTCTCATCAGAAAATCTTTCCAAATAGTGAGATATTTAGATTATCGAAGCGATCGAGCGCTAAACTGACTCCCGTAAGATAGAGATTGGTGCGGGCGAGGGATTCAAAACAATGATTCAAATCATGCAGCGTTGGTTGATTGGGTTGGTTGCTTGCTTATTTTTGAGCTTACTGCTGACGAGCTGCGAGGGTCATTCAGCTTTACAATCCTCTGCAATTCAACTCACGCTTTGGCAAGGGGTGAATCCGCCTCCCAATCGAGATGTTTTGCAAAAGCTGGTGGACAAGTTTAATCAGCAGCATTCTGATATTCAAGTTGAGTCGATTTACGTGGGTCAGGGCGATCAGCAAATGCCCAAAATTCTCGCGGCTGTGGTGGGAAATGCTGCCCCGGATATGCTTTGGTTTGCGCCCATGTTGACAGGTCAGTTGGTCGAATTGGATGCGCTGCGCCCGTTGGATGATTTTCTCGCGACTTCACCACTCAAAGGAGAACTCGATCGCGCCCTTTTTGAAACGATGAATTATCAGGGACAAAATTGGTCGATTCCTTTTAGCACCAACAATGTCGGGATTTATTATCGTCCTAGTTTGTTCAAGGCGGCGGGCATTACGGAGCTACCGCAGACGTGGGATGAGTTTCGTCAGGTGGCGAGGCGGCTAACTCGTGACACCGACAGCGACGGACGAGTTGATCAACACGGAATGCTGCTGCCATTGGGCAAAGGGGAATGGAGCGTCTTTACGTGGTTGCCGTTTATGTGGAGCGGTGGCGGCGAGTTGATTGAGAAAACAGCAGTTCAATCGGGTACTCCCGACAACACAGGTTCGGTCATCAAAGAGGATGTGACGATCGTCAATAAAGGCGCGATCGCAGCGCTGCAATTTTGGCGTGACTTGATTCAAGACGGTTCGGCTATTCTTTCGCAACCAGAGCGCGGCTATGAGTTGGATGGCTTTTTGGCAGGCAAAGTGGCCATGCAGATTTCCGGGCCCTGGACACTGGGACAACTGCAAGCGACGAAAACGGATTTTGGCGTGATGCCCATTCCATCGGGAACTCGACAGGCAACGGCGATCGGGGGCGAAAATCTGTTTCTCTTTAAATCGACACCTGATCGAGAACGAGCCGCCTTCACCTTCGCCGAATACGTGATGAGCGAAGCCTTTCAAACCGAATGGGCGATCGGCACTGGCTATTTGCCCATCAATCTAAAATCTCGCGAGAGTGCTGCTTACCAGGAATTCAAGGCCAAACAGCCCGCCGTCGATGTGTTTTTAAATCAAGCAAAGTATGGACGATCGCGCCCAATTTTTCCGGGTTACAATCGCATCTCAGATAACTTAGGACGAGCGATCGAAGCCACGTTAATGGGACGCAGTTCTCCCGATCAATCGCTCAAATCGTCTCAAGAAAGGCTCGACCTAATCTTTAATTAAACGATCGCGGTTGCCAAGATATCCAGATGCATCGTATCTCCGGTTCCGAATTTTTGGTTAATCTGATGCCAATAATTCATCACCTCAGATGGCTCATTCATTGCTTTTAAATTGCCAGAAAGCTCAATCACCGAAAGTTGATATCCCAACCTGGCAAGTGTGTCTAAATATTCTTGAGGCTGCCCGTTTCCAGAAGATTGAATCAACTTGGGATGAAACTCAGAAATGACGATCGGTTTGTGTTTATGCAAAGTTTCTGTCATGCCTTGAAGAGCGATCGGTTCATGACCTTCGATATCCATTTTTACAACATCAATTTTGGGTTCGTGCTGGAGTAGAGTCTCGATCGCCACTCCTTGCACATAGTCAGCATCAGACTCATCAACTGAATGAACAAATCCATAAGCAGCATGACCACTCAGTTGCAAG
This sequence comes from Phormidesmis sp. 146-20, assembly GCF_052939475.1. Classification (NCBI taxonomy): domain Bacteria; kingdom Bacillati; phylum Cyanobacteriota; class Cyanophyceae; order Leptolyngbyales; family Leptolyngbyaceae; genus Phormidesmis; species Phormidesmis sp. 146-20. The sequence continues at coordinate 67,125 of NZ_JBJPHT010000001.1, forward strand.
AGCTTATGTTTATCCGTTGCCGCATACGGAAAGATCACCACATTCTCAAACTCATTTTCATGAAGGCTGCGATAGAGAAGTTGTAGGCAATTTTGGTTTGGCTCAAATCCAATTACTTTCCCCTTTTTCAATTTACAAGCTGCGACTAAAACAAACCAGCCAATATTGCACCCCACATCGACAAAAACATGATCAGGTTGCAAAATATTTTGCAGAGTTGTTGTTACATGAGGTTCATACTTTTGTTGGAAATGATCTTGAGAATGATGTTGAGAAATTGTATTTGCAACCGGAGAATCATTCGGATCGACATAGAGAACAAAATCATTCGTCACAATGCGATCTTTTGATCTGAGCGTCTGCTTTTTGCGAAATTCTTGAGACTCTAAAAAGCCTTTGACAAGCTCGTCGATCGATATTCCTGAAGCGACATTTTTAGACCACGCCTGCCACCCTTCTGCGTCTGCTTTTCGCCCTAACAAAAGTCGATAACAAAAGTAAAGATCTGCGAGATCAGCCTGTTGAGTTTGCAGTCCAGATAATGTTTTTCTTAAAGGACGACTCAACCAAAAAGACAAGCGTGATTTGAAGCGTGATTTCATGCTCTTTAGAACTCCAGATTAACGTTCCAGTTGAGTGTCTATTTACTCAGAAGCTCATTCAAAACTAAAACTTCTAAATCTGGGACAGTACTTAAGCGCCTATCATTCGTTAAGAAAAACGTAGCACCTTCTCGTATAGCAGTTGCAACCTGAATTGCGTCTGGAGTTCTCAAATTACGTGTTGCTCTCAACTGGGCCGCAACTTCGGCAATCTCAGCAGAGATAGATACTGTGGTTAGACTTTCTTGATCAAGAATAATATCGCGGTACTGTTCAACAAGTTCTATATTGCCCGCCCGAAGTGGATGAACCAGCACCTCTGTCAAAGTCAATGTAGATGTCACGACTTGAAAATCACCCCGGCTCATTGCTTGAAAAAAGGTACGAACAACCTTTAAATATGTCTCATTTTGCTCAATCAAATAGATGAGTAGTGCCGTATCTAAACCAACAACTTTACCTTGTAGCTGAGTCAGCCATCCCATGAATCACGTTCCTGGTTAACGTATTCTTGAGCATCAATTCCCTGCCAAGTTTCTTTTCCTAAGCCTTCTAGTTCCACAATGCTACGTTTCGGTTTTACCAGCATACGGCGACGCACCATTGCAGCCAACTCTTCTAGCAGACGGAGTTGCTCATCGGGATTAAGATTTTTAACTTCGCGGCGAATCTCTTGATAAGTAGACATATTCCTTATTCGATGACTCTATCGCCAATCATGCCACATTGTTGGTTTGTATGGAAGTTCATTTGACCTAGTTACTTTCGCGCAAAAACTCATCTATCAGAACCTCCTAGCAACTCGTTAATAGAGTGCATCAGAGAATTGGGAATCGTGCAATTTTTGACCGATCGGGTAGTCATCGTAGTCATCCCTGCTTTCTCAAAATAGATTAGGTCAGGCTCCGTGCGTGTTAAATCCAGAACATCCAAAAGATAGCCGACTAATCCTTCACTAGTGCTAATTGAAAATAGCCACTCTGAAAACGCCCACCAGGTGTTGTCGTATGTATCATCATCAATCAGAATACGAAAACACAACTGGTTGTTAAGAAAAACGCTTCGACGAGTCTGGTTATAAGTCTCGGAGAAAGATTCCTCTCCCATCCGATGCTGATTGTTGGCAATGATTCGTCTCCATTCATCATCAAATCCTTGATCACATGCGGTGAAAAAAGAATCATCAAGCGATGTCTGAAAGTCGTAGGACTCCGATCGCGTCATATACATCAACGTCTCAAGATCCTCGTGTAACAGTTGGGGTTGTAGGTCGAGGATCAAAGCCATCTCAAATGCTCTACCCATCTAAGTTTTAGTACACTTCAGTAAGTTTTGTGGAATTTAGTAGACAGAAATCTACATTCTCCAGGTGCAACCTATCTACTTAAAATCAACAAATGACTCTCAAGTATTGCCCCAGATTACTTACGACTCCTGAGCTTATGTCTTCCGCTATTACGACGATCGTCAAAATGCTCAAATCTCTGCTCGATGATTTGCAGGAGCAAGTTGCAGATCATATCCGCGAGTACATTGCCCTTAGATGTAAAAATTGAGTGCGTCATTGACACAGGGTTTGAGGGCTTTTTAATCGGTGGTTTAATCTTCTGTCAGGCTGCAAAATTCGTCGGTGTGCAGCAAGATTTCGCCGTAGTCGGGAATCCAGGCTAACCAGTGGTTTTCGGCAGATTGGCAGAGGAGCCACGCTTCATCAAAGCTGAATGCAGTGGGCGGGTTAAGCAATCTCACCCACATTGAGGGCGTAGATCTGGGAGAACAGCTAACCGATCGACCTCGAAGTGCTTCCCAAGCGCGGGATGAGGGATTGATGGCACAAAAGTTTGATTCTAGTGGCATAACACGATCCTTTGTAGCGTCAGGGTTGCGCCCTTTTAAAGCCTCGTTTTCGAGAAGTTTGTAGAACGCGATAAAATTTATTCTGTAGCTTATGATACGGTTTCTCCTCTCTCTAACTGAAGATTTGTATTAGAAATTTACGTTTACAAAAGTCAATGCTCATCAGAAAAATGCAAAATATTCTACCGAAAAGTAGATTGGCAATCTCAATGCATCCGACACAATAAGATGAACGAAAGTTGAACGACAACGCTCTAGAGAATGACCCGGATTGCGCTAATTGCTGGCACTTACAAACCCGATCGCTGTGGCGTGGCCCACTATACCGATCGCTTGAGAAATGCGCTGACTGAACGGGGAATCGAAACGATCGTTTTGACCACTCATGAGGCGGGAACTGATTCGACAATTCGAGGTGTTGTAAAGGATTGGAATATCAGCAATCTGATTCCCTTAATTCGAGCGATTCACCAAACTCAGGCGGATATCTTACACATTCAACACGCTGCGGGAACTTATGGATTCGATCGGGCCATCTTCCTACTACCACTGCTGTTGAGGCTGTCGAGGTGGCACTCTCCGATCGTAACAACCATTCATGAGTATGGCTGGTGGGAATGGCAGCTGAAATGGATTCCCACATCGCTGGTTGAATGGTTGAAGACATCGGGGCAGAAACGGGGCTGGTGGGATCGTGAAGATGGCTTTTTGATCACTCAAAGCGATATAATTGTTACCACGACTGTAGATGCAGAACGAGTCATTAGTGAGCGTTTACCACATATTCAAACTCATCGAATTCCCATTGGGGTCAATGTTGAAGTGGCGAAGGTTGCGCGCTCGATCGCTCGTCAGCAGTTATTGCAGGCTTGTCAGTGGACAGAGCATTCAAAAGTCATTGCTTTCTTTGGATTTCTGCATCCCGTTAAAGGATTAGAAACGTTATTACCCGCTTTCAAAAAGGTTTTGGTCACTCAGCCTGAAGCGCGATTGGTGTTGATTGGCGGGGTTGAGAGTTTGGCGCTGTGGGGCAGTGATGCTCAAAACTATTGGCAAAAATTAGAGGATACGATCGCTCAACTCGATCTAAAAAATCACGTTCACATGACGGGCTATTTGGATGCGGATACGGCTTCTCATTACCTCACGGCTTCTGACATTGGGGTACTGCCTTTTAATCATGGGGTCACGCTCAAAAGTGGCTCTCTGCTGGCGTTGATGGCGCACCAATTGCCTGTGATTGTGACTTGTGTTGATCGTAGTGATTTGCCGAATGTGAGAGCGGTTGCTCCCCGCAATATTGCTCAGTTATCTGATGCATTACTCAATCTGCTTTGTGATTTTGAGCTGAGAAATCAGCTTAGTGTTAGTGGGTATCAATTTAGTCAACGATTTGATTGGTCTAGCATTGCAGATTCTCATATTAAAGTATATCAATCTGTGTTGTCAAAACGTTCTAAGGTCGCTTCTACTGCCATTATCTAATGTTAAATCGTCCTTTGCGAGTAGTGGTTTATACCGATTCGGCTGGTATTGGAGGGGCTGAGATCAGTTTGGGTCATTTGGTTGCAACCGCGTCTGAGAAGATTGAGATCACCGTTGTGGGCGTTTCGTCGTTGGTTGTAAATGCGATCGCTGATCGTCGCTCTCAATCTTCTAGAATTTGCTTGTCTGATAACTTTCTGGATCATCTTCTAACATTTAATCGATTACGTCCCGATATTATTCACATTAATCTTTGTACTCCCTGGGCGTGTTTAACGGCGTTAAGTGCTGCGTTGTTGCTTCCATACGCTCGTGTGATTCGCGTGGATCAGTTGCCTTTGAGAACGACGGATGCGATCGCCCTGTGGCGGACTCGGTTTCTGTCTCTGAGAGTCGATGCCCACGTTGCGGTCGGGGAGGCGAGTTCACGAAAAATGGAGGACTTTTATGCGCTGGGTCGTCATAGCGTAATTTCGATTCCCAATGGGGTGCCTGATTTGGGCGAACCGAAGCCGCTACCTCAGAGAAAACCGATGATCGTGGGCAGTATTGGACGACTGGATGCGATGAAGGCACATGACATTTTGCTGAGAGCGATCGCTCAAGTCGAAAACACCCAAGTCGTCATTTTAGGCGAAGGCGATCAGCGCAACTCATTAGAACAGTTGGCAGCAGAATTGGGGATTGGCGATCGAGTCACACTACCGGGATGGGTTGAAAATCCTCGTGCTTACCTGCCTCAATTCGATGTCGTGGCGCTGCCTTCTCGATCGGAAGGATTCCCCTTAGCAATGGTCGAAGCAATGTTAGCTGGAATCCCTGTGATTGCCACTCGTGTCGGAAGTATGCCTGAAGCGATTACCGATGGTGAAACAGGAATGCTGATCGAAAAAAATGACGTTAATGGATTAGTAAATTCACTCCGACGATTGCGAGATGATCCACGTTTGCGAATTCGACTGGGACAACAAGCCAGAAAAAAAGCAGTCAGTCACTTTACCGTCGAAGCCATGACCGCAAGTTATGAGCATCTCTGGTATAAACTGCTGAACCAGCCTCGATTGCCCCGATTTTTCATTCCCCGACCTCACGATTGAAGGCAAACGCTATCCTGGAAGAATGTATTACAGACAACAACTCAGACGCTTGTTACAGAGCGCATCTCAATCTCTCTCAATTTTTCAATACTGTGGACGAGCGATCGAGCTAGTCTGGACAACCAACCGCCAATTAACTATTCTTTTAGCGTTCCTGACGCTGATCGCAGGACTATTACCTGCCGTAGTCGCTTACACTGGAAAACTGATTGTCGATTCTGTTGTCGTCGCTTCTCAATCGGGGACAGAAAGCGATCTTTTCGAGATACCCGCAAGGGGGCGCTGGACAGCACTTAATTACCTTGGACTTGAAGCCATCACTGTCGCAATTTTGGCAGGAAGCAGACAGGGACTTGCTTTGTGTCAATCCTTGTTGCGGGTGCTGCTCGGTCAAAAGGTCAACGTGCTGATTCTCGAAAAGGCTTTGACGCTGGATATGGCTCACTTTGAGGACTCTGAATTTTACGACAAGATGACCCGCGCCAGACGCGAAGCTTCCAGTCGTCCGTTGAGTCTGGTGGGGCGGACTTTTGGAATCGTTCAGGAAGGGTTGACGCTGATTACCTATGGCGGTTTGCTGATTCGATTTTCGATTTGGGCGGTGGTGGCGTTGATGGTGACAGCGATTCCGGCATTTGTGGCGGAGACTCGATTTGCGGGTGAAGCCTTCCGGTTGTTTCGCTGGAGAACGCCTGAATCGAGAGAACAAAATTATCTGGAATGGCTGATTACTAACGAAGCTCCTGCGATGGAAATTAAGCTCTATCAGTTGGGCGAAACGCTGCTCGATCGCTACCACGCTATTTTTAATCGGCTATTTGGCGAAGACCGCGATCTGACCATTCGGCGAGGGGTTTGGAGTTATCTGCTCAGTCTCGTTAGTACAACTGCCTTTTATGGCGCGTATGTCTGGATTGTGATCGAAACCATTCTCGGTCGCATTACCCTGGGTGAATTAACCATGTATCTTGTCGTATTCCGTCAGGGTCAATCTGCGTTTGCGTCGATATTGAGTTCGATTGGCGGTATGTATGAAGATAGTTTGTATCTCTCGAATCTGTACGAGTTTTTAGAACAAAAAATTCCTCATCCTCAAGGACTTTCCACCCAGGGCACGATACCTGGTGATGGGCTGCGATTTGAGAATGTCAGCTTCACCTATCCCGGTCAAGAAAAACGAGCGATCGACGACGTAACCTTTCATCTCAAGCCAGGAGAAAAGCTGGCGATCGTGGGTGAAAATGGTTCCGGTAAAACAACGCTGATTAAACTACTGACTCGACTCTATACCCCTGACTCTGGGCGAATTTTGCTCGACGGCTTGGATTTACAAATCTGGGATGTTGACGTTCTACAAAAACGCATCGGCGTGATCTTTCAAAACTTCATGCGGTATCAATTTAGCGTTGGCGAAAACGTTGGCGTTGGTGATGTCGTTCATCTGGAAGATAGCGATCGCTGGCATCAGGCCGCCGACAAAGGCAATGCGCTCCCATTCATCCAAGAAATGCCTGAAGGCTTCCAAACTCGCCTGGGACGATGGTTCAAAAGCGGACGCGAACTTTCGGGCGGACAGTGGCAAAAAGTCGCGCTCTCACGGGCATTCATGCGAACCAGCGCCGACCTGTTGATCTTAGACGAGCCGACCTCCGCAATGGATGCCGAATCAGAAGTGCAAATCTTCGATCGCTTTCGCGCCATGACCCCCAACCAGATGGCAATTTTGATTTCTCACCGCTTCTCTACGGTCAGAATGGCGGACAAAATCATGGTGCTGTCGGCAGGCGAAATCGTCGAACAAGGCACCCACAGCGACTTAGTAGAAGCCAAAGGACGCTACGCCTATCTGTTTGGACTGCAAGCGGCGGGATATCAATAAGGATCATGGCTTAAATAACTCCGAAATTTCACCCTCACCCTAGCCCTCTCCCCAAGGCTACCGTGTACACACAAGTTGATTGATCCGTCATTGCCGAGACCCTTCGCCCCCTAAATCCCCCAAAATTGGGGGACTTTGAATGCTAGGCAATCTCTCTGGGTCAAAGTCCCCCAGATTGGGAGATTTAGGGGGCTGAAGCCGCTTGAAACGAAGCGATTCCGGACTTGTGTGTACACGGTAGCTCCCCAAGGAGAGGGAACCAGACTCTAGCCCCCTTTTCCTTCGGGAGAAGAGTTGGCGAGGGCTTCGCCCCACTTTGTGAGGAGGGCGCTCCGAGACTCTACAATTGTCGAAGTTATTTAATTCTCATTCCTAAGCAAAAGTACTCACTACAAGATTACTTCAGCCTCTACTTGACGAGAATCAAAATTCCAGATATTCTCTCAAATCAAGGACGCTTTTTCGTCGCGAGAAGGTCGTCCGATCGCCCAAAAAATCTAGTCTGTCGCCGCCCAAGGCTGTTAGAGCAACCGAGGGCAGCTAACCCGCGAGACTGACTTACCCAGTCCAGAGGGCTAATGGAGGATTTTAACACTCCTTTAGCCGCTCCGACTTGTTCTGCTCGTTGGGGCGGCTAGTTTTTTGGGTTTCTTCGGAAACTTAAAATTGGAGTACCCATTATGGCAGAACGTCTGTTGAACGCTGGCTTTTGGCTGTGCGATTACGCTTACGCAATTTTAGAATGGCTGCAATTTCGCTTGCTTCCCGATACCATTTCCCGTTTTACAGTGACTTCGTTTCGCGTTCCACTTCAGGATCTTTTACCGGATAGTGCCATTCCTCAGTCTGATGAGTTTGAAGCGCTGCGCGTGTTAATTATCGGTTCTTCAGAGGGTGTAACCGAGACAATTCAAAACCTACATGCACGAGGATTTGCAGAGCCTAGCGCCTGGAGTCCTCTACTTCCCGCGCCCAACTTTGGAGACGTAATGAGCATTCTCACCAGACAGCGAAGAAAATCAGACCAATCGTAACCTTCAACAAAAAGAAACAAGGGGGATGTCAAACCCCACTCCGCCCACCGGAACAGTTTTTTCATCCCTCATCCCTCATCCCTCATCCCTCATCCCTCATCCCCTAACCATCTCCCTCGCCGTTGTGCTGGTAATCCGATCGCCCGTTGCCGCATCAAACCAGTGAATTTCTTCAACCGGAATCGACAGCTTAACCGGGTCGCCCACGCTAATCCCTTGATGAATTTCCATGAGCGCTCGAATGGTCATCGGTTCACGATTGGCATTCTCAACTTTAATGCTGATCAGATTGTGCATTCCTAGATTTTCAACTAAGAAAACTTGACCTCTAAGGGCGGATTCTTCGTTCGATCGCGACAGATGCACATGTTCTGGACGCAGACCCAAAATGATTTCTTTAGCAGAAGTTCCCTGCGGAATTGGGATACGAGTGCTGCCGACGATCGCGTTACCACCCTCACAAGGAACGCGCAAAAAGTTCATCTGCGGACTGCCAATAAATCCGGCGACAAACTGATTGGCGGGATGAGTATAAATCCGTTCTGGTGTGTCAAACTGCTGCAAATGTCCATTGTTCAAAACTGCCACTTTGGTTGAGAGCGTCATGGCCTCAGTTTGGTCGTGCGTCACATAAACGACAGGTGCATTTTGCGATCCAAATAGCTGTTTGAGTTCTGCCCGAACGTGTTCTCTGAGCAATGCATCCAGGTTACTCAACGGCTCATCTAACAGAAACACATCCGGACGGCGTACTAGAGTCCGAGCGACGGCAACCCGTTGACGCTGACCGCCAGAAAGCTGACCTGGCTTGCGTTCCATCAATTCGTCCAGTCCCAAGAAATCAGACACTTCCTGAATCCGTTGCTGGATTTCTCCCGCAGGCGTTTTGCGAAGCTTCATCCCAGACGCAATATTTTCGCGCACCGTCATGTGAGGATAAAGCGCATAACTTTGGAAGACCATTGCAATATTGCGATCGCCTGGCCCCAATCGGCTCACATCTCGCCCGTTAATCAAAACCTGACCACTGGTTGGCTGTTCTAACCCAGCAATCAACCGAAGAATCGTCGATTTTCCACAGCCCGACGGCCCCAACAGCGTCAAAAACTCACCCGGCCCAACACTCAAACTAATGTTTTTGACCGGGACAACCTTGGGATTATAAGCCTTGCGTAGATCTACAATCTCAAGTCTTCTGTCGATCGTTCTTTCGTCTTGCATCGGTTTCATGGTTCTAATCCTTTTATCCTTTAACGGCTCCTGCGGTCAGACCTTGTACAATTCGACGTTGGAAAAACAACACCAGCAAAACTAGCGGAATGGTGCCTAAAACGGTGGCGGCGGCGATCGGCCCAAACGGAATCTCAAACGGGGACGCTCCACCCAGTTGTGCGCCTGCTACGGGGACAGTTTTCATCTCTTCACGAGTGATAAACGTCAGCGCAAAAATGAACTCATTCCAGGCAGAAATAAAGGTGAGAATCCCAGTGGTCACCAGCGCAGGAATCGTCATCGGCAAAACAATCTCAAGCAACATCCGCCAAGTGCTGTAACCATCGACTCTTGCAGCATCTTCTAAATCCTTGGGCAATTGCTGAAAGAAACTCCGCATAACCAGAATTGTCAACGGTAAATTGATTGCTGTGTAGGGAACAATTAACGCCAAATAATTATTGCCCAAGTTCAAAAAGCGAACAATCTCCAGCAATCCTAAAAATAATAGAATTGGAGGAAACAACGTCACGATCAAAACACCTGCAAGGATCACACGTTCGCCTTGAAGTTTTAATCGAGCCAGCGCATACGCAGCAGGTGCCCCCAATCCTAAAGCGAGAATGGTAGAGGCAATCGAAACCAAAGCGCTATTGAGAATGTAATTAAAAAACGGACGACGCGCAAACAACTCTTGATAGTGAGTCAGCGTATACCGACTGGGGAAATACACATTTGGCACAGCAGAGATGTCAGCGTTTACCTTAACCGAAGTCAACAGTTGCCACAAAATCGGAGCTAAACAGAACAAAACGGTGAACGCAACCGCCAACGGCAAGATCACCTTTCGCAATGAAGCCCGACCCGACCCCGACGGTGTTTTGCGATTAATATGGTCAGGAAAAACAGTAGTCATGGATCAAACCTCCCCGGCTGCTCTAGCTCTCGATCGCGTTAAGAAGAAACTAGCGATCGCGACCACCAACACCAACAGTAAAAATGTCACAACTACCAACGCTGCACCGTATCCAAAATCGAGATAGCGCATCACAGTTGCGTAAATGTAAAGTGAAACCGTTTCCGTCGCGCCGCCTGGCCCACCGCCCGTCATGACTGAGATCAAGTCAAAGATTCCGAAGGCCTGCGCTAATCGGAACAGTAACGCAATCACAACTTGAGGCAGCAATAAAGGTAGCGTGATTTGACGAAAACTCTGCCAGGGAGACGCACCATCGATCGCTTGCGCTTCGTACAAATCACTGGGAATAGATTGCAAGCCCGCTAATAATAGAATGCTAATAAAAGGCGTTGTTTTCCATACGTCAGCAACGATCACAGATATCATCGCCAATGTTGGATTACCCAACCAGTTAATTCCATTCTGAATCAATCCCAACCGCAACAAAATGTCATTGACAACCCCATATTGATCGTTAAAGATCCACGTCCAGGCAAGCGCGATTAATGCGGTCGGTAACGCCCAGGGAAGGATGGCGATCGTTCTCACAATCCCTCGCCCCTTAAAGGTTTGATTCAAAACTAGAGCGATTCCCATGCCGATCACCAGTTCTAGCAAAACTGACGAAAACGTGAAGACGGCTGAGTTCCATAAAGTCCCCCAAAATCGCCCATCCTGCGCCATCCGTCCGAAGTTAGTCAGTCCAGTAAACGAAGGATTTAGCTGATTCCCCAAATTCTGGACGAACAAGCTCTGCCAAAACGCCCGCAAAATCGGATACGCAAACACCAGAGCTAAAACTAACAGCGCTGGAACCGTCAGAAACCAGCCCGCTCGTCGCTCTCGTTCTCGAATAATGTCTTGTGTCATAGTCGTCTCCTCAAGCATTTGCACCCAATAAAGAGCGCGTCTCATTAGCAGCCGATTTCATCGCATCTTCAGGAGTCATCCGACCCGACAGCGCAGCACTCAAATAGCGTTGCAGAATGTCAGAAGCTTGGGCATATTGTGCGATCGGAGGGCGCAAAGCCGCATTATCTAAAACCTGCAAAACCAGCGGGAAAAATTCGTACTTAGCCAACAGATCCTTGTCATCATAGAGCGATCGCCGACTGGGTAAATAGCCCGTGTTCAAAATCAGCTTTTTCTGCACTTCAGGACTGGTGAAATATTGCACCACTTTCCAGGCTTCTTGCGGATGCTTGGTCGTGCTGGCAATTCCCCAACCCCAACCTCCTTGACAGGCAGCGCTCTCATATCCGGAAGCGTGAACCATCGGACGGATGCCAACTTTGCCCTTGACCGGAGACTCATCCGCATTCAACAGCGCCCAGGCATAGGGCCAATTTCGCATAAAGACGGTGTTGCCACTTTGAAACAGGCGACGCGCTTCGTCTTCTTGATAGGTAATCACTCCGCCGGGAGAAATGCCCTGCTGAATGGTGCTGGTGAGAAACTTGAGGGCATCGATCGCTTTTGGCTGATCCAGTCCGACCTGATTAGTTTTGGGGTCAACCCAGAAGCCTCCGTTGCCTTGCAGCACTTCGATAAACATGGCTGCTACACCCTCATACTGTCGCCCCTGCCAAACGTAGCCCCACCGAGCCGCATTTTCTTTCTGTAACGCTTTAGAGGCTTGGGTCAAATCGGCAAAGGTTTCGGGCGGCTTGAGATTGGCTTGATCAAGCAGATCAGTTCGGTAATAGAGCATCCCGACATCTGTCCGCCAGGGCAATCGATAGAGCTTATCTTTGTAGCGTCCGCCGTTAATATCTCCCGGCAAAAATTGCTTTAATTCTTCAGCAGGGATGAGATCATCTAACTCCCGAAGCCAGCCTGCTGCGGCAAATTTGGGCACCCAGGTCACATCTAAATTGAGCAAATCGTAGGGTGATCCGCCCAACAAAAAGGCTGAAGTATTCAAGTCTTCGATTAAGTTTGATGCATTCGGGCCTTCGATCATATTGAGGCGAATTCCCGGATTTTGTTGCTCAAACTCTCGAATAATGGGCTGAAAAGGTTCGACTTCTGGCGCATTCATCAAAAAGGTTAAAACCACTGGCTGAGACATCGCAGGTAAGATCACCAGCAACGCGCTCAACCCAAACGCAGACAGGACTGTAATCACTCGAAAGAGTAAAGACCGCCGCCAAACCTTCGCAAGATTTTGTCTAATAAATTCCAGGATTTCCATAGAATTGCGTGGACGATCGCAGCTTGTTGGCACTGCCTCGCTCGATCGTACTAAAAAGATTAAGTAAAGTGAATTTTCACTCCAAAGAAGCAATTGAGATCCTATCAAATGCTGTCATCAGCATGATGAGAAATCTATAATACGAATCTCCTAGTTCACAACTCATCTTCTTGAAGAGGTATAAGATGAGACAAAATATTAAATTAAATTAACTCAGGTTGTAAATCGGTGGTTCTTGGCTGATCCCAATTCCACAAAATGAGAGATTCACAAAATAAGAGATTGATCAATTCCATCGTTTTGTTGGTTCAAAATTGCAGACAGAACTGTCAATAATTCTCTCAGACGTTGTAAATTGCATAACATCCAATGCGATCGTTAGGGGGGGTGTATGACTGAAGCGTTTATTTCTTACTCACGTAAAGATCTAGCCTTCGTCAAACGGCTCTGTGAAGCACTCAAACAACAAAATCGAGACATTTGGGTCGATTGGAATGACATTCCTCTAGCCGCAGATTGGCGACAGGAAATCTTTGCGGGCATCAATCAGGCAGACAATTTTGTGTTTGTGATTAGCCCCGACGCGATCGTCTCTCAAGAATGTCTCGTTGAACTGAATCAGGCGATCGAGTCTCGCAAACGGTTGATTCCGATCGTCTGGCGTGATACTCCTACCTCAGAGATTCCTGCTGATCTCAACAAATTTAATTGGATCTTCTTTCGCGAAAGTGAGAATTTTGATCAGGCGATCACATCGCTCTGTCTCGCCCTGGATACCGATTTAGAACATGTCAGAGAACACACTCGACTGCTGACACGAGCGATCGAATGGGATCAAAAAAACCGAGACAAAAGTTGTCTGTTGAGCGGTCGCGATCTGCTGTCCGCCGAACAATGGCTGATTTTGGGTGCCAACAAAGAGCCATACAGCACCCTGCTTCAGCGAGAATATCTGGGGCAAAGTCGGCGGGCGGAGTCGGCGCTGCAAAGAAATCGGTTTTTGGGGGTGACGCTCGCTTATGTTGCATCGGGATTGGCGATCTTTGCAGGACTTCAGTATCAAAGAGCCGAAAAAGGCCAGATCGACACCCTGAGCCAGCTTTCTGAAGCACAGTTTGCGGTGAATCAAAATTCATTTACGCCCCTGTTGACAGCCCTGGATGCCGGAAATCATCTAAAGAAGCTGATTGGCGGTGCAGATCCTTCCCTTCAGGCGACCGTGTTGACTCGACTGGGGCAATCGATCCATTGGGTGGCCGAGCGCAACCATTTAAATCACATGACGGCTGTGCAAAGTGTGGCGGTGAGTCCCGACGGACAAACGGTTCCTTCGGAGTTGCGCGGAGCGCTAATCGCCACAGGCTCTCATGACAACCTGCTAAGACTTTGGAGCCGTGACGGTCGGCTACTCAACACCCTGACAGGCCATACAGAAGCCATTATGGGGGTGAGTTTTAGTCCGGATGGTCAAACGTTGGCAACAGTAAGCTTAGACAGCAAAATCAAACTCTGGAATCGAGATGGGAAACCACTTCAGAGCTTTGGGGGCAAGGACGATCGCGTCTACAGCGTCAATTTTAGCCCTGATGGTCGATTGCTGGTGACGGCTCATCAAGACCAGACCGCCAAACTCTGGACGCTCAAGGGCAAACTGATTCGCAGCCTCAAAGGTCACAAAGGGGAGGTCAACGGCGCGAGTTTTAGCCCCAATGGTCAAACAATCGCCACCGTCAGCGATGATGGCACCGCAATTCTCTGGAATCAGCAAGGCAAACCATTACGCACTTTCAAAGGTCACACTGACTTGGTTTTGAGCGTCAGTTTTAGTCCTGATGGGCGGACGCTTGCCACTGCCAGCAAAGACAACACGGTCAAACTCTGGAACGTGCAGACGGGCGAACTTCAAAAAACCCTGAGCGGATACCGCGATCGCGTCACCAGTGTCAGTTTCAGTCCCAATGGCAAAATGATTGCGACGGCGAGTGCAGATAACACCGTCAAGCTTTGGGATAGTAACGGACAAGAACTGCGATCGCTCAAAGGGCACAGTAGCCGAGTCAATGCCGTCAGCTTTAGCCCCGACAGCACAACGCTGATTTCTACGAGCAACGACAACACCGCCCGCGTCTGGCAGGTGACTTCTCCCTGGCTAACCATGCTCACAGGTCATCGTGATGCGGTGAATGGTGTCGTTTATAGTCCAGATGGTCAACGACTTGCGACGGCCAGTTCTGACTACACGATCAAACTGTGGAATCGATCGGGACAGTTACTATCAACGCTAATCGGACACGAGGGGAAAGTCAGAAGCGTGAATTTTAGCCCCGATGGAGGGACGATCGCCTCAGCCAGTGACGACGGAACGGTAAGATTTTGGAATCGGCAAGGCAAGCAGATTTTTAGCTTTGAGTCACAGTCCAGTGAAGTGTGGGATGTCAGTTTTAGTCCTGATGGTCAAACGCTGGTAACGGCGGTATCAAACACGGTAAAGCTTTGGAGCCGAAAGGGACGCGAGATCAAAACGCTCAAGGGGCATGGTGGACTGGTATGGGATGCAGAATTTAGCCCCGATGGTCAAGTCATTGCCTCTGCCAGCGATGACCGAACGGTGAGACTTTGGAATCGGGACGGTCAACTCCTCAACACCCTCACAGGACACAAGGGCCCGGTTTACAACGTCAGTTTTAGCCCCGATGGTCAGATCATTGCCTCTGCCAGCGACGACAACATGGTGAAACTCTGGAATCGAGACGGACAACCCCTCAAAACTCTGACGGGGCACCTGGCAGGCGTTTGGTCAGCCCGATTTAGCCCTGATGGACAAATCATTGCCTCTGCCAGCAATGACAACACGGTGAAACTCTGGAATCGAGACGGCACTCTGCTCATCACGCTCACCGGACAAGGCGCTGAAGTGAATGATCTGAGTTTTAGTCCAGAGGCACAAACAATCGCCTCTGTTAGCAACAATGGCACCGTGATTTTATGGGACGTTTCAAACTTGAATTTAGACGAATTTTTGTCTCGCGGCTGCTCCTGGGTTGGCGATTATCTCAAGACTCATCCCGATGCTCGAAAAGACCTTTGTCCACAATCTGAAGCCCTGGGCAAGAAATAATCTAAACTAACAACCAATCAGGGGAGAAACTAACATGACTAAAAAAGGAACAGGCTGGATTCCAGATTATCCCGATGTCAAAGATTACACGCTAGAAACCGATGAGATTCAAGGAGTTGTCAGCCGAGTCAGACGAGAGCAAGTCACTAGCGCGATCGAAGACATCACCATCAAATTTACTGAAGCGCTCAGACTTTTGGCACCAGAGCAATCAAAAAATGAACTCACTAAACTCACAGATGAGATTGAGAAGAGGGTGTTGGGCGAGGTCAGTTTCAAGGTGGCGAGAATTCATAAAGTTCTCAAGTTGGGCATGGTCGAGCCAGAAGTGCTGTTAATTAAGAACTACTTGCAGCGCATTTCACAAAAATCTCAAGGGCTAGAGATCACGATCGAGTACAAGTCAGAAACCGTCACCGATGCCCTGTTTGATCAAGATGCTGAGTCAGCAATTAGAGCGTTTCAGGCAAGTCAGAAAAATCTGGTGGAAGATGGAGATGGAGATGGAGATGGAGTCGTTGATATCGATACCATGATTGCCCTGCGGGAGGTCGTCGATGCGCTAGAAGGCGGTAATGACAGGCTGCACAGTCTGATTCAGAAATGGGCACAACTCAGTGAAGACCAGCCTAAAACCGTAATCGAGTTGCTGGGCGAAGACCGCTCTAACTACTTCAAGCATTTAAGTCGTCTTATCGCGATCAATCAGTTGAGTCGTGAGTGGAACGAAATTAATTATCTTACAAACCACTTGACGATTTATTATCTAAAAGGACTGACGAGTTCTTTCATAGGTAAAGTCCTTTCTCACGTCCCTCAATGGCAGGTCAAAAAGGATGAATTAACTAACAATTTGCCTCAATTTTTTAAGGAGCTTAAAACAACTTTTGATCACCTAGATCTAAAGAAGCCTCTTGAAGAGCCGAGCGAAGGTTATCTCTATCCTCCTTCAAAACCAGAAGAATCTTCTAAGCATTCAGCAATAGATGAATATCTTAAGTCTTTAAATGAAAGAAATGAAAGCTTCAAGAAGCGAGAAAGTCTTTTTAACCTTTTGACCTATTTAAGCAAGTCTTCTGAAAAGAAAGAATTAGATTCCAGTGAAGCATTGGTCAGAAGACAAAAAGTTATTCAACTGATACAGTCACAATCTGAAGAACAATCTGAAAAACAAATAATAGAGAAATATTTTGAGGACAATCAAGCAACCTATAATAAGGAAAATGCAGCGTTTCAGTCTGTCATGCAACAGCTAACTCAAGTGTTGTTTCCTGTAATGCCGCCCAAAGCTGAGAGAAGAGAGCAAGCCATTTCCGCGCCTCTGCCGCCTCAAGTATTTGAATTTGTCAGCAAAAAGCTGATCGACCTAAAGGTTTACAAAAAAATTCACAGCGAAGATCTCGAAAAACTCTATCAAGTCATTCGTCCCATTGCAGAAGCGATCGCTCAGATCATCTCTCCACTTGGCAAGCAGAGCAATTTGCAGATCGCGTTAGAGAGAGGCTTTAAGACATTTGAAAGAGAGATCAATCAAGCACAAAGTTCTTCTGATCAACAAACGAGGTTGGTCAGTCTAGCCCCGATCGTGCCCTCTGAAAGAACAGCCCCGATCGTGCCCTCTGAAAGAACAAGGCTTCAAGAGGTCATTTCTGAAGCAGTTCAACAAGTTTTAGAAGGGATTTCGTCCCATTCAAGCAGTCCACAAACCGGTTCATCTGATCGTGAATCAACTGCTGAATACACTAGTGAACCAACCGACCCTACAAATCAGACTGCCCTTTATGCAACACCTCAAAATGCAACACCTCAAAAGCTGAAATCGATCGCAGATCTGAAGACCAAACTGAATGAATACATTGAAAGTGGGAAGCTAAACCATGATAAAAATCCTAAAAGTTTTGAGTATTGTGTGAGTAAGCCTAAGAAAAAGCTGTTAGAAATCATCGACCTCAAACCTGAACAAAAAGGCTCAGAATATTTACAAGTTCCGCTCACTAGACAACTCAAGCAAGAAATCGAGAAACGTCAGCTACCTGGTGATAACATTCCCCTCGATCGACCTTCAGAAGAAGATAAAAAAGTCTATTTGTTCTTACCCGAATTTGTGGATTTAAGCTTTTGGTGTTCTGAAATTGAAGACCAGGGTTCTCTCAATTCTTGTACTGCTCATGCTGGCGTTGCCCTCACTGAATACTTTGCTAAAAGAAGCTTTGATCGCTATGTGGATGTGTCTCCCTTGTTTCTCTACAAAGTCACTCGCGATTTGATGCACCGTCAAGGAGACGCAGGCGCTTCGGTTCGAGAAACGATGAAAGCAATGGTGTTATTTGGCGTTCCTCCTGAAGAATATTGGTCTTATCCAGAACATAGTGCCGATGAAGATCCTTCGCCTTTTTGCTACTCATTTGCCCAAACCTATCAAGCTCTCAAATATTTTCGGTTAGACTATGCTGGGATTTCTAAATATGCCTTATTAACTCAAATTCAAATCACATTAGTGGCTGGGTTTCCCTGTATGTTTGGGTTTACGATTTACAGTTCTATCTACAGCGATGTCAATATGAGAAAGGGCTATATTCCCTATCCTGGCAAAGCCGATAAAGTTGAGGGCGGTCATGCCGTGGTTGCCGTGGGCTACGACGATAGCAAAATCATTGAAAATGCAGATGGGCGACAATCGATCGGGGCGCTCCTGATTCGCAATTCCTGGGGAACCGCCTGGGGAGAGGGAGGATACGGCTGGCTCCCTTATGACTATGTGTCGGACGGGTTGACGGCAGATTGGTGGTCGCTGGTCAGATCTGAGTGGTTTGAAACGGGCCAGTTTGGTGTCGGAGCCTCCGATTTAGGCGATACTCGACCGGGGCAAAAGTAGTTCACTGCTCTAACCAAAAGTCAGTTCTGCTTTGAAAGAAAATGCACCTCAAACCCTTGGCCTTCAGAGCAGCATAGATTGTAGATCAAGCTGTATGAATAAGTGGGGTATTTTCCAGTTCTACTGTTGTCGTAGTATCGAGTGTCAAAATTGGGTATTAGCTCACCGTAGTAGGGGTCATAGACCACAAATCCCTCTTCATTAAAGCCAACGATGCAGAACGCATGGCCAGAAATCGTGAAAGGGCGATACGCAATGACTGGATTCTCCTGGACAAGCCAATCTTTAACCTCTAAAAAATTTGCTGGGTGAATAAAGCGAGCGTCGCATCCGTAGTCTTCCGTCACCTTTTCCACGTTATACCGCTCGAAACTCTCCAAGCGCTTCTCTTTATAGCAATCAGCCAACTCATCAGCAAATCGCTTACTCGGATGCTTGCGAGGGACGTGTAGACAAGCCAGTGCCATCGCCAAAGAGGTAAGACCACTGCTGTCAAGAGGATTGTTGAGATTCTTTAGCTGACTGTAGGAAGGCACCTCTAACTTCTTAACGCTTGGAAACACAATGTCATTTTTCTCGACGATCGCGCCCTTCTCTTTTTCGAGAGACCAGGTATCGATGCCTTCTATTTCTTGCTCTAAGACAACTTGCAGATCGTCTTCGTCAAGCTGTATGATTTGAGCGTCAGAATCGTTCCTGCTTCGATCTTATGTTCTTCTTGCCGTTGAGACTGCCGTGATATTTCCTGATTTAGTTTGTGTGTGAGATTTGTGTCTGATAGTATTTTGAGGTATATCATCTGATGCTCCCATTTTAATTGTGGTATTGATTCACTCGACCCAATGTTGCGATCGCTCCACTGCTTTCTGCCAGATCACAAAGTTAGCTAACGCTTGCTCAGATCCGTTTCCAGGTTCAAACACGCGATCGAGTTCTCTTTGGGCAATTAGCGTCTGATAATCCTCCCAAAAGCCCACCACCAGACCTGCCGCAAACGCAACGCCCTGCACAGTCGCGTCACGCATTTTGGGACGCTCGATCGCAATTCCCAACACGTCTGCCTGAAACTGCATCAGAAAATCATTTTCACACGCTCCACCATCGACTTTGAGGCGCGTAATTTTAAGGGAACTGCACTCCTCGATCACCTGCACCACTTCTTTGACCTGATACGCGATCGACTCCAAGACGGCCCGAATTAAATGCGATCGTCCTGTCCCACCTGTGATTCCCCAAAATGCGCCTCTTGCCGTCATATCCCATCGAGGAGCGCCCAACCCACTGAGAGCAGGCACAAAATAAACGCCGCCGTTGTTAGGAACCTGTTGAGCGATCGCGTCCGTTTCGGCCGCCGTTGAAATCAGTTGCAGCCCATCTCTGAGCCATTGAATGCAAGCCCCCGTGGTGAACATGCTGCCTTCGAGGGCGTATCCTACCTGATCGGATTGAGTCCAGGCGATCGTCGAAATCAATTGTTGAGACCGCACGATCGATTCGCCACTGTGAGCTACCAAAAAGCAGCCCGTTCCGTAAGTGCATTTGACCAGACCAGGACGATCACATCCATGTCCAAAAAGAGACGCTTGCTGGTCGCCCAAAATCGCCATAATCGGAATTTCTGCTCCCCACAACCTTGCATCCGTCACGCCAAACTGACTCAAACTAGGCTGAATTTTAGGCAACACATGAGACGGAATCGCAAACAGATCCAAAAGTTTTGCATCCCACTCGCGAGTTTCTAAATTGAATAACATCGTGCGGCTGGCGTTGCTGTCATCGGTTGCGTGAACCTGGCGCCCGGTGAGATTCCACAAAATCCAGGTGTCGATCGTGCCTGCTAACACATTTTCTAGCGGTGTCTCAGACACGACGTTTTCTAACAGCCAGGATAGCTTCGTCGCCGAAAAGTAGGCATCCAAAATCAGTCCAGTACGATCGCAAATGTCTGGAGCGTACCCGCGATCGCGCAACTGATTACAAAGGGGAGCCGTCCGCCGATCTTGCCAAACGATCGCATTGTGAAGTGGCTGTCCCGTCGTTTTGTCCCACAGCAAACAAGTTTCTCGCTGAACGGTTAGTCCGATCGCCGCAATCTGACTCGGCTCAATCTGGGCCCGCTGCATCGCCGTCTGCATGACTTCACAGGTAGCCTGCCAAATTTCTTGGGGATCATGCTCCAACCCTCCAGGCTGCGGATAGTGCTGTGTCAACGCCAGATAAGCCTGACCGGCCACGCTCCCCGATGAATCAAACAAAAAAGCGCGATTGCCCGTCGTGCCCAAATCAAGCGCCAAAATATAGCCAGCGGGAGTGATCATCTCAAAGAGAAGCGGTTTTAGTTCTTCTCCAAAGCCTACCTTGAGATGAGTCAATGTTAGCGATCGACGTTGAATCAACCTGAATTCAATTACAAGCTTTAAAGGCTAATAAATTTGCCCAAAATGGAGAACTTTGAGCCGAAACGCTTGCCTTAAAGTCCCCCAAAATTGGCAACTTGGGGAGCAGAAGACGCAAACACCGAAGCGAAAAACTTCACCAAAGTTCCGAAAATTCAAGGCTGACCTTTACAGGAGATCGATCGCACTGATCACCGCTTGAGAATCCGCAACAGCACCAAACACGCCACCCTGCATCGTCACCATTTTGAGCGCCGCTAAATGATTGCCGTAATCCGTTGCGCCTGTGCAGTCCGATAAAATGAGACACTCATAGCCGCGATCGTTGGACTCTCGCATCGTCGTATGTACGCAGACATCGGTTGTAATGCCCGTGAGAATGATGTTTTGAATGCCTTTTCGCTTGAGCAGCAGATCCAGATCGGTGGCGTAAAAAGACCCTTTGCCAGGTTTGTCGATGATGGCTTCTCCCGGCAGGGGTGCCAATTCTGGAATGATTTCCCAGCCAGGCTCCCCTCGGACGAGAATTTTGCCACAAGGCCCAGGGTCACCGATGCCAGCGCCAATTTGCCGACTGCGCCACTGTTTATTTTCGGGTAAGTCAGACAGATCGGGTCGATGACCTTCGCGGGTGTGAATGATCTGGAAGTGCTTGGCCCGTGCCACTGAGAGCAGATTTTTGATCGGCTCGATCGCCCGCCGCGTCAAAGACAAATCGTAGCCCATGCGATCGACATACCCTCCAACTCCACAAAAGTCAGCCTGCATATCGATCACCAAAACCACCGTATTCTCCGGACGCAGATCTCCATTGAATGGATACGGATAGGGATCTGCCTCAACAAAACAGCCCATAACTCACCTCAGAACGATCGCTTATTCTAAGGATCTACAGAGTTCTCGCCATCAATTAGGTATCTTGCATCACTTTTTGATCAGCTTTAGCGAAGATTCAAATTGCGAATCTCAGCTTCGATGCGAGATTTCATATCAGGATTTTGGCTCTGCCGTTGAAAGCTGTTGAATTCGTCGCGGCTAAGTTTGTACTTATCCTGAACGATCGACTTTGCCTGAGCCGAAAAATTATCGCAAATGCCCTTGACTTGATCGCGCACATTAGACGACACCTGCGCCAAGCTAGACGATTGACAAACGTTGCTCGGCACGTTGCCCCCCGTAAGTTGCTTGACTTGATCGAGGAGCGATCGCCGCATCTTCTCAATCTCAAAGGCGGCTTTCACATAGCGCGTAAACGTCGATTCTTCTTGAGCATGGACTGCTGTATCAAACAGTTGAGTAGGTTGCCCTGAGAGATTAGGCGCAACGCCAGTCAGTAGTCCGAGTGTCGAAAGCGTCGCGATCGTCAGCGATCGGGCTAAAACTCGGTTGAGTTGAAATGGAAAGCGAGAAACACAGTTCATCATAGTGTGTGTGACATTCCGCAAACTAGCACACGGTTGAGGTTCAAGATTCATGAATTATTTTATGAGCAAGAAGTTCCAGAAGTCAGCAAGAATTTAGTTTTGGAATCAAGTGATTTTAGTCACTACTGAGAAAATGGCACTAACTAAAAATTTGACAAAGCTCGATCACCTTCGTTTGCATAGCAGCCGTTTCGTCAATGCCGCGTTTGAGACTGAATTCTAGTTCGAGGAGTAGCGGAAGGGTTTGTTGAAGCTGATTAACTGAGAGTTTAGCCAATTCTTTTTGCAAAAAGTAAAGTTTTTTGGGATTGTTTAACTCAGCCGCCTGAGCGATCGTGCGTTCATCTCGCTCTCCCGATTGCATCATGATTTTGATCCATAGGCGTTGTCTAAATTGATTGATTAAAGTCACCACGATTTTAATGGCAGGTTCGTTTTGACGCAGCAAATCTGTGACCAGTTCCAAGGCTTGATCGGTTTTACCTTCGAGAATCATTGCCACTAGCTGCAAACTGTTTTGGCTGGTCGTGGTGATTAAGGGAGCGATCGCTTCCACGCCCAAGGGTTTTTTAGAGTCGCCCGCAAATAATCGGATTTTCTCCAACTCACTATAAAGCTGTCTCGTGTTATTGCCGACGGCTTCGACCATAAATTCTGCACCAGCGATCGATAGCTTGACCCCGACTTCTTGCGCGACTCGCTGCACCTGCTTGAGAAGAAGATCAGTTTTCCAGGGCGGAATGGGCGAAAATTCTTGAATCTGAGCGTATTTTTGCAGCAGCTTGGTCGATTTCAAGCGGCCGTCAGGCTTTACCAAACTCGTCATCAAAAACGTTGTCGTTTCAGGAATTGCGGGAAAGGTACGATCGAGTTCTGCCAAGAGTTCTTCTGAGCAGCGCTGAGTTAGAGCCGTATCGACCAGCCAGACAAACCGATTTCCCGACCCAAACGGCGGTGTCATCGCTTGATTGAGACCTTGAATGACGGATTCTGGCTGATCAGGAGAAATTTTGTCAAAGTTAAAGCTCTCCCAAGTGGGATCGAGCGATCGTGCCTGCAACCTCTTGACGGCTTGGGCGATCGCAAAACTATCTTCTCCCCAATAGAGGTAAATTGGCATAGGACAGGGATGAGGGATGAGGGATGAAGCGCTTAGAACTCGTGGGATAAAACGTTCTGGCAGTGCTGAATCAGGGGATGAATTGCCCCAAAGCGGCGGGAAACCTAATATTCAAAGTCCCCCATTTTTGGGGATTTAGGGGGCGAAAAGATGGACACTTCTCACAGATTCATCCCTCCAATCAGCAACGCCAACGTTCTAATCTGCGAGGGCAGGGTTTGTTCTTATAGCCGTGAATTAATTCGTCAGGTTTGTTTGAACGTTTGTTTAATCCATGATCTTAGGCACTTTGCTGAGTGATTTGTTTTGATGTAACTCTTGTGGGAATTAGAGCATAGAACTCAACTTTCCTTTTCATCCCTCCTCCCTCCTCCCTTCCAGATTTCTCTCGCTGAAGTTTTCTTAAGCTTTTCTCTACTTCGGCAGCTTTTAGAGGCAATACTGAAATCTCTGAAGAGTAAGAGACACTTTTAAGAGACACTTTACCGCTAGATTAAGGAAGGATTTCTAAACTGTCGATTATAGGTGAGGCGATCGAGTTGGACGAGAATTATCAGACCTACCTCAACCGGGTGATCCGGATGACGCTTCCAGACACCTACAAGTCTCAGGTGCAGCATATTCAGGAATCGCCCAAGTTTAAGCCGTCTGGAGAAGATTGGCAGGCGAACCCGTTTCCAGGCTATACCGTGGTGACTCCTTGCGGCGCAGATGATCCGGAGAATGCTGCTCTATTCGATCGCCTCACTCAATTTCAGTCTCAGGTTGCTCAAAAAGTTGGGTTGGATCTGCTCGCTCCCCTTCCGGCTGAGAGTTTTCACTTGACGCTGGCCGATTTGATTTGGAACGGCACCTATCGTCACGCTTTGAGCCAAAATCCAGCGTTTGAGGAGCAGTTGCGCGATCGCATTGCCCAAAGTTTTCAGCAGTGTCAGCCGCTTTCTCAAAGAAACCCGATTCGTTTTCAGGTGTTGGGCCTGATTGTGATGACGCGGGCAGTGGCGGTTTGTCTGGCTCCGACCGATGAAGAGTCTTACGATCGCATTCTCAAATTGCGCCGTGCGATTTACCAAAACCCGGATTTGATGGCGATCGGTATTGAGCAACAGTACTACTTCACGCCTCACATCACGCTGGGATATTTTGGCGACACTTCACAGGTCGAGAGCAATCGTCTCAGCCAAACCTTTGACGAACTCAACAAACAATGGCTAGAGCAAGAATCACAAACGTTTCTAGTCCATCGAGCCGAACTTCGCAAATTTGATGACATGACAACCTACTACCGCGATCCTAACTGGGCCAGCTTTGAGTTTTGAGGGACTGAGAAAATGTAAATTCGCAGAAATGCCTCACTGCAACTGTCAATCTGGGAACGCCTCCCAAATCTATGAAAGAAGCTTGACAACGTAGCGAAAAGACTTGATCAAACTGACACTGCACTAAAAATGGCTCTAAGCGGGATCAGTAGCAGTCCGGTTGCTAAGAGAAACAGCAGACCCATTACGCCCTCTAGCGGCTTGCCTGCTGGGCCAGTGAGCCACTCTGGGGCATCTTTTTTGAGGTGAATCAATTGCGCGGAGTCAAGAGTCGCGATCGTCCACACCCATCCCGCATGAAGCCCCCAGGCCAGCCCAAGACTTCCAGAATTTGCCCCCAGCGCTAGACAAAGCACCACGCCCATTAGAGAGAGTCCAGGAAGCTGAGGAATGTTTTCTTTGCCTTCCCAGACTAAGTGAAGCAGGGCAAAAATCAGACTGGACGCGATCGCCGCTGTCCAAAAATCAAACCCTGTCAAAAGCTGGTTAAAAAGAAATCCTCGAAACACTAATTCTTCAATCCCGCCTACCAGCAGTCCGAGTAATAGGGTGGGCAGTAAAACAGCAGCTAGTTTCGTCCCAGGCTCACTACGCCACTCAAGCCAGCCCAAAACCGTTTGTAGGGTAAAAAGCAGAATTAAACCGATCGCACCCAACCCAAGCCCGATACCGAGAGAAGAGAACGTTTGTCTATTCCAAATCAGACCATAGCTGGAGAAGGGGACATTCTGAATCCAGGCAACACCCCAGAGAACGATCGGAGCCAGCAGATACAGTGAAGCAACCAGCGGCAGCTTTTGGCGAACGTCTAAAGGCTTGAAAGGGTGCCACTTGAGAAAGGCGGCCAGGGGAATGGCGATCGGGAGCCAAACCAGAAGCCAACCGACAAAAAAAACGCCCACCCTCACCCACACAGGAGCTTCTGCAAAGGCTGCAAAAAACTGGGACGTGCGATCGAGCGTAGGCATAAATTTTTCCAAAAAACAGCAGCATCAAGACTCGATTTGAAGACAGTCTTTCTGAGTGCTATTCTTCTTCTTCCTCAAGATGAACTCCGTTTTGACTACTCTTATCAGCGTCAATCTGAATGAGATGAATATGCTTATAGCCCAGCTTAATTTCAAACTCATCTCCGGGTTTTAAGCCCATCGCCTTGGTATAGGCTGCACCGATTACAATTTGACCGTTTTGATGAACACTGACGCGGTAAGTTGGCTCACGCCCCCGACCATCTTTAGACCCTTCTGGGCTAAGTGGAATTCCCCTAGCGACCAACAAAGCATCATAAAAATCAGTCAGATTGACACGGGTTTGGTTGTTTTTAGTAACCGTGTAATAGCCGCAGCGTTTGGCAGTTTCCCGCCGAGGCAAGTGCGACAGTTCTTTTACTTTTTGAAGTAATGCCTTCCCTGTCAAAGGGGCAGTTGCAGTTTCAGTCATCTGCTACAGAATATCCCTACGATTTCTGAGTGGTAAATAGAGTCAATTTTGAATGTTTGACTTAATAAAATATATCTCCAATCTGCAAAACTTGAACAGTAATTTTCAATATTTTTTTTGGTATTAATAATTTCAATAATAATTTCGATCGAGCCTTGCCCTTTCTCAAACTTTCTCAAATCGATGGTGAATGGAAGTTGTTTCAATACGCCTCATCTAGGCGAGACAAAAATTTTCTATTTTGCAGATGTCTTAAAGAAGTTGACGTTAAACTTTTTGGACAAATCGGCTCACCTTGAGAAATTTTACTTATCCAAAAGCGATAATCTATGCATCGATATTGACAGGTCGTAACTCAGCCAATCCGCTTAGAGGCTGGTGATGCGCTAGATTGATTACAAGGGAATTGGGCCGACTGCCCGCAACATTTAAAGCGAGAACTGATGAAGCTGCTTTTTTCGTAACAAGCTATTAAATGCATAGATAATTTATTACTAAACAGGAAATCTCTGACTGATTTTTTAGCTCAACTCTCGACTGCTCACCCTCCACATTTCAAGGTCTCGTTATCAGAATGCAAGTTGTTTTTAAAGTCGTCCGGCAAAATCAGGGCTACGCTCCTGCCATTCACTCCTACAGGCTGGAGGTTGAGTCAGGAAACACAATTCTCGACTGTCTCAATCAGATTAAATGGGAGCATGACGGGACGCTGGCTTTTCGGAAAAACTGTCGAAATACGATTTGTGGCAGTTGTTCAATGCGAATTAATGGGCGATCGGCTCTAGCCTGCAAAGAAAATGTGGGTAGCGAAATTGCCCGATTTCCCTCGGATTCTGAGGTGCCCGAAATTACCATTGCTCCGATGGGTAACATGCCCGTGATCAAAGATCTGGTGGTCGATATGCAGGGATTTTGGGCTAATCTGAAAGCCGTCGATCCCTACGTGAGTACCGCAGCGCGGCAGATTCCAGAACGCGAATTTCTCCAAACTCCAGAGGAGCGATCGCAGCTTGACCAATCAGGAAACTGTATTCTCTGTGGAGCCTGCTATTCAGAATGCAATGCCCGCGAGGTCAATCCTGATTTTGTCGGGCCTCATGCCCTGGCCAAAGCCTATCGAATGGTGGCAGACAATCGTGATGACCAAACCGCCGATCGCCTGGAAAAGTACAACGAAGGAACGGCGGGCGTTTGGGGCTGCACGCGCTGCTATTACTGCAATAGTGTGTGCCCGATGGAGGTTGCGCCAATGGATCAAATTGGCAAGATCAAGAACGAGATTTTAGTCGGCAAAACGGGGCAAGAGAGTCGATCGATTCGACATCGCAAAACGCTGATCAGTCTCGTCAAACAAGGCGGCTGGATCGATGAGCGGCTGTTTGGGTTGCAGGTGGTAGGCAACAGTTTTAGAGATCTGAGAGGGCTGTTGAGCCTTGCGCCTTTGGGATTGAAGATGATCAGCCGTAAGAAGTTTCCGCTTAAGTTTGAGCCGTCTGAAGGGGTGAAGGAAGTGCGATCGTTGATTGAATCTGTTCAATCTTATGAGGCACAATCAAAGGGTTCTATCACGTCTTCTAACTCATGAGTTCTCAACCTCCCGCCCCAAACAATCAAGATCCCCAGTCAGAACCTCCCGCTTTTGGCTGGAAACCTTACGCAGAAAGGATCAACAGCCGATTTGCCATGATCGGGTTCGCCGCTTTGCTGATTCTTGAATTCTCGACAGGCCAGGACTTTTTTAGCTGGATAGGCTTAAGATAATCACCTTCTACTGGGGATCGGTTGGAATGTTGAGGGGCTGTCCGGTGCGATCGTAGAGCAAAATATCCCACTGCCCTCTAGCGTTTGACTCAAAGGCGATCGTACTGCCGTTGGCGCTAATGGTGGGATTTCTGACTTCTGAACGTAGATTTTCGGTCAAGTTGCGAAGCTGGCGAAGTTCTCGATCGTACAGATAGATCCCCGTTCTGCCTTGCCGACTCCCCGCAAAAACAATCAACCGCCCATCTTCAGAAATGTCAGGGTGAGAAGCCATCAAATCGAGTGCATTGAGTCCCGGCAAATCAATTAAGCGCTGCTCGATCGTGTCGTACAGATAAATATCTTGTGTGCCCCGACGATCAGAGGCCAGCACGATGTAGCGCTTTGTAATCCGAGGGTTTATTTCTGCATAGGGACTGTTGAGACTGCGCCCTCCCGGATCAAACGGAAACGTCAGCAACTGATTGCCCCCACAGCTATGCAGCAAGGGAACGATCGCCATCCACACCAAAACAGAACGTTTCACGCCAAAAATCTCTTAGGGAGCAGACCGACGATCGCCAGGAAGATCCAACTCCACAAAGGCCCCGCGATCCAAGACTTCGACATCCCACTGCCCACGAGTACTGCTTTCAAAAGTGACATAGCGCCCATCGGGGCTGATACTCGGACGGCGCACCCAACCTGGATAGAGCGACATCAAAACCTGGGGCTGCTGAGTAGCTCGATCGTACAGGCGAATTTCTGGAGTGCCGCGATCGCTGGCCATGTAAACCAGGTAGCGTCCAGTGTAGCTGAGACTGGGACTTTCGGCGATCGCGTCGGGTCGATTGAGGCGTGGCAATTCAACAAACTGTTGTTGCTGTAAGTTGTAAACCAAAATATTGCGGCTGCCGTTGCGGTTCGACACCAATGCCAGCAGGCGAACGTCTCCACTCAGGGCAGGCTGTTCTTCGTTGTAGCGGGTGTTGAGAGCGGTGGAGCCGATCGGCATCCCCGCAGGAGGGGCGCAGGCTGTCGTTCCCAGAAGGGCGAGTTTTATGGATAGAGAAAGTAATCGACCAAACAGCCTTTTCACAGCCTAAAAATTCCAGTTCCAGAAACCACACAATCAGCTTGACGAAATGCAGAATACAGCACGCCCTCATAGCAAATCCCCCCGACTTCACAAATTGTAGGAAGCAACGGGAGGATCAACGTTTCAGCGATATTCAGAACAAAAGGCTAAGAATTTCCCCAGTTGTCGTTTTCGTCGTCATTGGACTCGATCGGACGGTACTCGACATAATCATCAGATGGGCGGACAACTTCTCTGCGGCGAGAAGACGCTTCATCATCGGTAGGGCGAGGTCTTCTGGGACGGCTAGCAGGAGGCGTATTGCGGCTGCGAGATCGGTCGTCGGCTCCCCAAGCACTGCCATATCCGTTCGATTCGGAGGTCGCATCCATGATCGAGTCATCTGCGCGAGGGCGACGACGGGGACGATCGTCAGAATCGATTCGAGGGTCAGGATTGCGGCGGGTTGTGGGGCGGCGACGACTGTCATATCCATCGCGCTCAGAGCGGACTTCTCGGCTGCCTTGAATGCGAGGACGGCTGACGCGATCGTTGATCACTTCTTGGTCGTCAAACTCAGCGTTGTAGGTCGTTTTGTAGCTGCGGCTCACAGGACGATCGCTGTCCACGATGGGCGTATTTTTCTTGGCCTGCTCGGTCGAAACCTTTCTCAGACGCAGATTCTCGACGACAAAGAAAATCGAGGCCCCCGTCAGCAAAACTTGACCAAACTGCATAATCGGGTCAAATCGCCAGCCATAAAAAATCAAAATCAAGCCACACAGTAGCCCGACAGCAGAAAAGAAAATGTCGTGATCTCTAGATAACTCAGGGCGCGTCGATCGCACAGCATAAAGGGCTGCTCCACCGACTGCGAGGAGAATACCTGAGACGCTTGCAAGATTGAACTGAAAATTAACCATTCCCGGTCTCCTAGGTAAGTCCCATGTTAGCGAGTTATGCCTAAAATCTCTACTTTCAAAGTCATAGATTTGTCTCAGATTTCAAGCGATCGCACCGTTGATTAGACCCCAAGTTTTGCCCGTCAAAGCAAAAACCCCAGTTTTCAAGGCGACTGCCTCTACTTTAACTGAGGTTTTAATCGTAAGAGGATGGTTCTGAGCAGAACCTGAAAAAAGATTGTCTTGAATTTTGACCAATTAAGAGCGTCTAATTTTATCTTTTTGGCTAATGAAAATGAGTCCGATCGTAGCCGGAACCAGCACAATAAAAAGACCAGCGGCGAGGCTTCCTAAGAAGTTTGCTAAAGAAGGAGTCATGGATTTGAATGTCCTTTTGTGAACAACAAGCAAGTAATTCTAATTTTACGGGTTCAGTTCCCCCTTGCATAGCTCCTTTTCAAACCGATCGAGCAAACTGAGGGAGCCGAGTAAAGTTAGAATTGAGTTACAAAGCTTAAAGATTTTGACTCTCTTATGGATTTTTCGACAATTGCTGCTGGGTCGCTGAGTATCCTGCTTGGCTTGATGACCTTTTTATTCATTTTCCGAATTGTTTTGACCTGGTATCCACAAGTCGATTTGACCCAGTTTCCGTTCAATTTAGTAGCTGCTCCGACGGAGCCGTTTTTGTCGCCCACTCGCAAAGTGATTCAGCCGATCGGGGGGGTGGATATTACCCCGATCGTTTGGGTGGGTATTTTTAGCCTTGCTAGAGAAATTTTGCTCGGACAGCAAGGTCTGATCACAATGGCGATGAGATAGGCGATGAGATAGGAGAATTCGGACTCACCGTTTTCCTACTTCTTGTTCATCATCACGCTTTCTACAAAATTGGTGTAGATATCACCTTTGAGGAATTCTGGCGTTTCGAGAATCTTTTGGTGGAAGGCGATCGTCGTCGGCAATCCCGTTACGGCACATTCTCTCAAGGCCCGCTTCATGCGGCGGATAGCAGAGGGGCGATCGCTGGCCCAGACGATCAGTTTGCCAATCAGCGAATCGTAGTACGGCGGAATTTCATAATCGGTGTAGACGTGAGAATCCATTCGGACACCCGGCCCGCTAGGAGGCAGATACCCACTGATGCGACCGGGACTGGGACGAAAGTTGTGTTCGGGGTCTTCGGCATTGACGCGACACTCGATCGCATGTCCCCGCAAAATTACCTGATCTTGAGTCAGGCTCAATTTTTCGCCCTGAGCGATGCGAATCTGTTCGGCAATCAAATCGATCCCGGTGATCATTTCGGTCACAGGATGCTCGACCTGAATGCGAGTGTTCATTTCCATAAAGTAAAATTCGCCGGACTGATCCAGCAAAAATTCCACCGTTCCGGCACCGACGTAATTAATCGACTGAGCGGCGGCCACGGCGGCGGCTCCCATTTTTTCGCGGAGGGCAGGAGTCAATGCAGAACTGGGGGCTTCTTCTAACAGCTTTTGGTGACGACGCTGAATTGAGCATTCCCGTTCGCCTAAGTGAATCACATTGCCATAAGTGTCTGCCAAAATCTGAAACTCAATGTGGCGAGGCTTTTGCACAAACTTCTCTAAATACACCCCAGAATTGCCAAAGGCGGCTTCTGCTTCTCCCTGGGCGGCCATGTACATTTTGCCGAGTTCGTCATCGGTGTTGACCAGACGCATTCCTCTGCCGCCTCCGCCCGCCGTCGCCTTGATGATCACGGGATAGCCCATCGATCGCGCGATCGTTCGAGCCTCGTCTTCATCCTGCACCAATCCCTTACTTCCAGGAACCGTCGGCACCCCGGAGCGCTGCATCGTTTTTTTGGCGGTTGACTTGTCACCCATCGATCGGATCGAGTCGGGAGACGGCCCAATAAACGCAATCTGGTGGTCGGCGCAAATTTCGGCAAAGCGGGCGTTTTCGGCTAAAAACCCATAGCCAGGATGAATGGCCGTCGCATTGCGAGTCAGAGCCGCGGCGATGATATTGGGAATGTTGAGATAACTTTTGCTGCTGGGAGGCTCACCAATGCACACGGCTTCGTCAGCCAATTGCACATGGAGAGAGTGGCGATCGATAGTGGAATGAACCGCAACAGTACCGATCCCCATCTCCTCACAGGTGCGAAGGATTCGTAGGGCAATCTCTCCCCGATTGGCAATCAGAATTTTCGAGAAACGCATTGTCTAATTTTTGTTCTGTAATGAGTAGAATAGCGCTTCTGAGTCCCCCCAAAAGCCTCGCAGCGATTCTCAACATAACCTATGCAGTGGTCATTTTAACGATCGCATTCACAGCCCTGAATTTGTCTCATCACTGAGGAAGCCAGTCCTGACCAGAGGGGCGTGTTGATATTGGCGGCCCTCAAACTATTGGCAGCCCAGGTATTACAGGTTTTTAGCGCAGAATAATGTCCCGTACCTTCATAAAATCCGCTCGTCTCGTTGCCGCCGTCTTGAATGCGAATCGGAGCGCCTTTTGCGTCGCGTTCAAAGGAGTTTTGAATGAAGTCAACCATCTGAGAATAGTCTTTTTGACTGACTCCAACGCACTTGATTTCAACGCCTTTTTTTTGAGGCAGATCTGTAAACCCCTGGACATACATTGCGGTTGGATTTCCAGGCATGAATAAAGCTCTGAGAACGTTGGTGATTCTCACTTCTGACCAGTTTGGCGTGTTCATATAAAAGTCGCGAT
This sequence comes from Phormidesmis sp. 146-20, assembly GCF_052939475.1. Lineage (NCBI taxonomy): Bacteria > Bacillati > Cyanobacteriota > Cyanophyceae > Leptolyngbyales > Leptolyngbyaceae > Phormidesmis > Phormidesmis sp. 146-20. The sequence goes on from NZ_JBJPHT010000001.1 coordinate 99,579, forward strand.
CGCCCCAGCCAAATTTCAGATATCGATAGTTCTCTTGCGAATCTCGACCAATCTTTTGTATCGGTAAAAACTGGTTCCAATCATTCGTTTGATTTCGGACAGGCAAAATCAGATTGACGTGCATTTGATCGCCCTCCACATAGATTCGATAAGGACTATCACAGGTTTGTGAGGCGTTCCATCTTCGGGGGGTAAAGTACCCGATCGCCAACAGAGAAGCCACGACGAAAACCGAACCCAGAAAAACCTGACCGCTTCGCTTGAAAAACTTACCGTTCACCTTCTTCTCCTTAAACTCTTGCGTCCAGATCTGTTCTAACTTGCTGCGATCCCGCCTTTGATCAAACTCAGACAGAATTGCGATCGGGGAAACCCTTCAGACGAGAGCGACCCCTTGTGAGTAACTCGAAGAGATCGCAGTAAAATCAGAAAGTAGAACGGTGTCGAAGGAAACGAGCATGGCGAAGAAACCCGCTCCTACTGAAAAGAGAGTGACGTTATCAGGCGTAAGTTGGCAACAGTTTGAGACGTTACTCAATGAGTTGGGCGCTAATCGGGTCGCCAGAATGACCTACGATCGCGGCAAGCTTGAAATGATGACCCCGTTGGAGGAGCATGAACGCTGTAGTCGGCTGATCGAGTCGCTGATTCTCGTCTTTGCGGATGAACTGGTTTTGCAAGTTAGCTCGATCGGTTCTGTATTGCTCAAGCGCCCTGATCTGTCCTGCTGCATTCAGCCCGAAGCGTCTTATTACCTGGATAAAGAAGTCGAAATGCGCCGTCGCGCAGAACTTAATCTCGAACAGGTTGCGCCACCGGATCTGGTACTGGATATCACCATCAACAAAAGTACGTTGAATCAGTTTGCAATCTATGCGGCGATGGGCATCCCAGAAGTCTGGCAATATGTGACGACGATCGGCGACGACGTGCTAAAAGGCAATCTGATGATTTATGAATTGCAGGGCGATCGCTACATCCAATCTGCAAACAGTGTGGCGTTTCCGCTGCTGCCTGCCAAACGAGTGCTGGAATTTCTGGAACAGAGCGACTCGATCGGCTTGGCACAGTCTCTCATCTTGCTGAGAAGTTGGATCAAGGAGAAACTGTAGGTTTCTAAAACATCAACTTTCTAAAACGCCTGCCATTTCTCAGAAGTTGGTTATTCAGAAATTCTTTGTTCAAAAATTCTTTGTTCAAAAACAATCGTAGTAAACTCAAAACGGCTTCATGATGCAATCAGAATTTTGTCAACGGCGCGAACAGTTCATGGCAAAGATTGGCAACGGGACGGCGATCCTGCGAAGTGCGCCAGCGGCTGTCATGCACAACGATGTGGAATATAACTTTCGGCAAGACAGCAACTTTTTTTATCTGACGGGGTTCAATGAAGCGAATGCAGTTGCGGTGTTAGCTCCCTGGCACGAGACGCACAAGTTTATCCTCTTCGTCCAGCCCAAAGATCGAGACAAAGAAACCTGGTCAGGCTACCGGATTGGAGTCGATGCCGCTAAAGAACAGTACGGCGCAGACGAAGCGTATCCCATTAGCGAACTCAACGAAAAACTGACGCAGTATGTCGAAAAAGCCGATCGCATCTTCTATCATCTGGGGCGCGATCGCACCTTCAACCAAACTATTCTCGATCTCTGGCAACGGCTGATGGCCACCTACGATAAAACGGGAACTGCCCCGATCGCGATCGAAGACCCGGCTCCTTTGCTGCATCCTTTACGCCAAACCAAAAGTGCGAGTGAATTGGATCTGATGCGAAAAGCGGTGGCGATCGCGGCCGAGGCTCATCAGTTAGCCCTTGAAATGAGAAAACCTGGCTGCTATGAGTACGAAATTCAGGCAGAAATGGAGCGGTTGTTTCGACTGCGGGGCGGCGTAGGAGCAGCCTATCCGTCGATCGTCGCGTCGGGGGTAAACGCTTGCATCTTGCACTACACCGAAAATAATCGCCAAATGCAGGATGGAGAATTGCTGTTAGTTGATGCAGGCTGTTCTTACGATTACTACAACTCCGACATCACGCGCACCTATCCCGTTGGCAACCAATTCACTCAAGAACAAAAAATTCTCTATGAACTGGTGCTAAAGGCTCAACTGAATGCGATCGAGCAAGTCCAGCCCGCCGCGCCCTGGAATTTGTTTCATGATGCCTCAGTGAGAACGATCGTCGAAGGCTTAATGGATCTGGGACTTTTGCAAGGCGATATCGAAGAAATCATCAAAGAAAAGAAGTACAAGCCGTTTTTTATGCACGGAACGGGTCACTGGTTGGGCTTGGATGTGCATGATGTGGGTGTTCGGCAAATTGGCGAAACCTGGCAAAACTTTCAACCTGGGCAAGTCGTCACGGTCGAACCTGGAATCTACATTCGTCCCGACTTCCAACCCTTTGAAGGTCAGCCCGAAGTGCCCGATCGCTGGCGAGGAATCGGTATCCGCATTGAGGACGATGTGCTGGTGACTGAAACTGGACGTGATGTGTTGACAGCCGCAGTTCCCAAAACAGTCGAGGCGATGGAGCGATGAATTTACCAGACTTGAGCAGCGAAGCGATCGACCGCATTCTCGAAATGGCATGGGAAGATCGAACTTCATTTGACGCGATCGAGACTCAGTTTGGTCTCAGCGAAAAGCAGGTAATCGCCCTGATGCGTCGAGAGATGAAGCCGTCCAGCTTTCGCATGTGGCGAGAACGAGTCACCGGACGCAAAACCAAGCATCTGAAGGTTCGGGAATTTGTAGAGGGACGCTTTCGATCGCAAAACCAAAAGGGTTCATAAAACCTGCTAATCTCCCTGGGGTAGCTCATTCCACAGCGAAGTGGTTTGTCTCAGACTGAGGTAATCGCCATTGCCCAAAATCAGGTGATCTAAGACAGGCAACCCCAACAATTGAGCGCCAGAAAGCAATTGACGAGTGAGCGAAATATCTTCAGGGCTGGGTTCAAGATTGCCAGAGGGATGATTGTGAGCCACGATCGCACGAGTCGCCCCCTGCCGGATCACTTCTCGAAAAATATCGCGCGGATGAGCTAACGTCTCGGTTGCGGTGCCGATTGTAATGATCTGAGTGCCAATCAGCCGATGCTTGACATCCAACAACACGATGGCAAATCGTTCTTGAGACTGCCACATCAGATCGTGACTCAACGCCGCCGCTGCCACTGAGGGATCATCGACCACCGTTTTGTCTGCCGGACGAGATTGATAGACGCGCTTGCCTAGCTCGATCGCAGCCAAAATTGTCGTCGCCTTGGCGGGCCCAATCCCTGGAATCTGCGTCAACTCTTGGATGCTGACTTCGCGCAAGACTCCCAACGGATCGCGCTGATGTTGACCCAACTGCTGCAAAATGTACTGTCCCAACCCAACCGCAGACAGTTTGCCCGCTCCTTGACCTGTGCCCAGCAAAATAGCAATCAGTTCAGCCGTTGAGAGACTTTTGGAGCCTTGAGCCATCAGCCGTTCACGCGGACGTTCGCTTTGGGGCAGATCAGCAATTCTGAGATTGTAGGTCATGCAGAGACAAGAGAAATTTGAATCGTTCGTCTATTAATCCCGTGAGCCTTGGACGGGTAGCACTTCGATTTGTCAAGAACAGAGCATTTGAGAAAATCTCAGAATCAGGTAAATTCTCAAGGTAGACCAGTGAGGAGTGTGTCAGATGAATAATGGATTTGGGATGACGATCGCCACCGTTTTAATCGGGACAGCGGTGAGTGTGCAGCCAGCCTGGGCAGTTCGGAGTCAAGACTATGCGCCAGAGCAGTTTATTTCAGTGCTAAATGGGTTTGGCTATCCGGTGTCGCTTAGTGCCCCGTTGACTGACCCGATCGTGCAGCAGGCGATCCGTGATTTTCAGGCTCAAAATCGGTTGCCTGTCGATGGCACACTCAATCCACCGACTCAAGACAAAGCTGCCGAGTTGGTGCGTCAGTTGCAAACTAATCTCAATCGAGTGATTCAGCCCAGTCCCCAGCTACCCGGAAGTCAGTTTTATGGCAAACAAACCGAGAGTGTCGTCAGGCTGTTTCAGCGACAAAATGGCTTACCTGAGACGGGAATTGCCACCTTTGAGACTCGTCAGCGCATCAGCGATATTCTCAACGACGCAACCCCCCGAAACCCAACCACGCCTACACCCTCTTCGAGTTCCCCGCAAGGAGTCGCGTCGCCGCCAACGCCTTCTGTCCCTTTGGGCAATCTCTACAACGAGTCAGAGTTTCGGCTGGTTTTGCGAGGGTTAGGCTATGACATCAATCCTCAGCGTCCGCTCACTGATGGGCCTACGATCGCTGCGATTCGAGACTTTCAGCAGCGCTATGGATTGTCTGTGAATGGTGGGGCTGACCAACCAACTCAAGAAAAAGCCGCCGCGATCGTTCGTAACTTGCGATTCAGTCTAAGAGTCGTGCTGAAGAGTGATTTGCCTATCGATCGCTATTACGACACGCCCACTCAAGAAGCGGTCAGAGCCTTTCAAGCACGAGTTGGGCTAGGTGTAGACGGCATTGCAACCGTGAGAGTACGTCAAAGATTGGATGCCGAGGCGAAGCGGTAGTGTCCTCATCCCATTCAAAATTGATCTCTAACAGCCGATAGAGTTTCATACGCACTTATTCACAAACTACAAATCCCTTCAAGGTGAAAGCGAATTCTAGAAGTTGCCGTGGTTTTCGTTGGCTTGTTTTAGGCGATCGAGCACTTCACTCACCGCAACTGCCCCCAACTCACCGGATGAACGAGTCCGAATACTCAGCGAATTAGCTTCCACTTCTTTGGCACCAACCACCGCCATCACCGGAATTTTGTCCTTCTCTGCATTGCGAATCAGCTTGCCTAAGCGATCGCCACTCAGATCCACTTCAGCCCGAATGCCCACCGCCAACATTTGCTCAACCACCTGTTTGGCAAACGGCACAAACTCATCACCCACCGCCAACAGCCGAACCTGAATCGGAGCCAGCCACACGGGAAAATCGCCCGCATACTCTTCGATCAAAATGCCGATCAGCCGTTCTAACGATCCAAATGGCGCACGGTGAATCATCACAGGTCGTTTGCGAGTGCCATCTTCCGCGACGTATTCGAGATCAAATCGTTCGGGTAAGTTGTAATCAACCTGGACGGTGCCCAACTGCCACTCACGATCGAGCGCATCACTAAAAATAAAGTCCAGTTTTGGGCCGTAAAATGCGGCTTCACCAATGCCTTCAAAGTAGTTCATGCCCAAAGTTTCGACCGCACGACGAATGGCACCCTGAGATTTGTCCCAGGCTTCATCAGAGCCAATGTACTTATCCGACGCGGGATCACGGAAGCTCAAACGCGCTTTAAAGTTCTTGAGTTGCAGACTTTTGAACACCGAAAGAATCAAGTCCACCACGTTGAGAAACTCAGCATCTAGCTGCTCAGGCGTGACAAACAGGTGAGAATCATCAACGGTAAAGCCGCGTACTCTGGTCAAACCACCCAATTCGCCTGATTGTTCGTATCGATAAACCGTGCCAAACTCCGCCAACCGCATGGGAAGTTCTCGGTACGATCGCAATTCACTCTTATAGATCTGAATGTGAAATGGGCAGTTCATCGGCTTCATGACAAAGCCTTGCTCACTTGCGGCCGCTTCCGAATCTTCTGCCATCAGAGGAAACATGTCCTCTTTATACTTTTGCCAGTGTCCAGAGGTTTTGAACAGGTCAACTCTGGCAATGTGAGGCGTGACGACTGGAAGATAGCCCCGCTTGAGTTGTTCTTTTTGAAGAAAACTTTCGAGGGTCGATCGTAGCACCGTTCCTTTGGGTGTCCACATGGGCAGACCGGGGCCAACCAGATCCGAGAAGATAAACAAGCCGAGTTCTTTGCCCAGTTTGCGGTGATCGCGCTTCAGGGCTTCTTCTTTGCGGCGTTTGTATTCGGTTAACTGTTCAGGTGTTTCCCAGGCGGTGCCATAGATGCGTTGGAGTTGGGCTTTGGTTTCGTCGCCGCGCCAATAGGCACCTGCAACACTTTCGAGGTCGATCGCATCTGGTTTTAACTCAGCCGTATTCTCAAGATGCGGCCCGGCGCACAAATCCCACCAGTGTTCGCCCAGGTGATAGAGCGTGATGGGTTCTTCTAGCCCTTCCAAAATCTCTAACTTGTAGGGTTCATTAGTCGCTTTGATGCGGCGTTCGGCTTCTTCGCGACTGACTTCTTCGCGTACCACAGGTAGTTTGCGATTGATGATTTTGATCATCTCTTTTTTGATCGCCTTCAGATCCTTTTCGGTAAACGGTTGAGGATTGTCAAAATCGTAATAGAAACCGTTTTCGATCCAGGGCCCGATCGTCACTTGCGCTTTAGGAAATAGCTTCTGCACGGCCATCGCCATCACATGAGAGGCGGTATGACGAATTTTTTGCAACACAACAGATTCGCTGGTCTTGGGCAAGTGAAGTTTTTCGGGCGGGTTAGAAGATTCTTCGGCAGACATGAGATCACGAGATAAAAGTTTTACGCTCTGAGTTGAGTCCTGAGAAGAAATCCTCTCTTCTCGCTAAGACTCTAAAACTCGTTGCCTTTACTATCTTACCGATCCGCCAGAGCAAACGCATTATGGCAAGTCGAGCCAACTCTCGATAATGTTGAGAATATTTGCAGCAATAGCTTCTCATCAGGAAGGGTAAGCCCACCAGTAGGGTCATTGGACTATCTCGACACTATTATTCTCTTGAAACTAAATGCGTTCGCCCTGGAAACGCGACCGAGAAGCCAAGCTGAAGCTGTATTCGGTTCGAGGGGTGCTGGAATACTGGATTGTGAATTGGCAAACGCAGCCGGGAGAATGCGGTTCTAAGGTTGGTGGCGACGCTGTATCAGCAGGATGAATTGACCAGCCAATTCTGCCTGAGTTTAGCTGCCTGGTCAGCCAGCTTTTCCAGCAGTCACTTTCTCATTTGCAGGATTAGCGTGATGGCGTGTGGGTTGGCTTAAACCTTGAGCGGAGGGTTATCATCATGCTAATCCTCTAGCCCCTTTTGTTTATGCCAGAAGACTACCTTGTGATTGTGACCGATGAGACTGACGAGGCTTCTGTACCAGTTGAGGGGCAACGGGGATGGGGTGAGGAAGTCCGCAAGCGCTTCTTGAGCTTTAGGGAAGTCCAGTTGCCTGTCTCACAGTTAGAGCAGAACATGAACCAGTTTTTACAACTGATGGGACGCTTATTTAAGCAAGTGGATCAGCAAATTGGCTCAGAATCGGACATGAAGCTGGATGAGGTGGAGCTATCGGTGGAAATCAGCGGGGAAGGAGAGGTTAAATTAGTTGCAGGAGGAAAAGCTGCTGGGAAGGGTGCCATTAAGTTAAAATTCACAAGATCGAACACAAACAGATAGATGGCAAACAATTGGGCGATCGTCATTGGCATCAACCAGTACGAATTTTTGCAGCCACTGAAGTATGCCAAGCGTGATGCAGAAACGATGCACAATTTTCTGAGTCAGGAAGCCAAGTTCGATCGCATCTTTCTGTTTACCGATGATTCTCTCAAGGTTAACGGCAGATCCACTAAACCCTTTCGAGCAAACCTGCTGCAAGTTCTGCGCCAGATTTTTGCAACACCGTTCATGCAGGATGGCGATAACTTCTGGTTCTTCTTCAGCGGACATGGCGTTCCACATAATGGGCAAGACTATCTGATGCCTTGGGATGGTGATCTTGGAGATATTGAAAACACAGGTATTTCGACGAATACTATCACTAACTATCTGCGAAGTTGTGGAGCCGACAATGCGGTGATGATTCTGGATGCCTGTCGCAGTGGGGGGCGTAAAAGTGGTGAAGGGATTGGTAAACAAACAGAAGCAGAAGCCCGCCAAACTGGAGTGATTAGCCTCTTTTCTTGCAGTCCCGACCAGTATTCTTATGAGTTGGAGGCAATTGAACAGGGAGCCTTTACCTATGCCCTGATTGAGGGACTGGGGATTCGGGGTCGATGTGCCACTGTGGAACGGTTAAACCAGTATCTCGAACATCGTGTGCCTGAATTGGTTAGTCAACATTTGGGCAGAGTCAGACAAACTCCTTACACAATCGCCGAACCACTGAATAGATCGCACCTGATCTTGATGCCTCAACACGCTAGTTTGGCTGATATTGCCACGCTGAAAAATGATGCCTATCGTGCCGAGAGAACTCAAGATTGGGCGTTGGCGCAACGATTGTGGATTCGTGTGTTGGAGGCTTCTTCCGGTTCAGATATGGAGGCGATCGAAGCTCTGCAAAATCTGGGTAGGCAGCGCCGTCCTGGAACAGCTATACCCCAGCCGGAGCCACCCCGCTCACTAAGCCGACGACAGTTCTTAAAGTGGGCAGTTCCAGCAGGAGTGGGAGTGGTGGGAGTGACGATCGCCAGTCAGTTAATCAAAGTGCCATCTCAACCAACTTTCTCCCCATCTTCTCCCGTGCCCTCACCTTCTCTATCCCCATCCCCATCTTCTTCCCCATTTCCCTTGTCTTCTCCATCTTCCACTTCTGTTGATTACTCCAGGTTAGAAAGCTTGCTAAAAGCAGGGAAATGGAAAAACGCTAACCAGGAAACCAGTAATTTAATGCTTAAGGTTGCGAATCGAGAAAAGGAAGGCTGGCTACACCCCGAAAACATTCAAAAACTTCCCTGTGAGGTATCGAGTAAGATTGATCAACTGTGGATTGCCAATAGTGATGGCAGGTTTGGATTCAGTGTCCAAAAGAAGATCTACGTAGAAAACTGTGGCGGTGAACCGGATGGAGAACTTTATGAGAAGGCTTGGTTTTGTCTAGGCGATCAAGTGGGTTGGTATGTAAACAATCAATGGATCGATTACTCTAATGTAACTTTTGATACCCAAGCTAGAGATGGACACCTTCCGGTGTTTAGAGAGGAGCTGGGGTATCAGTTGTGGAGAAGTTTATATGGAATATGGCAGGTGTTGTTGGTCTTCTTCTCTCGTGCAGAAACTTGTAAACTGTCGCATTTAAAGGTTTCAGTAGTTTCTAAAGATTTGTAATGGTGACCGTTTCAGCCAAATGATCAACATTTCAGCAATTCGTTACTTGGCACCGGGTGTTACAGTGAATTCACTCTGACTCGTCTCTCAGCCGATGCCCAAGCAACTCACGATCGCCCAAGCGCAACAACAACTCCCCAACCTTCCTGACGAACTGACGGACGAACCCATCATCATTACTCAAGATGGGGTTCCTGTCATCGCTGCCCTCAGCTACAGCCATCTGACCGAACTGCTCGAAACGCTCGACATTCTCACCGACACCGAATTTGTTACCCGATTGCGCCAAAGCATTACTCAAGCTGAACAGGGCAAAACCATTGCCTGGGAGAATGCCAAGGCTCAACTAGGGCTGTGACGGGTGCCGCCAACGGAATTGAATATAAGATTCAACTCACCCCACTCGCCCTGGAAATGCTGGCTGCAGTTAAAGATCGACGAGAGCAAGAAAAACTACGCGATCGCATTGACCAGCTTAAAACCGAGCCAGAAAAACAAGGGAAAGCACTGGTGGATAATCTTTCAGGATTTCGCAGCGTTCGAGCTGTTGGGCAACGCGATCGCATTGTCTATCAGGTCGAGCAAGCGCAAGTGCTCATTTTAGTCGTTGGCATTGGCAGACGAAAGGAGGGAGACAAAAAAGATATTTACACCCTGCTAGAAAAGCTTCTGCCGGAGTAAATCCAGATTCTTGTCGCGTTTCTCCAGAACAATCTAACTCACCAACAGCCCAGGGAGATTGAGCAGGCGATCTCTCCATTCTTGGGCATGTTTAGCAATCTGCAAGCGATCGACTGGACTCGACCAAAGCGTTGACCCTTGTTTCCATCGACTCAGTTGGCGTTGCAGTTCAACCAATTCAGTCACTAACTCCAGCTATGTTTCTAAATTAAGACTTGGCACTAACCACTCAATAAAAAACTGATTTTCTCGAATCTGGTCTTGAGCAAGCTGCCCCTCTATTTCCGCTTGAGTTAAGGCTTTGACTTGAGACAAGTTTTCTACCAACCAAGCAAGTTGAGTAGAAACGTTCTGGTGGAGATATTGAGTTCTCAGGAGATCTAAGGAGATTTCTAGCAAAGAGGTTACCAACCTTGGGAAGCCCCCTAAATCTTCCAATTCTGGGGGACTTTGACTTTCAGAACTCTCGATGGAGACAGCCGGGTAAATTTATTAAAGGAAATCTCCTACATTGACTGCCATTTCCCATGATCCAAATCATAAAAACTCCTCGATAGGTGGGAAACTCAGCGTCTTTAGACCTGAGAGGGAAGCCAACGAGCGGTTTTAACCGCCGGGTTCTTCCTAGATTTTGGGTGTCGCGACCGCCTTGGGGCAATTGATTCGGGGTGCTTTTGTATTGCACTTTCAACGGGACAATTACCGTTTCAAATCGTTCGTCCTGTACGCATCGCGACGTTGTTTGCTACCGCAGTAGCCTCCTTGCGGAGTGATGTTCGCTTCGCCAATGTTTTAAGAGCTTCTTACTCAATCCTCTACGGAGGGAGACCCTCCTCCAAGGTTGAGCGCTTGTTCGGCTAATCGCACGTCCTTAACCCAAATAAAGATGTTTAACGATTAACGACAGAGCAAGGGACTAGCGTCGCATCCCAGGGTGTCGTGACTCAAAAAACGTAGACCGCGAAGCGCTCAATCCTGGAGGAGGGTTTCCCTCGTGGGGAATTGAGCAAGACGGTCTGAAGCTGGTCAACTGAAACTAAAGTCTCTAAGCTGGAGAGCTTCAGTCACTTCAGTGCTGAGTCGTTGACTCAAGAATCCATAAACTATCTGATTGTCACATCGATCACCACCAAATGTCCGATGAATCGCAGAGCAAACGTATCAGGTCAATAAGTCGAGCCAATTCTCGATAATGTTGAGAATGTTTGCAGCGATGGCTTCTCATCAGGAAGGGCAAGCCAACCAGTAGCGATCGTTGGACTATCTTGACACTATTATTCTTTTGAAATTAGATGCTTTTGCCCTGACCGATCTGCTGCCTGAATGCGTATTTTGGGCAATTTAGCGATAAGATGAGAAAGCGTTACAAAATGTAAAAAGTTTTAGCAACCCTTGACCTTTTACAAAACATTACTAATTTATGTTTCATTCAAATCTGCCAGAGCCAGACATTCTCAAAACTGTTTTAGAGCCGCTTTTAGAAGACTTTCAATACTGGTTTACGCGATCGCGCACTTTGTTAGAAAACCAGGAGATTCCCTTTCTTGAAAATGAGAAACAGGCTAATCTACTGGAAAGGGTTTTACAAGCACATCAAGAGGTCAACACGGTTCGCACGTTACTCAATGTGACCGAAGGGCAGGTCGGGGTCGAAACAGCGATGCTCATGACCTGGCACCGACTCGTCGCAGAATGCTGGCAGGTAAGTATGCGGCTACGGTCTGGTAAGTCTGTCTAAAAACAGATAGTCGAATTCTGAGAAATCTGAGAGACTATAGAAAGATAATCAGAACCATTTTTCAGATAATTCTCATAAACCTTCGGCTTGAATGCTGCACAGACCGTCAAACTCAATACAATTTTAATCTCCACACTTTCAAACCAGCGTGGATTAAGGGAGAGTCGATATGGTACTACATTTGCTTTACATCTTGGCTTTTACTGCGCTTGCTTTTATGGCAGTGGGCAATCTCATTCGCAATTTGTTGACGTTGGGGGTTGAGTCTCAGCGTCATTACGCTCCTAGAAGCGGCTCTGGGTATGATCCTCGCTCTTCTCTGTCTTCTCGGCTGCGATCGGTGCCTCACCCCGAACTGTTAGATAGCGATGGTCGAATGATTGACGAACCGCTGCTGGTGATGCGATCGATGACGGTAGAAGATGCCCGTGAGCAACTGGATGCCCTTTACAAGTCCTCTCCGGGTGGCGATCGTGAAGAAGGCTAGAGTTTGAATCGTTAATGGCAAGCCTAAAATTCGACAGGGTTCGGTTCTTTCATCTGTTAGAAAATCAGTAGGTACGATAGTTTGAAAGTATCGCCATTCCTGCCTGATCACTGACTATGACTGAGCGAACCAAAGAAACAAAATCTGCCCTTCAAAAAACTGAAGCATCTCCAAAGTCAGAGCCACCCTGGGTAGACAAAACCCGTGACTTGATTGGAGGTGCTTTTTCAACGATTGGTAAAGCCCTGCCCGTTCAGCAAGTCTCGGATACGGTGATCGGTTGGTTTAGCGTGGACGAAGCGGAAATCGCGGGGATTTTGCAAAAGGTGCGATCGGAGTTGCCGACGACTGAGGCGATTTTGGTGGGCAAACCTCAAGCGGGAAAGAGTTCGATCGTTCGAGGCTTAACGGGCGTTTCGGCTGAAATTATTGGACAGGGCTTTCGTCCTCACACGCGGTTTACTCAACGCTACAACTACCCAACCGACGATCTGCCACTTTTGGTCTTCACCGACACTGTAGGACTGGGCGACGGCACGCAAGAAACGACGGAAGTGATTGGAGAGCTAGTCGAAGAAATTCAGGAAAACGAGGAAACGAGAGCAAAAGTTCTGATTTTGACGGTAAAGATCACTGACTTTGCGACGGATACTTTAAAACAAATTGCAGGTCGAATTCGCCAACAGCATCCCGAAGTGCCTTGTCTATTGGTCGTCACCTGTTTGCATGAACTTTATCCGTCTGAAGTGATGGATCATCCTACCTATCCCCCCGACTATGAGGATACCAATCGAGCCTTCGCTGCCTTACAAAAAGGATTTCAGGGATTGTTCGATCGCGCCATTCAAATCGATTTCACATTAGAAGAAGATGGTTTCACTCCAACATTCTACGGTCTAGAAACGCTGGTCGATGCGCTGGCAGATTTGCTCCCCGAAGCGGAGGCCCGAACGATTTCTCAACTACTGGATGATCGCGACGCTGGAAAACAAATCAGTGACCTTTACCGAGAAGCGGGTCGCCGCTACATTTTGCCGTTTTCTGTAATGGCGGGTGCTTTGGCAGCGATTCCTTTACCGTTGGCGACGATGCCCGTTTTGACCGCCCTGCAAGTGTCGATGGTCGGAGCGTTGGGGCAGTTGTATGGTCAGACATTGACTCCTTCTCAAGCGGGTGGCGTGGTGAGTGCGATCGCAGGTGGATTTGTGGCGCAAGCGATCGGGCGTGAGTTGATCAAGTTTATTCCGGGGTTTGGCAGTGTGATCGCGGCTTCTTGGGCGACGGCTTACACCTGGTCGTTGGGTGAGACGGCTTGCGTTTATTTTGGGGATTTGATGGGCGGCAAAAAGCCCGATCCTAGGCGTATCCAATCTGTAATGAAAGAGTCCTTTGAGGCGGCAAAAGAGCGCTTTCAAAGCGCTAAGAAGTAGAGGATGATTAAGTAAAAACGCACTTTCAGCTTAGACCGCAGCTTGTTGGCGTTGGTAGAGTGACCAGTAGAGACCCTTCGATCGAATCAATTCGTCATGCGTTCCTTTCTCAGCAATGACTCCTTTCTCCATTACCAAAATCAAATCAGCGCGTCTGAGGGGCGCAAAGCGGTGAGCAATCAGAAATACCGTGCGGTTTTGAGCGTGTTTTTGCAGGTTTTGCAGAACTTGCTGCTCGGTTTCACTGTCCAGGGCGCTGGTTGCCTCATCCAACACCAACATGGGCGAATTGGAGAGAAACAATCGCGCTAAAGAAACCCGTTGACGCTGACCGCCCGAAAGCGCCGTGCCCCGCTCTCCCACATCGGTTTCATAGCCTTGAGGCATTTCGCTGATAAAATCATGAGCCGCTGCCAATCGAGCCGCCTCAACCACCTGTTCTGCTGAGACATCCGATCGCCCCAAACTAATGTTGTCAAGAATGCTGCCCTTAAACAAAAAGTCTTCTTGTAGCACGACACCCATCTGAGTCCGCAGCGAATGCAAATCAGCGCTCTTGATGTCAAAACCGTCTACTAAGATTCGTCCGGCTTCGGGTAAATACAATCGCTGCAAAAGTTTCGACAGCGTACTCTTGCCCGACCCACTGCGCCCCACGACCCCGACCAGCATTCCCGGCTCTGTCGTAAACGAAATACCCTTCAGCACAGGTTCTTGAGCCGGATTGTAGCGGAAAAATACTTGATCAAACGTGACCTGACCCTTGAGCGGCGGCAACACCAGACCTGATCCCGGTTCCGCTTCAGGGGCGACGTTGAGAATATCGCCGATGCGATCGACCGACAACAACACCTGCTGCAAATTTTGCCAAAGCTGCACGAGTCGCAACAACGGGCCCGTTACCCGTCCTGATAGCATCTGAAAGGCGACCAACTGACCGACGGTGAGTTCTTGCTTAATTACCAGATTTGCCCCAAACCAGAGAATCAGCAGATAAGAGAAGTTGGTCAAAAAGTCGCCTAAATTATTGCTGATATTGGAAGTCGTCGAAGCTTTAAAACTGGTGCGAATGTAGCGAGCAAAGAGACCTTCCCAGCGATCGCGCGACGGTTTTTCTGCGGTGTGCGCCTTGACCGAGTGAATTCCCGTAATGGTTTCTACGAGAAAAGACTGACTATCGGCACTGCGATTAAACGTCTCATTTAGCAGGTTTCGCAAAATTGGAGTAACGAAAAGCGTCAAGATTGCGTAGAAAGGCAAGACGGCCAACGCCACACCCGTCAGCGGAACGCTGTAGAAAAACATCAGCGCCAGGTAGACGACTGCAAAGATGCTGTCCAAAATCACTGTCAGCGCCGTCCCCGTCAGGAATTGCCGAATATTTTCTAACTCCTGAACTCGCGCCACCGTATCGCCCACGCGCCGAGACTCAAAATAAGCCAGAGGCAGCCGCATCAGGTGACGAAATAGCTGGGCCGAGAGGCTGAGATCCAACCGTCGTGCCGTGTGCGTAAAAATAAACAGCCGCAAAATTCCCAGCAGCGCTTCAAACACAGCCACACTTAGCAGTGCGATCGCCATCACATCCAGCGTGGCAATGCTGCCCTGTACCATCACCTTATCGATGACGACTTGAGTAATCAGCGGTGTCGCCAGACCTAACAGTTGCAGCGTAAATGAGGCAAACAGCACTTCGCCCAGCAGTCCGCGATAGTTCCAAACAGCCGGGAGAAACCAGCTTAGATTAAATCGCTCCTGTTTTTGAATCGCTTCGGCTTGCCAGAGTTGACCATCCCAGGCTTGCTGGACAGTCGATCGATGTACGCTTTCGCAATTCATCGTCGGGTTGAGCGGATCAGAGAGAATCAGGCGATCGCCCCGTACGCCATACGCCACAACCCAGTGAGGTTCCCCTGTGCCTCCCGGCTGCCAGAGCATCAGAGCCGGAAATCCTAACAGCCGCAGACTTTGCCAATTGGTTTCGATGCGGCGGAGTTGCAGTCCCAATTTCTCAGCCATATCGATGAGATCAGTTGGGCGCTGTCCTCTTATTTGCCGCTGTACCCACTCCAATTGGACGGAATTTTGCAGATGATTGGCCACCATCGTTAGAGCAGCCGCTCCTGTATTGACGGCCGAGACAAAGGGAAAGCCCGTCACAACCTGGGGAGAATTGTCCGTTTGAGGTTGATAGCGGCTGCGCTGAATCGCCCAAAAGCGATCGATCTCCGGCGACGATAAAGAAGCCCAACTGGTCGCACTCCACTGCACCACCTCAACATCATTACTGGCGGCTCTGGCCTTCCAACCTGGCAGTTCTAGCAAATCGCCCACCCATTCTCCAGGCTGCAAGAGGAGCGATCGTCCTTCGTCCGCTACTAATCTGACTTTCCCCGCCAGAACGATTAGTTGAATATCAGGCGTTTCTTCTGACCACAAAAGTTCTCCCAGCTTACAGCGACGAATTTCAGCCTTGGTCTTAAACTGAACCTGCTGTTCGGGGTTGAGAAAGCTCAGGGGCGGAGTTTCCCAGGGTAAATTGGCGGCAACATCGTTGGTAATCATTTGGCAAGGAGGGGGGCTGGGGGAAGTGAGGAGGGAGGAGGGAGGAGGGAGGAGTGAAAAGGGTTTGAGAGTTAGGTTTCAGATTTTGACATTTCAGCTTTGGGGTGAGTTGCAGGCTTTAAGAGGTGGAGTTTTGAGAATTGGGGTGCTGAATGAAGATTGAGTTTTGAGAGTTAGGTCTGGATTGGGTTCAGAGAATTGAATTCTGAAAGATAACATTCATCTCTTCTCCTCACTCCTCACCCCTCACCTCTACTCAACTTGAAGCTTGACGGCCATTTTTTGGATTTTTTCTGCCAGCCAGCGCTCAAACAGTTCGTTTTGCAAAACTTGCTTGAGTTGGGCGTTGTCTAAAGTGGCGGGTAACACTTGCTCAACTCTAAACAGGGCCCATCGGTTCTCGATCGCAATTGGCCCCACCAAGTCACCAGGATTAGAAGAATCGATCGCCGCTCGAATATTGTCAGGCATTGTGCCGCGACTGACCGGCCCCATCATGCCATTAGACACGCGATCGTCGGCGATCGAGTGTTCTTGGGCGAGTTGCTCAAAGCTGGTGCCTTCTTGAATCTGGATCTTTAGCTCATCGGCTAACTCTTGATTTTCGACAATGATGCGAGAGAGAACGACGCGATCGAGAAACACTTTGCGTTCGATAAAATATTCCTGGAGTTTTGGCTCTGTGATGACGCTTTTAAGCTTTTCTGACTTAAAATTTGAGGTAATTTGATTGTGAAATGTAGAATAGTCAGACCCGTTGCGGTTGAGCCACTCTTGAAACACACCAGGGTCAGTCAATTGCTGCTGAATCCGAAAATCAATCACCGCTTGCTCAACCACTGCCGGATTAATTTCTAAATCTTCTCGGTTGGCAAGTTCTTGCTCTAGCACGTATTGCCGCAAGATGTCTCCCAAAAATCCCTGAAGTTTGCCAGAAGTCTGAAGATATTTCAAACATTCTCTCAGGCTTATCGGTTGCTCATCAACGGTGAGAAAGGCTTTGGCATCCATGAATTTTTACTACGCAGTTTCCAAGTCTGATAATATCTTGACCGAGATCTCCGCTTCCTTTATCAGGTTTTTGTGAATCTCTCTGAGAATTAACGTAAACCTCTGTGATTAAACTTGAAAATGGTTGGTTTCGATTCAGCATTTTCAATGAATTCGCACAGGCGTTCAGGCTAGTCTAGCGATTTCTACGGGGACGATCGGCTAAGTTTTGCTTAACAGTTTCATATTTCCCTAGTTCTTGAGTTAAATTACGGAGTCAGGAATTTTGGATAATTGATCTGCACTCCGACCGGAAAACCGGGGTTTTGTGGCATGATCTTTAAGTAACTTGCGATCATTAGGAACATCAGTTATGGCTCTGCGACTAGGGGACACCGTTCCCAATTTCACACAAGACTCTTCTCAAGGTACGATCGACTTCTACGGCTGGGCGGGCGATAGCTGGGTGATTCTCTTTTCTCACCCCAAAGACTACACCCCTGTTTGCACGACTGAATTGGGCGTTGTAGCTAATCTCAAACCCGAATTCGACAAGCGGAATGTCAAAGCGATCGCCCTGAGCGTTGATGATGTTGAATCCCACAAAGGCTGGATTGGCGATATCGAAGACACCCAAAGCGCTCAACTCAACTACCCGATTTTGGCTGACCCCGATCGTAAAGTGTCTGACCTCTACGACATGATCCACCCTAACGCTAACAACACGCTGACGGTGCGATCGGTCTTCATCATCGATCCTCAAAAGAAACTGCGCCTCACCTTCACCTACCCTGCTAGCACTGGTCGCAACTTTGCCGAAATTTTGCGCGTGATCGATTCGCTGCAACTAACGGACAATCACAGTGTGGCGACCCCTGCAAACTGGACAGATGGCGGCGACTGCGTAGTGGTGCCTTCGATCCCCACCGAAGAAGCCAGACAAAAGTTCCCTAAAGGAGTCACGGAAGTCAGACCTTATTTGCGGATGACTCCTCAGCCCAACAAGTAGGCTAAAAGTAGGCTGAACAGTCTGCAAATCATTTCTGCGATCAAAAAGTAACGATTTGTTTACAGGGTGGCGTTGTCCATCCTGTTTTTGTGTGGCTGTTCTGTAAAGAGTGATTACGTCGATCGTGTTGCTTTTGGGAATTTTAATCAGTCCGCCTATCCAATCTTCTGCAAACTCAGGCTCATGAAAAAATTTCTCGTTTTGCTCTATCTTCTCTCTTTAGGATTCTTAACGACTGCCTGTGGAGCGGGGGTCAAATCTGAAGAATTTAAATCTCAGACGGGTAAATTCTCTGTTACGTCGCCGATCGCTCTCAAAGAGGAAACCAAAACCCTCGATACAATGGCGGGCAAAATCAACCTGCACATGTTCACCGCGACTGAAAAAAACAAAGCCTATTTTGTGGCCTACGCCGACTATCCCGAACAGCTTCTCAAAGTGAGCAATCCTGAAAAGATGCTGGATGGGGCTAGAGATGGGGCAGTCAGTAA
This sequence comes from Phormidesmis sp. 146-20, assembly GCF_052939475.1. Lineage (NCBI taxonomy): Bacteria > Bacillati > Cyanobacteriota > Cyanophyceae > Leptolyngbyales > Leptolyngbyaceae > Phormidesmis > Phormidesmis sp. 146-20. The sequence goes on from NZ_JBJPHT010000001.1 coordinate 118,016, forward strand.
CGTCAATGGCAAACTGGTTGATGAGAAAAAAGTGTCGATCGATGGCTCTCCTGGCCGAGAATTAACGATCGAAGCCAAAGGCAGCAATGGGCAAGATGGCACCGTCAAAGCGCGGGTATTTTTGGTCAAAAATCGCCTTTATCAAGCGATGGTCGTCGCTCCCAAAGAGGAAGTGAATGCAACGGAGATGGATGCGTTTTTACAATCCTTTAAGCTGTCTCAAAAGTAGGATGGTCTTTTGACGGCTCCCCGTCCTGAAGTTCGGGGATTCTTGGATCATCGGGAGTCCTGCGACTTTACCCTCACCAAAATTCACTGCGATGCGCCCCACCGCTGTATCGATAGAGAAAATTCTTGCTGCTCCCTAGGAGCCAAAACTTTCTCAGGCATCACCACCCCTTGCGAGACAGGTTCCTCCGCTCAAGGCGCGAGCCTCTGCCTGTGTTGTGGACTAGCACAAGCATACCAAAGTCGCCCTAAAAGTGCGAGGCTTGTATCCCATTTTCTTGGTCAGTTGCCTGAAGACCTTGGTGGTGAAATCTGGCACGAAAAAATAAACCAGGATTGGTACATCGAATGGCAAGATTGGAACTAAAGCTCGGTTGGATCAATGCCAAGCTGCCGTAGTCGCTCCTTAAGTTGTTCGACTTGCTGTTCTGCTTGTTGTCTTGCCAAAGTTTCTTGTCGTAAAGCTTGAGCAAGTTCGCTGGGAATTAGTAATTTTTCGTGGGTATCTTCTCGGTAGAAGGCGATTAAATGCCCGTCTACTTCTAATCGAAGTTGTAGCGGTTTGCTGCGACCGTCTGTGATGGGTGCGTATTGTTCTTGTTAGCCGATAGCCTCTTAATCTTTCTTCGATCCATTCACCTTTGGGGTCATCGTGGTTTTCTGTCCGAATAGGAAGAATCGCTGGTGACTTCTGTTTTACGATCGAGCGATCGCATCCAACCCACTCCCTGATTCTCAGAACAATTACGAAAATCAAATTTATTCATCCCTCATCCCTCCTCGCGAAGCGGAACAAGTTCTCCCTCATCCCTCGTAAAATGAGATAACAAGCAGGAAGCGATCGAAATGGATATCAAACAAGGATTTGTCGGTGCGGTGGGCAATACGCCTCTGATTCGGATTAACAGCTTTAGCGATGAAACAGGCTGCGAAATTTTGGGCAAGGCTGAATTTCTCAATCCGGGCGGCTCGGTGAAGGATCGCGCTGCACTTTACATCATTAAGGATGCTGAGGAAAAAGGCTTGCTCAAACCAGGTGGCACCGTGGTCGAAGGCACAGCGGGCAATACGGGCATCGGACTCACTCACATCTGTAACGCTAGAGGCTACAAATGTCTGATTATCATTCCTGAAACTCAGTCTCAAGAAAAAATTGATCTGCTGCGAACGCTGGGAGCCGAAGTGAGAACTGTTCCCGCAGTGCCCTACAAAGATCCCAACAACTACGTCAAACTGTCCGGCAGAATCGCATCCGAACTGGAGAACGCCATCTGGGCCAATCAGTTTGAAAATCTAGCCAATCGTCGCGCTCACTACGAAACCACGGGGCCAGAAATTTGGGCGCAAACGGGCGGCAAGCTGAATGCCTGGGTGTCTTCAACGGGGACGGGCGGCACTTATGCAGGTGTTTCTACCTTCTTGAAAGAACAGAATCCCGACGTGAAGTGCATTTTGGCTGATCCCTTTGGCAGTGGACTTTATAGCTACGTCAAATCGGGCGAAATCCATCTGGAGGGCAGTTCTGTCACCGAAGGGATTGGCAACAGTCGGATCACTGGAAACATGCAAGGTGCCCCGACGGATGATGCAATGCGAGTAGACGATCGTGAAGCCCTGCGAGTGGTTTATCAGCTTTTGCGAAAAGACGGACTCTATATGGGTGGCTCAACTGGAATCAATGTGGGAGCGGCAGTTGCGCTTGCTAAACAAATGGGGACGGGGCATACGATCGTAACCCTCTTGTGCGACCGCGGCAGCTTGTATCAATCCAAACTCTTTAATCGAGAGTGGTTAGAGTCCAAAGGCTTGCTGCTGGATGAGTTTTGAAGTCTGCTGAAATCGAGGATTATTCTGGCATTTTGGTCGATCGCCGCTTCCAAGATCTAGGATCAGAGAGTCGCCTCAAGCCTTGCATGACTCCACCCCTCCCTCCGCCCTCCGCCCTCCGCCCTTCTCACCAATCCGTCCGCATCTGTCAGCACAATTCTTGCCGAAAGTCAGGGTCAGCGAAGGTGCTTGCTGCATTTAGGGCAAATCCGGTTGAAGGGGTGGAAGTGGTCACCTGTGGCTGCTTTGGTCAGTGTGGTAATGGGCCGATGGTGCTGGTGTTTCCAGAGCAGGTTTGGTACAGTCGAGTCCATCCAGATGAGGTGAAAGCGATCGTCGATCGGCATCTCAAAAACGGCACCCCCATTTCAGCTTTGCTCTATCGAAAGTTTCATCCAGCGTAGGAGACTTAGGAAAAGCACCTAATCATTCTTCATAGGCTTCGACTCGCCATTCTTGCAAAAACAAGGCTGACCAAAGCACAAAACTCAACAGCGATAGACCAGCGATCGCATCCAACCAGATCAAAACATGCATCTTTAATGTCATCGGCATCACGGCTGGAAACAAGTAATGACCGGGACTTGAAAGGCTGGTAATTGAATATATAAGTAAAAAAGCATAGGCTGCCCAGAAGAAGTTTTTTGTATAAAACCAGTAACCCAAAAATCCAATTGGAGTCATTAAAGCAACTGTGAGAACAACGCCGATCGCGGTGAACCATTCGGGGCCAGGATACTGGTTTAGATAAATCGCATTGTCTGAGTAGTGAATAGTTGTAGAGACGACATTAATTATTAGTAGAATTAGCAGCGTCGATCGAGCAGTTAAGTTCATGATTCGACCAGTGAATTGGACTTCTATCTTAGTAGAAGATTTTGAGCTGAGAATCTTGTCTGAAAGTCCCTCAGAATTGGCAGCTTGGGGGCAGAAGCTTGACAACGCAGCAAAGAAGCTTTATTGAACTCACACTGAACTTAAACTAAAAAAATGAGTGGCTAGTGATCTTCAATTCAATCACCCACCACTCAGCATTGAGAAAAAATTAAGAAAAACTACTACAAACTAACTGGTGTCGGCTGTTTGCTAAACAGTTTGAGAACTTGGTCGGCCATTTGAGGAGGCGTTAAGTTTAACTCTGCCTTTGACTGCTCTGGAGTCGCATGGTCAACCAGCAGATCAGGAACGCCAATCCGCTTGACAGGCACCGTCATCTCCGCATCCATCAAAGCTTCGACTACCGCAGACCCAAACCCGCCTGGTAGACAACCTTCTTCTAGCGTGACCACTCGCCCAATTTGCTGGGCCAACGGCAAGATCAGATCAGTATCCAACGGTTTGGCAAAACGAGCATTGACGACGGTGGCTTGAATGCCGTGTTCGCTCAAAATCTCGGCAACCTGCATTGAGGGATACACCATCGAACCGTAGCCCAACAGCAACACATCATCCCCGTGACGCAGAATTTCAGCTTTACCGATCGCCAACTCTTCCCAGCCTTCTTCCATTAGGGGCACGCCGTATCCGTTGCCTCTGGGATAGCGCATGGCGATCGGGCCGTCGGTGTAGTTGATTCCGGTGACAATCATGCGTTGCAGTTCGGCTTCGTCTTTAGGAGCCATCAGCACCATGTTAGGAATGAGCCGCAAATAGGCAATGTCGTACATCCCCTGGTGAGTCGGGCCATCTGACCCCACAATTCCTGCACGATCCATGCAGAAGAAGACAGGCAGTTTTTGAATGCAGACATCGTGAATGATTTGATCAAACGCCCGCTGCAAAAAGGTTGAATAAATCGTCGCAACCGGACGCATTCCTTCACAGGCCAGACCCGCCGCCAGTGTGACGGCATGTTGTTCGGCGATGCCCACGTCGATGTATTGTTTTGGGACTCGCTTTTGAAAAATATCTAACCCGGTGCCTGTCGCCATCGCTGCTGTAATGCCGATCACTCTCGGATCGTTTTCAGCAAGCTTGCTCAAGGTTTCGCCAAAGACTTTGGAGTATCCAGGCGGTTTGGGCTTGTTAGAAGGAGCCGCTTTGCCCGTTGTTAGGTTAAAAGGCGTTTGAGCATGGTAGCCGACTTGATCCTGTTCGGCGATCGCATATCCCTTTCCTTTCACCGTCGCCACATGCACTAAAACAGGGCCAGGATGCTGATGAGCCTCTTTGAAGGTGCTGATCAATTCCTCTAGATTGTGACCATCGATCGGGCCCATGTAGGTGAAGCCCAATTCTTCAAACACGGCCCCGACTTTGGGCACTGCCAGCCGTTTCATGCCTTCTTTGAGGCGCGACAGTTCGGGGGAGAAGGGCAGATTTTTCACCTGTTCTTCGAGATTGTCGCTGAGAAACTGCACAGGCGGACTGAGGCGCATTTTGTTGAGGTAGCGAGGAATCGCCCCCACATTGGGAGAAATTGACATCTCGTTATCATTCAACACGACGAGCAGATTGGTTTTGGGCAAATGTCCCGCGTGGTTGATGGCTTCGAGGGCCATGCCTCCTGTTAGAGCGCCATCCCCGATCACGGCAACGGTTTTGAACTTCTCCCCTCTAGCATCTCGCGCCAGAGCCATCCCTAACGCCGCAGAAATACTGGTCGAAGCGTGACCCGCGCCAAAGTGGTCAAACTTGCTTTCTCCTCGCTTTAGATAACCTGCGATGCCGTCTTTTTGTCGCAGCGTGTGAAAGTCAGCATATCGCCCAGTGAGGAGCTTGTGGGGATAGGCCTGATGTCCAACATCCCAGATCACTTTGTCGCGATCGAGATCCAACGTTTGATATAGGGCTAGTGTTAGCTCGACGACACCCAATCCAGGGCCGAGATGGCCCCCGATCGCTGCAACGGTTTGCAGATGTTTTTCACGAATCTGCCGTGCAATTTGCTGAAGCTGATAGATCGACAGACCATGCAACTGGTTTGGGTGGGTCAATTCACTCAGATGCATACCGGGCTTTCCTTAGGATGATGTGATCGGTGATTTTGTCTACCCTTATCACTGTAGACGAAAGGAGGGGAGGATCTAGAGTGGTGGTATGCAATTTGCAATAGTTTCTCTGTAAAAGGGATGAGGGATGGTTGGGTTTGAGCTGAGGAAAGGTAGGTTGCCCTGATCTAGTGAAAGCGTTGACCTGAACGATCGCGGATTATCGCTACACAGAGTGTTCTCCGGTGCGTTGGAGAAACCTGCGATCGGTGGCGTAGTTGAGGAGGTAGACACCGAGGAGAAGTTTACAAGTAGATTTCTCTTCGATGCCCAATCTGATGCACCGTAATGATCTCAGTTGTTTCACTGAAAGAATACAAGACTCGGTAATCTCCAACTCTCAGTTTGAAAAGACTGCTCAAATCTCCAGTCAAGGCAGTGGGGCGAATTTCAATGAAGTGATCGCTCACCCAGTCAATCTTGCGAAGAATGCGCTCTTGGTTCTTTTGGCTGAGTTGTTATAGTCCAGACAGCGCTTCAGAAGTCAGTTCGACTGAGTAGACCATTACCAATTTAGTCCAAGCTTTTTGGCAACTTCACTCATTGGAATACCGCGTTCTCCTGCTTGGGTGCGTTTCAACGATTCGATCAGTTGTTGCTTTACTTCGGGTCGAATTTCTCTTCCTTCGTCTGGATCGTCAAGGAATTCCTCTAAGACTTCTACGACAGTTTCTCGGATCAATGCTTTGAGTTCGTCAGTGGTCAGATCTTTGACTTGCATAGACGTAGACGAGCAGCATTTTCGTGGGATTGGAACAGGTAAACGGTTTCGAGAAGACTTTCTAATTCTGCGGTGAAAATGAGAGAAACACTCTCAGCCCCTTGACGAGTAATTTCGATCGCTTCTCCAGTTGCGATCGCGGCTTCACAGAGTTGTTCGAGGTTTTGACTCGCTTCGATATAGGAGATCTTTTTACCCATGTCGCTTCTCCAATCTGGTATCTCACTGTAGAGCGGAACAAAGCTGGGTCACGATCGCCGTCAGGTTACGCTTATTTCCACAGCCACGCGATGAGAAGAACAAAGTCTAACTCTGGTGAGGTCGTTTACAATAGGTGTAGCGTCATCGCAGAGTTCTATGCTGAACATCCCAATTTCAGATCAGTTATTACCATTGATTGAGGAACAAGCAGCAATGGCAGGCTTTTCAACGGTTAGTGAATACATTCAGGATTTGATTCTGCGGGAACAGCAACGGATAGAATTCTTAAAAATTGGAGAAGCTAGCGATCGCGCGACTGCTGAATTGACAGATCCCATTGAACTGATGCGATTGCCGTTAGAAGAACGTCGGGAAGCGCTGGAAATTCAAGCAGCCATGATGGTTCAACATTACGAGCAGGATGAGGATTGGAGAACATTTACGGCAGGAGATATCGTTGAGTACTAGGGCAGTGCCTCAACGGAGTGGGGTGTGGCTGGTGAATTTAGATCCGACGATTGGAACTGAAATCCGCAAGATTCGCCCAGCGATCGTGGTGAGTTCAAATAAAATTGGACGGTTGCCGATTAAGTTGGTTGCTCCGGTGACGGACTGGAAAGAAGTGTTCGTCAAAAATGCTTGGCACATTCGATTGGAACCCAATGCAGTTAATGGGTTGGCGAAGTTGTCTGCGGTGGATACTTTACAACTTCGAGGCCTGGATGAGCAGCGATTCTTACGCAGGATAGGGGAGATCGAGGATGAGGTGATGATTTGCATCGCTGCTGCGATCGCGCTTGTGGTGGAGTACCAACCCTAGCCTAGCGAGATCGCAGCCACGCGATGAGAAGGACGCGCTGCTTCGCAGATACCGAAAGGGTCGCCACCCCAACGCAAAACCAGAGAACCCAGTTGATTTGGCGCTGTGAGGCTGGGCGAGTTTGTGGTTTAGGCAAGCCGTTCATACCAGTCATCTTGGGGGGAGGGTTGCCAATTGTGGGGATAGAGGGGAGAGCAGGAGCGGTTTGGCGGTCTTCGTAACTCCATAAAGATTCGGGCTATAATTTGGTGCTAGAGAGGCGAAGAAGATGACTAAAGTAGAAGCGACTCAGGCACAGCAAAACTTTCCAGAACTCATGTCTCGTGTCAGAACAGGCAAGGAGAGAATTGTCATTGAGCAACAGGGTCAGGGAATGGTTGCCATGATTAGCTATGAGGATTTTAAGCGGCTGCAAGCGTTGGAAGAAGATGCTAAGGATGTGGCAGAGGTTGAGCGACGACTGGCAGCGAAGGAAGAATCCATTAGTCTGGGAACGGTGATTGAGGGCTACAATCGCTTGCATGATACAGACTTGACGATCGAGCATATTGTGAATGACTGACCGCTATGCGCTGCAAGTGACGAAATCGGCCGAGAAAGAACTGTACGATTTGCAGCTTAAACAATTTAGACAAGTCGTGAAGAAGATCTTTTCGTTACAAGTTGAGCCACGACCGCAGGATTGTAAACAACTCAAAGGAAATCCTGGAATTTTTCGGGTGGATCAAGGGGAATATCGAATTCTGTACACGATCGAGAATGACACGGTTGAGGTGTTCCGCGTGGGTAAGCGCAACGATGATGAGGTATACGAGAATCTATAACTCTGCGCTCTCAGAATCGCACTTATTTCCGCAACCATGCGATGAGAAGAACGCGCTGCTTTGCCGATACCGCAAGGGTCGCCACCCCAACGCAGAACCAGAGAACCCTTTTGATTTTGCCTTGGGAGGGTAGAGTAAATCACATTCTTCACTTTTCCATCTGGGCGAAGTATCTTGTAGGAGTTTGTGGATGAAGCGATCTTCAACCGCCGATGCGCTGAAGGAACATACGATCGCTAGATGCTCAGGATTTATTCAATAGTAGGAAGAATATATTTCTTTGTGAATTCTTCTGGTGTGAGGCATTCAAAGTCGCCTGTACTCAAGGCTAGCGCGCGAATCAACTTATGGTTTGAGGACACGAAGCATTGAGCTTGACCCGCCTTAGCACTTAAATAAACTCCTATATCTTCACGGGGAATGATGCCTAGCGATTCCAGTTCGATAAAATCTTGCGAGTTCAGTAGAACGTAGCGAACATTGAGATTTTGCCAAATGCGGGCGAGCAGTTCGCTTCCCCAATCCTTATTTTTTAAGCGTTTTGAAACTCGTGAGACTTGCTCGGTGAGTTCTTGAGAAATGATGACTTCTACAATTGATAATTGATTTTCGCCAAATCCTAACCAGTTCAAAACTTGCGCTTCATAACTCTGTGGATCGAGCAGTCCAATAATATAAACGTTGGTGTCTAGAAATACACGATCGATCGCTTGAGTCATTGTGAAGATGCCTGGAATCGCTCTGCGGCAATCTCTTGTTTAATGTCTTGCACGAGGTTGATGATGTCGCTATGGGTGCTGTATTCTGCTTCGGTGAATGCTTGTTGAGCGTGCGATCGCAATTCATCGATCGACATTAAGCGTTGTTGACGATGAGCTTGGATGCTGACAAGCTGTTCAAACGCTTCAATGCTGAGTAGAACTGCTTTTTCTTGTCCGTTGGCAATGAGGGTGATAATTTCACTGGTTGCAGCCCGATCGACGAGTTCGCTGAGAGGGAGTTTTGTATCAATTTCGACTTTTGTATGGGTCATCACAGCAGTCCTGTCTTTAGTGTTCATTCTACAACTCCATGTTGGCTAAGTGGTCTTGTAGAAGTTTGTGCATGAAGCGGTAGCGACCGCCGATGCGCTGGAGAAACATTCGCTCTGTGGCGTAGTTGAGGAAGCGGGCGTAGTTCCAGGGGATGGCGCGGGTGCGGAAGAGGATAAGGCGGAGCGAGAAGTGCTGAATGCAAGCTTGCCCGCCGCCTGCTTGGAAGCTAAACCAAATCAGGCACGCAAGAGAACTCGCAAGAACTCTTGCTGTTTCGGCTTTACTCAGGACTTGGCTGATGAAGTGAGACAAGAAGCCTTGAATGAGCAAGGCAAGGACAAGAGAAACACCCGTGATGAGGATGACATTCTTAGCACAACTAAACATTCCTTGATTGGGACGGGTGCGAGTTGCGATTTCACTTTTTGATGCACCAATCAGCCCACCAATCGGTCCAATAATCAGCCCAATAACCAGCCCCAAAATTTTCCCGCCAATCGACTCACTCGGCTCAAGAAAAAACCTATCACTCGGCTCAAAAAACCACCTACCAATCTGTTCACTAGTCAGATTAACAATCTGCTTACCAATCTGCCTACCAATCGGTTCACCAATCGATTCACCAATCCGTCAACCAACCAACCCAAAAAAATACCCCACTATCAACCCCGAAACCGACTGCATGTAGAATTCTTTCCGAGCAACGCTTGACATCGAAATTCTGATTTCTTCGATCAGTTCAATTCTATCCAGCTCATCAATCAGCCCAACAATCAGCGCCAAATTTATCCCACCAAACGGCATACCAATCAAATGAAAAATCAGCTCAACAATCAGCCCAACAATCAGCACCAAAATCAGCCCAACAATCAGCACCAAAATCAACTCAGAAATCAGCCACAACATCAGCCCAACAATCAGCCCAGCAATCAGCCGATACGCCCACTTCCGGCGAGAGGTTCTCAACCAGGTTGGCTGCATTTTCTCAATCAAAAGCTCTGTCTCATCATCGTGCTTTAGCTGCTGCGCCAACCTGACCAGCCATTGACGAGTTTGCTGTGTAGTCGGTTCTTTTCCCTCATAAAACCTGGATTTGACCTCTCGATGCAGCATCTTTTCAACATAGGCAGCCAGCAAAAAAGTCAGCCGTTCTTGAGTAGACAGTAGTGCCTGCCATTGTGCTGCAAGCTCTTTTCGATAAGCCACCAGCGTAATACTCAACAGCAACGGCTGACGCACCAGATCCAGCAGTTCAGCATCCCGACTCAACACGTCCCACAGCGCCGATCGATCAACTCTCTCCAAGTAACTTTCAATCTGCGGATCACTCAGTTCTTGCAGATAAATCGCGCCGTTGAGATTCAGCCTTTCGGGATAGAGTTCATACTCCTCACCCCGACTGCACACGACGATCGACCTCGGTTGCTCCTCACCGCCCAGAAACTGATTGATCGCCGTCACACACGCAGTCTGAAGATCCGATCGCACTTCATCCAGCCCATCCAACAGCGGCAAGACTTTTTGTTCAGCAATCCACTTTGCCCCAAGCTTTGAGCCGATGCCTTTTGTGGTGAGTTCGGCGATCGCCCAATCTTTGATACTCAGCTTCGGATCTTTCCAAGACGACAAGTTGAGCAAAAACGGCATTGGTTCGCTCGGATCGTCTAACGCCTTTCTCACTAACGCTCTGGCAAGCTCCAGTAAAGTTGTCGTTTTTCCTGCTCCCGGTTTTCCCAAGATCAACAGCTTGCCTGCAATTTCGGCGCGATCGAAGACCGCTAAAATCTCTGTCTCCGGCGAAATCGTCTCGGTCGTCTGTCCGCTTTTGACCTCCATATCCCAAAGCCGATGCACCTGTTCTGGTTGCGTCTGCTTACCTAAATTGATCAAAATCTGGTTGTGCAGCGAAGTCGCTAACCGTCCCTCAATCTCTTTCTCAAATGCTTTCAGCCAGGTCGTTTCGCGATCGGGACGCTTTCTCGATCGATCTCCTCCAACGTAGATATCTCGTGCATTCTCAACGTTGATCTGATCGCGTCCTTCGTTTTTATAGCGCCGCGTCATCTACGAACCACCAATCTTAGGATCGCCAGTAATACTCTCGATGTTGATCTGATCGCGTCCTTGATTAATGTACTGTCGCTCCGCCGTGTTTTGCACATTGGTAATCTGCTCGGCGAGTTGTTGCAGCATTTGAGCAAAAGCAACGTCTTCCATCTCATCGTCCAAATAGACCGAAAGTTTGTTTAAGGCTTCGGGCGATCGCTCCTCTTCAATCTTGACGATCGCAGCTTCCGCCTTCTTATTTCCCTTAAATCGGTTTTTAATCGTCGATCGCAATTGCTCGATCGCCCCTCCGACCGCTTTCTTTGCGATCTCTCCCGCCCCAGATTTGACAAACTCATCGAAAGCCAGTTTTGCGATGATGGCCCCAGTGAAAGTTTCCATAGGTCACAGATAGTTAATTACACTCCCGTTGTAACTAATTCTTCCTGTCCTGTCTGCGAACTTCCGTAATATTGCAGAATTAATTGCAGTATTAGGCAACGTGCAACTTTCTGATCAACGTCCTCCTTTTGAAGAGGGATCTCTAGACTTTACCCAAAGAGAGCCGAGCCGTCTGGACAGGGACGCAGGGCGTGGCGGTGAGGCGATCGGGGGAAAGCCTACGAGCAGCAACGCTACGCCATCACCCGTTAGACGCAAAGGGCGGACGCGCTGCAAGAGTGCTCAACACCGCAGTGAAGAAACTTCATCGAACTTATGGCTGTCTAATCTTGAACATAGTCCTGTCCGTTGAGCATTGCAATCTCGGCTCGGACAAATTCTCGACCCAAATAAGCCGCATGATCGAGTCGAGTCACCAGACAGTCAGGCTTTTCAAAGAGTTCAATACAGAGTTCTTTAGCCGTTCTGCCCTTAAAAATGGTGGTGGCTTGACGCTCAACTTTTCCAGTACAAGGAAGCGGTTCCCCCGTTTCAGGATCGCAAGCCAACCCTTTGTTGTTAATGAAATTGGTGTAGTGTTTGGCGCAGATTAATTGAGCCTCTCGATCGACGTAAATAATAAAGTATCCGTTTTCGTCGAGTTGGATAAACCGTTGAGAAAGCTTGTCGTCTAAAGCCGTGGTGTCGGCAGTTGCTGAGTTTATCATTGACCGATTGAAACCGTAATTCTGGTGTTCTTCCTTACATTTTACGAGGCTTAAACCTCAAACTGAATGGTTTCTTGTTTGAATGGCAAATCTTGATTGATCGCGTCAATTTCTTGCTGCTCTAAATTGTTGACTTGATGAATATGCGATCGCAAGATCTGTGACAATCGACTGTTATAAAACCGATGCAGTGAATAGTTAGCAGATGCCGGAAAGCCTCGCCGCTTTTTGTGTCGTCCGCCCGCCCCAGGGTCAAATAGTTGAATGTCATTCTGAATCGCCCACTCGATCGGCGCATAATAACAGGCATCAAAATGCAAACAATCAATTTCTTGAAGTGACCCCCAATAGCGACCATACAGCCGATCACCCTTCGTCAAACAAAACGACATGCCCACGGGATGCAAATCATCCATTTCGCTATAAGCCGCAAAGAAAACAACCCGCTCAGAGTAGCTGGAATGTAGCTGTTCAAAGAATTTTTTGGTCAGATATTTACTGCCCCACCAGCCAAATTTGTCACAGGTATCACTGTAGAAGTTGTACATCAGCGGAAAGAGCGATCGCGGAATTTCTTCGCCTCTCAACGCTTTGAGATAAAGTCCCGCTGTACCGACGGCTTTGCGTTCTCGCTTGATGTTGCGACGCTGATTGGCATTAAAAGCTTTTAAGTAGTCATCAAAGGTTTGAAAGCCTTGATTTTGCCAGATGTAACCGTGGTGTAGCCAACTGCTGAAACCGTGTCGCTCCATCACCAGTCGCCATTCGGGGTCAACATACAAAAAGTTGCAGCCAGAAATTTGATTGTGATTGCAGAAGTGATCGATCGCATTCACCATGATCCCCGTCAGTTCATCTTCATCTTCTCCAGGGGCGATCAAAAAGCGGTAGCCTTCGGCAGGTGTGAAGGGAGACATTCCTAACAGCTTTGGATAGTATTCAATGCCCAAGCGAGCCGCAACATCCGCCCACTGGTGATCAAACACAAACTCACCGTAGCTGTGACCCTTAATGTAGAGCGGAGCCGCAGCAATGAGGGAGCGATCGCGCCACACCGTCAAATGATTGGGCAACCAACCCGATCGAGCCGTTGTGCTTCCCGAAGTCTCCATATTGTGTAGCCATGTCCATTCGAGAAACGGCGTTTTGAGCGGCATGGCCAGCGCGTCCCACTCTGCTTGGGGAATTTCACCAATTTTGTTAATCCAGGCAACCGAAAATCGAGGCTTGAGTTGTTCGACCATAGCCAGAGTTGGACACATCACAGACTCTAATGTAAACGAATCTTTAGAAGAAGGAGAGGAGTAAGGAGCGAGGAGTGAGGAGAAGGGATGAGGGAGAAGGGAGTCTGGGCGTTGCTCAGGGGATGAATTGCCCCAAAGCGGCGGGAACCCCAAGGTTCAAAGTCCCCCATTTTGGGGGATTTAGGGGGCGAAAAGATGGACACTTCCCACGGATTCATCCCTCCAATCAGCAACGCTAGAGTCTGAATTTAAGAAATCTGGCGAATGCAGTTAGTTTCGCACCGGCCTTCGGCGACGCAGCTATCCCAAAACCTCCCTTGGTGAGCTAAAACACGCTCACAGTCCGCGAAGGCAGACTTCGTTCTTATAGGCGCGGTTTTAACCGTCAGCTTCAATCTTAACTTTGTAGTGAAGAAAAACTTCCTGGTCGCTCGATCGAACGTTCAGCAGTTCTAATTGGGGGGCGATCGCGGCCAAAAATCCGGCTCCGGCGACGGGGGTTGGGGATTGGGTGCCTCCCAAGATTAGGGGGCAGACGGTCAGGTGAAGTTCGTTGATCAGGTTGGCGGCAAATAGGGCCCCGACGAGATCTCCACCGCCCAAAATGGCGAGACGCTGTAATCCCAGATCAAACAAGTGAGCGAAGGCAATTGTCCAATCAATTTCAGAATCGCCGACTCCTTGCGGGTCACTCGAAGAGATCGCCAGTATTTGCTCAAATCCAGCTTGCTCACCCCAACGCCTTTTTCCGGTCTCGGTCGTCAACAACCAATGGGGCACTGGCTGAGAAAAAAATCGGCAGGTGGGATCAAGATTGACCGATCGCGAACACACAATCTGTACAGGCTGCGGAGGCTTTCCTAGATGCTGACGATGCGCCAACAGGTCAAGCTGGGAAACCTTGAGTGTCGTGCCATAGGCGCGGAGCGTTCCGGCTCCAAACAAAACGGCATCGACCTGGGCAATCTGCTGTTCGAGGTGTACTTTGTCGATCGCTGACCCAAATCGGGCCGGAGCGCGACTGACATCCGCAATTTTACCGTCGGCACTCATGGCCAAAATGACGCTGGCATGGGGCAAACCAGCACGATCGCGCGGCAGCGGTTTTAAGGAACGGTCAGGCATTAATTTGCTCAAGAAAGACAATTTGGTCACGTTTCACGGATTTTACAAAGCAGAGGTGAACTTATAAGCGTAAGTCGTTAAAATCCCAATCAGAGATGGCTTTCTAGCGTAATTTTTTGTAAACTCATCTCAACAGGTGATTCCTTAAGATTTGGCTCGATCGCTGCACCCTTTCCTCAATTCTGGAATATCTTGTTTCTAAATCTTTTTGATCTGCCTTGCTCTGTGAACGGCAATTTATTAGCGCTTAGTTCTCCAACAGTGTGCAGACCGCTTCTCAAGTTGTGACTGTTTGGTCGTGGTCAGGTTAAAAGCTTCTATGGCTAAGGCACGTCAATCTTCTTTTCGCCGCATCCTGCTGTCGCGACTTCTACTTTTGAGCATTCCGGTGCTGCTGACGGGTGAAATTGTCGCTTATCGTAAAGCGCGATCGGGCTTGCTAGAGACAGCCCGCTACAATCTGGCCGAAAACGCCGCCCGCAAAGGAGGAAATCTGGCAACGACGATCGCCGCCCTTCGCGCCAATTTGACCACGGCGACTCAGGCTTCTGTTTTGCAGTCCGGCTCTCCGACCAAAATTCAGCGCTTTTTAGAACAGTTGCAGAAGACTTCAGCGATCGCCACTCACTGCATTCAATTAACCAATCTGCAAACTCAAAAAATAGAAGCCAGCACCTGTGGAAGTCAACCCATTTTTCGAGCTTCTACAGCCTGGACTGATCCGCAAACGGAGGCGCAGTCGGTTCAGTTGGCGCTGACACAACCGTTAAAAAACTCGATCGACAACAATCAGCTTAATCTTTTGTTGAGCGCTCCGGTTTATGCCGAAAAATCTGGTGAAACCGTCCAACTCCAGTATGCGCTGACGATGCAGACAGCCCTTTATCAGCAGGAACCTGCTCCCGGACGGATGGCAGGTCACACGGTGGTTATTGAGCAAGATGGGCAGATTTTGGCTCACCCGATCGCCGAGCGCGTGGGGCGCAACATTCGAGAAGAGGCGGATGCGGATCGACTTCAAAGTCTGGTCAGAGGTGCGATCTCTTCGAGTTACCCGCAAGGGGTCGCGGGCAATCAAGATTCACTCCACCTGTTCTCGTTTGAGAAAGATGGGGCCGAGTGGCTGGCGGGCTATAGTCCCGTGAAAATTGCGATTAGCGGCTCAGAAACGCGCACCTGGGTTGTTTTGGCAGCGACTCCTCTCGACAAAGCGCTCTATAGTCTAGAAGGCATTCAGCAGGTTCTCTTAATTCTCACGGCTGGACTGCTGATGGCGATTTTGTTGGCGACGCTGTATCTCTCGCGAGAGTTGGCTTTGCCCATCGAACAACTCAGCGACTATGCCCTGCGGATTCGTCAGCGCTACTCGGTCGATCGCACCCCAAAAAACTTCAAAGTTAGAGAACTCAACCACCTGGCCGAAGCCTTAGACAACATGGTCGAGCGCCTCGAAGAACGGGCAGAAGAATTAGAATCGGCCTGGCAAGAAGCTCAAGCAGCCAATCAGCTAAAAAGTGAATTTTTGGCCACCACGTCCCACGAGTTACGCACGCCTCTGAATGCAATTATTGGCTGTGTGCGACTGATTCGAGATGGGTGCTGCGACGATCGTGAAGAAGAATTAGAATTTCTGCAACAGGCGGACGATGCTGCGCTACACCTGCTAAAAATCATCAACGATCTGCTAGACATCGCCAAAATCGAAGCGGGCAAAGTCGAACTCAATTTGCAGCCAATCCAAATCCAAGAACTCTGTCGTCAATGCCTAAAAATGGTGCAGCCAGGGGCAGAGATGAAGCGACTGAAGCTGTCTATCGAGTCCGATCACCGCATGGATAGCGTGCTTTTAGACGAACGGCGAGTCCGGCAAATGGTGATCAATCTGCTCTCAAACGCGGTCAAATTTACCCCCGAAGGCGGCCAGGTGAAACTGGCGATCGGACTCGGCTTTGGGCACCAGTTAGCGCAAGACACTCGCCCCGATCACAGCCCCGTCAATCCCCATACGTCCTATTTGCGGCTCGAAGTTCAGGATTCTGGCATTGGTATTCCTCAAGATCGCTGGCACCTGCTGTTTCGTCCTTTTCAGCAGATCGACTCATCACTGACGCGCAAGCACGAAGGCACGGGTCTAGGACTCGCCCTCACCAAACGCCTCGCCGAACTGCACGGCGGCACCCTTTCATTTCAGTCTGCACCCAACAAAGGCAGCACGTTTCGCATCTGGCTTCCCCTACTCGAATCCAATCCCTCAACCGACCTTTCTGATCGACAAGTGGATGAGGTGAGCGATCGCTTGAGCATCCCCAACGGGTAATTGAAAACGCTTTGGCGAGGACTAGGAAAGTTCCATGATTTGCTCGAAGGCGCGCAACTGGCGACTCATGCCTAAGCCCTGTCTGCGTTCTACCGACTTCTGCCTAATGGATAGAGAATTGATGGGGGAATTGAACTAAACAAAACAACGGAGAGGGAGGGATTTGAACCCTCGGAACCTTTCGGTTCATCCGATTTCAAGTCGGACGCGATCGACCACTCTGCCACCTCTCCAGCAGGCCGACTCTATCTTACCGCAGGCGAGTGATTTGGAGTAGGGGGCAGAAATAATTGTTCGTTGAGTAGAGAAGTGGTGGCCTCGACGATCGCTTCGGGGGTGACTTGACGCAGACAATCGTGATGACCTTCGGGACAACTGCTTTTGTAGCAATACTTGCAGGGCACGTCGTGAAACAGCAACCGATGGGGAACCTGCCAGGGCGTATGTTGCGGATTGGTCAAAGCATAGAGGTCAACAACTGGAGTGCCCACCGCAGCGGCAATGTGAACGGGGCCGGTGTTGTTAGAAACTAGAATCGGCGCGATCGCAATCAAAGCCGCCAGTTCTCCCAACGTGAGGCGAGTGAGAGAATGAGACGGCGCACGCATCATTGATTGAATATTCGCAATTAATTCGGCTTCCCAATCGCTACCTGTAAAAATAATTTGATAACTCAGTTGCGAGAGTCGATCGGCAACGGCGGCAAACCCTTCGGGAGGATAGCGACGAGACGCGGCCGTAGCACCAGGATGAATGACAACCCAGGCGCGATCGATTTGTAGATTTAATGTTTGCAACGTTTTGAGAACGGTAGTGCGATCACTTTCTACAATGCTTAATGACAGACGTTCATCAACCGTTTGGCAACCGATTTGGGAGACAAGATCCAACTGACGACGCACTTCATGACGAATGCCGGAATCGGGTTCGGGGTCTTTGATCCAGTCGGTCAGAAGTTGGTAGGGGTTTTCGTGACAGTGCGCCAGCCGTAAGGGAATGTCTGCCATGTAGCTTAAGAAAGCCGACGGCAAAGGGTTCTGACTGTACACGGTGAAAATTACTGCGCCATCAAATTTGAGCGATCGCAGATGTTCGATCATTTCAAATTCTGGTTGACTACTCGTGCGTGGAGCGGTCGCTTTGAGCCAGGGAGAATCGTACACAATCCATTCGTCTAGTTCTGGAATAAAGGGAGCGATCGCCGCGCCAGCCGAGGAAGTGAGCAACGTGAGCCGCCGTCCGGGAACCGATTCCTTAAGGGCTTTGAGAGCGGGAGTCGTCATCAAAACATCGCCGATCGTATCCAACCGAATGCAGAGCAGATTTTTGGCGTGGCTCCAGGAATGGTTCATAACAGGGATCAATCAAGGTGAACGCGGTCAATCTAACGTGAATTCGATCAATTCGATCAATTGATTTACTATTTACTACTGTTATAAGTTCGGGAACGCCCCTTGTATCTTAAGAGTGTGGCAGGGTGGTTTCACTGTCGGCAGAGGAATCGTGAAAGGCTGATTACCTTGTCTCAAGTTGAGCAATATCTGGTGAAGCTCAAACGAGCTTTCAGTACTTTCGGCTTTTCTCCTTGGACAATGAAACCCCTGCCATTCTAGGGACTTTGAGATCAAAAAATTCTGGAATTCAAAACGGGTTTGAGCTTCAAAGTCCCCCAAATTTGAGGGATTTAGGGGGCTGCAACCCATTGAAACGAAGCCAAAATCAACTGACCAAGCACATTTAGAGAATCTCAGGTTGATAAACTCGCGTTCCTTGGGGTTGTAATCAGGGTTGTGATCAGCTTTTGAAAACTGACCCCTTGGATCTCAAAGAGGTTGCGCTTCATTCCTCAAAACGGTTCCCCCCGATCGCTGACCTCGATACAATAAGGACAAACCTGTGGACAGAAGCCGACCATGACTGCCCCTTCGGAACTCGAAACCGCAACGCCGCTAGACATCACGCCCACGGATGGCACTTCTAATGAGTTGAGCCATTCATCGGATGAGCCTGAGACAATTGCCCCTGATGACGTGATCGAAGATGTGGAAATGTCGCTCTTTGATCATCTAGAAGAACTGCGGCAGCGCATCTTTTATTCTCTGATTGCGATCGCTGTTTTCGTAATTGGCTGTTTTGCGTTTGTCAAACCGATCGTGCAGTTGCTTGAAGTTCCCGCGCAGGGGGTGAAGTTTCTTCAGCTTGCACCGGGAGAATACTTTTTTGTCTCGATTAAAGTAGCAGGTTACACCGGATTGGTCTTGTCGGCTCCGTTCATTTTGTATCAGGTTGTCGCCTTTGTCTTGCCCGGTTTGACACGAAAAGAAAAGCGATTTTTGGCTCCCGTTGTTTTTGGTTCCAGCATTCTATTTGTGGGCGGACTGGCGTTTGCTTACGTTGCTTTGATTCCCGCCGCGCTGAACTTCTTTATTACTTACGGTGCCGATGTCGTTGAACAAGCTTGGTCAATCGATCGCTATTTCGAGTTTGTTCTCTTATTAATGTTCAGCACTGGACTGGCGTTTCAGATTCCTGTCGTCCAGGCGCTTTTAGGATTTTTGGGCATCGTCTCCTCTGAGAAAATGCTGTCAGGCTGGAAGTACGTTCTGCTAGGTGCCGCAATTTTGGGCGCTGTGATCACGCCTTCCACCGATCCGCTGACTCAAAGTTTGTTAGGTGGAGCCGTTCTCGTCCTCTACTTTGGCGGAGTCGGCATTGTCAAACTGTTGGGTAAATAGTCAAATTCCCCCAGATTGGGGGATCTAGGGGGCGAAAGTCACAACCGTAATGGAAAAATTCGTCGATGCGTTAAGCGCCGACTTCTGAACCTGATTCTGAAATTGCGCCTTCGGCCGCTAACTTTTCTTTAGCCAATCGACGCTTGCGTGCATAAAGCTGAATGAAGGCTGCCATTGCGATCGTCATCCCAAAAATTAACCAGGCTGTGGCATCCGTCGGCACGTCGTTCTTGAAGATGGCCAACATCACAATGATCACAAACAGCACGGTGGGAAATTCGTTAAACCAGCGAAACTGTTGACCTGTCATGTTACAGGTGTCTGCTGCCAGCTTTTTCATGATTCTCAGACAAAGGTGATCGTAAACCAGCAGTGCTGCCACGAGCGCAAGTTTAATGTGAAGCCACGGTTGTTTGAGAACGTCAGGTTCGGTATGGACCAGCCCGATCGCCATGACGATCGTCAAGATCAGCGCCGGAGTCATGATGATCCGATAGAGGCGCTTCTCCATAATTTGGTACTGGTTTTTGAGAATGCTACGGGCGGGTTCGGGTTGCTCGTTGGCTTCTGCATGATAGACAAACAAGCGAGGCAGATAAAACAAACCAGCAAACCAGCAAACAATCCCAACAATATGAAACGCCTTGAACCAGAGATAAGCCATGAATTAATTCCTTTGCAATTTGGAAAGAATTTAAACCGTCTACCAATCTCCATTTTCAATCATTCAGGGGCATGATGTTCGAGGTGCTTAACAATCTAAAATTCAAGGTATTTAATAGCAGAAAAATGTGCAGCACAAATTAGAGAAAGGCTGTGGAAAACTTTAATGCTTTAACAAGATTGGTCACCCAAATCAGGTTAAAAGAATTTTAGGCCGCGATCGCTTCAAGTTACCCGCAAAGGGTCGCCAGAAGGCTGCGTTTGTACTACTTTCAGCCGATTTTGACAGGTTAAATTATGGCGTGTCGATCGTTCAACTTGTCAATCCCACGAAGCACGCTAACTTTCTTCTACTCCAACCTAACTCAACGAGAGAATCAACGTTTCAGCTTTTCTACTTTGAAAAATTAAGATGATGGCTCTGGTTTCTCAAGAAATCTCAACCTTCAGATTTAACCTGTGGAAAACTCGCCTAAAACTGTGGAAAACTTTTGAACGATCGCCAAAACTCTGCTTAACCGTTCACCGAATTTTTCGATCGTCCCAGCCAAGTTTGAATGCCTAAGCCAAACAATCCCAATGCCGCCAATCCAAAAACTCCCGTCCCCAGAGCGCTCATTCCTACGACCAGCGTTCTCACCGCAACGGCAATATTCGCAGTCGCCACCGTGTGATATTGAATAGGCTTGCTGGCAAAGGAGAGGGCGATCGAGCTAGTCATGTTGTAAAACACAAAAGCTATTCCGCCTGCAACGAGCGATCCGCCAAAACAACGCAAAGGACTGGGAGGCGCGACGACTTCGGGTGAGGGAGTTGGGTCAGACATACATTTAGGTTTCTTGTGAGTTTCTCGAACAACTAGTGGTTGGATAAGCGAACACCGGATGGACAGAATTTTGTCACCCATAAGTCTAAATCAGGATCTGCGATCGCAGATCGCATTTCACCCTTAACCTGTTCTGCCTGTTCAACTGATTCGACTAAGGCAAAGACGGTGGAACCAGAGCCAGACATCATCGTACCGAGAACATTCAAGCTTTGAAAACGATCGCGCAATGCCTGTACTTGCGGATATTCGGGTAAGACGACTTTTTCGAGGTCATTGTGCAGCAGTTTGGCGATTTGGGTTTGGTCTTGGTGAGCGATCGCTGCCAGCATTCCTCCCGCGTTTTGTTTTCGCACTTCGAGATCACCCGAACTTTTGGGATAAGTTGCGCCAAACCGTTGACGATAGGTTTTATAAGCCCACGGAGTTGAGACGGGCAGATTTCGATACTTGGCTAACACAACATAGATATGGTTGAGGTCTGGGAGCGGGTCAATTTTTTCGCCTCGTCCGGTTGCCAGCGCCGTTCCTCCCGTAATGCAGAAGGGAATATCAGACCCCAACGTTGCGCCCAAATCCTGTAATTCTGATTGAGTCAGTCCCAAACTCCACATCAGATCGAGACCGACGATCACCGCTGCCGCGTTGGCCGAGCCGCCCGCCAGACCTGCCCCCATCGGAATGCGCTTTTGAATGGTGATCTCAACGCCGCCATATTTTGAGAAGGAATCGGGAAACTCTCGCTGCATCAGGGCGGCCGCTTTGTAAGCCAGATTGGTTTGATCTTGGGGCACTTCTGGATTGTCGCAGTGAAGCTGGATTTGATCCGTCCCGATCGCTCTCACTGTCACCAAATCTGCCAGTTCAATACTTTGCAGCACCATCACCAGTTCGTGAAAGCCGTCGAAGAGATCGCCCACAATCTGCAAGTAAAGATTAATTTTGGCGGGAGCAATCAGAGAATAAGAACGCATATACTATTTAGAGCCACTTTAGAGTAACGCCTTTCGCAACCCTGATCATAAGTTAAGCAGGCAACGGAAGCTGAAGTGTGATGTTTCTTAGCGGTTACGATCAGTTCTAGAAGACAAATTGCTGAAAGACGTTAGGAGGACGAAATGGTTCAAGCTGAAGCAGAAAATTTGGTACAGGCTGCTCCCAAACGCATGACCTTTGATGAGTTTATCGAGTGGTATCCCGAAAACTCAGAGTATCGCTACGAATTACACGAAGGATTGGTGGTCGAAATGCCAAAGCCAAGAGGCAAACATTCACAAATCGGAGGGTTTACGAGTGCTGAGTTGGTGGTTGAAATTCGTCGATTGAGCTTGCCTTACTTTATGCCGACAGATTGCATTGTTAAACCAGACGAAGAAGAGTCGGGCTATGAACCGGATGTGATTGTTTTGAACAGTAGCGCCCTGGCATCTGATCCCCGTTGGGAAAAGTCATCTACGATTACGCGAGGTGAATCTGCCCGTCTAGTTGTGGAAGTCGTCAGCACTAATTGGCAGGATGATTATTTGAGGAAGGTTCAGGCGTATGAGTCAATGGGCATCCCTGAATATTGGATCATTGACTATTTGGGATTGGGCGGTCGTCGCTATATCGGCTCTCCCAAGCAGCCGACGATTTCGGTTTATCAGTGGGTTGACGGTGAGTATGAAGTGCAGCAGTTTCGCAATCAAGACCGCATTCTCTCAGCCGTTTTTCCAGAATTAACGCTCACTGCCGAGCAGATTTTTAATCCACCGGGGTCGTAGTTTGGGGGACGTGATTGAGAATGCAATCGCTCAACTTCACCCACTTTTCGACACTCAGATCTTCGGCTCTGGCTTGGGGATTTACGTCTAATGATTCGAGAATTTCGGTTAGCTGATCAGGGTCGATCGTACTCTTCAAATTATTCTTCAACATCTTGCGCTTGCTCAAAAATCCGGCTCTGATCAGATTTTCTAAATGTCGAGGACTCTGGGCAGGATGAGCGATCGCACGAGGACGCAGCCGGATCACCGCAGAATCCACTTTGGGCGGCGGCTGAAAAGCTTTGGCAGGCACATCACAAATAAATTCACAGTCTGCCAAATATTGGACTCGCACCGACAACGCACCAAAATGCGTCGAGTCAGGATTGGCACACAGCCGCAGCGCCACTTCTTTTTGTACCAGCAGCACGATCGCGTCCAGGCGCTCTGGATTGGGATGAGCGATCGTTCCCAGCAATTTTTCCAGAATCGGGCCAGTAATGTTGTAAGGAATATTAGCGACGACTTTGTTGGGTCGTTGAAACTCCGGAAAAGGTTCGAGCAGATTGTCTACATCTAACGCCAAAAAGTCCCCTTGTAGCAGTAGAAAGTGATTGATTTGTCCCAATTTCTTAGACAGAAGTTGACATAAGTCGCGATCGATTTCTACTGCGACAACTGCTTGCGCTTGCGTTAATAATTGCCGCGTCAAAATGCCTGTACCGGGGCCAATTTCCAGGACACGATCGGATTGAGTCAACTCCGCAGAACTGACGATTTTGGCCAGGGCTTTTTCGCTCCGCAGCCAATGCTGACCAAATTGTTTACGAGTTTTGGTCACAGATTTATTCAGGCAGTCCGACTAAGTTTTTTGTACCGGGAATAACGGTGCCGATCGTCGAAGCTTTGATATTTTGCGAGGTGAAAAATTGAATCGTTTCAGACTCGCGATCGGGCGGCACGATCACCACAAATCCTATTCCCATATTAAAGGTATTAAACATCTCTTTGGGTTTGACTTTTCCAGCCATTGCCAACCAGTGAAAAATCGGCAAAACGTCCCATCCAAACAGATCAATTTCAACAGCCTGATCGCTTGCCAAACAGCGCGGCAAATTTTCGGGCAGACCGCCTCCCGTGATATGCGCCATGCTACGAATCGGAAGGCCGCTCTTTAACGCTGCCAAAATCGGCTTGACATAAATCTGAGTCGGAGTCAGTAAAGCTTCTCCCAAAGTTCTGCCATTCAGATCGTGAGGTCGATCGCTCCAATTGAACCCGCGATCCTCGACAATCTTCCGCACCAGCGAAAACCCGTTACTGTGAACTCCGGTACTGGGAAGGGCGATCGCTACGTCGCCAAGTTGCACTCGTGAGCCGTCTAAAATTTGACCTTTCTCCACGATGCCCACACAGAAGCCAGCCAGATCATACTCATTGGCTTGATAGAAACCAGGCATCTCAGCCGTTTCGCCTCCAAGTAGCGCACAGCCAGACTGCTCACAGCCCTGAGCGATGCCTTCGACCACTTGCGCCAGTTGTTCGGGTTCCAGATGTCCCGTTGCTAAGTAATCGAGAAAAAAGAGCGGCTCGGCTCCACAAGTCAGCACATCGTTGACGCACATCGCCACTAAATCAATGCCCACCGTGTCATGACGATCGAGCGTGTGAGCCAGTTTCAGCTTGGTGCCGACTCCATCCGTTCCAGACACGAGGACGGGTTCACGATAGCCAGTCGGGAGTTGAAACAATCCACTAAAGCCACCAATCCCGCCCAGCACTTCAGAACGATAGGTGCGCTTGACCAGACTGCCAATGCGATCGACAAACGCCCGTCCCGCCTCAACATCAACCCCAGCTTCCCGATAATCCATGAATTCTAACTCTGCGATCGCAATTTCTACTGAGGGTGAAACGATCAAAGAGAAAGCAACCTGCCTCTCCTCACACCTGCCTCCTCACGCCTGACTTCTAAGTAGGCATAAGCCCTCAGCATAACCCACAACCACTATGAAATTAATGTGAAGTTTTCATGAAGTTCCCATTGTGTAGTTTTGGTAAATAATGGCTACAACGTTCTGACAGCAATCACTTGAGGGTAATTAACGAATTTGAAGATAATGTAAAGTTTTTTTCCATACCGATAGCACCCTGATCCCCTGGGTAAAAACTTCATGCTAGTCTGTTGCAGTTCTGTAACCAGGAGTGAACACGGAACGAGTACGAGTTACACGAGCCATCTTGCGCTTCCGCAAACCGCTTATCGAACTCTCAACTCGATAGCAAGTGACCCTCACACATGGAGATATGAATCAAAAACTAATTAGCGGCCTTACTGCGACCCTGTTGATGACAACAACCTTTGGTGCGACCCACGGCTGTAATGCCGAGTCCACTCAAGCAGTAAGCCAAGGCTCCGAAGCAAACCATCAGGGCGCTTCTAACCCACCCGACTCAGCCTCTCCTACGGGCGATGTTGTAAAAGTGGGTGAGCAACAAACCTCGCAAACTCAAGCCAGAGAGGACAGTATCGCCAAAATCCATTCTCACGAGGTTCAAGGCAAAAAAGCCGCAACCCTCTACGTTCGCAATATTCCAGTGTTGACCTTTGTGGGGTCTCAAACTGCCGCTAACGGCGTAAAAATGGGAGCTTCACAAAGAGATCTAGCCGCCAAAGTCAAGTCTGGTTCCAGTAGCGAATCGACTTCAGAGCCGCGCCAGAATTCTGATACGCAGTCCGATCCCGTTTTGAGAGCTACGGCGATCGCTGCCAAACTCAACCAGCTTTATCGAGATGGGGTCGATGCAAAGCAAATCACCGTGAGTTGGAAGGACTCTAAGAACGGCGATCGTTACGTCATCAAAGCAAACCAGACGACGATCGTATCCGTCAACGCCAATACCATCCTGCCTGACACGACTCACAATGCCGAGCAAGATGCCCTTCAGGTCACCAACCGTCTCCGTCGCATTATTGGCAATGCCTCTCCCTTGAGAGAAGTTCAAAATAAGCCCGCTCCCAGAGTGCAAGAAATCTCTTTGGGGCCCGTCAAGTTTCGCGTCAACGGCTGGGCCTCGTGGTATGGCCCTGGTTTTAACGGAAATGCCAGCGCCAGTGGTGAAATCTTTAACGAGAATGCGATGACAGCGGCTCACCGCTCTTTACCCTTTGGCACTCAAGTCCAGGTGACCAATCTAGACAACGGTCGATCGGTGATTGTGCGAATTAACGATCGCGGCCCCTATGCTGGCGATCGAGTCATTGACCTTTCTGCGGGTGCGGCCCGTATTTTAGGGTTGATCAGCACCGGGATTGCCCCCGTTCGGTTAGAAGTGTTGGAGCCACGCAAACCGATCGCAGCCGGAAATTAGACCTCTTAGAAATAAAGCCTGACGGTCGATCGCGCCTCTACAAGCAGAGCCTACCTTCGTAGACTGGGGAAGCCTTCTAACCCACGAAGATGATTTTGTTTTGATAGACGCGATCTGAATCGCCAGGCTTATTTTCTGGATTACCTCAAAAATTCTCTTATCTTAAAGTCCCCTAGAATTGGCAGATTGGGAGGCAAAAGCTTGACATCGAAGCGAAGAACTGGATCTTCTTCGAGTTAACTGCAAGGGGCCGAGCTCACGTTGAATCAAAACTGTTCTGGATTAACGTGAATTCGATGAGGTTTTTTTGCTTCGTTCTTCAGCGCTTCTGCCCCCCAACCCCCCAAAATTGGGGGACTTTTAGACAAGATCTTGGGTTCAAAGTCCCTCACTCGTGGGGGATTTAGGGGGCTGCCTGGATTCACAACCGCAGCGAAAGATTTCATCGAATTCACGTTGGATTAGAACTGTTTTAAGCCTTGTAACGATCGCTCACTTGCCTCTAGCCCTTTACCCTGGATCAAAACGCCGAAAGTGCCCAATCCCATCGGATTCATGTTCATCAACTGATGGATTGCGTCACGGCGTAGAAGGACAGTTTGCAGATCTTGAGCGGTGTTGGCTTCGGTTTGACTGAGTTCGGCTAGTCGATCGCCCAAGCCCAGTGCCATCAAAAATAATCCTTGTTGTGTAAATCCCAAATTCTCTAACCCACAGCGTTCGCCCTGACGCTCTAATGCGGTGAAGTCAACGTGAGTGGTGATGTCTTGCTCTCCGAGGTGAATGTAGGGGTCGTTGTGGTGACTGTGTTGGTAGTAGCACTGCAAAGTGCCCTGCGATCGCCTGGGATTGTAATATCTTGCTGCGGTGTGCCCATAGTCGATCGTTAATACATACCCTCGAAGCAGGCGATCGCTGACGGTGCGTAACCAATCCAACGCTGCCAAATTGACTTCAGTGCGGTAGCCATCTTCATAAGAGAGAATGTCAACGTCAATGCAATCAAAGTAGTCAATCAGTTCGGAAGTTGAAGGTTCATCAATAATCTCAACAAGTTCTCCATCGCGAACGCCAACGTAAATTTCTTGTAGTTTTCGATCTGCGATCGTGACTTGATGAACCGGAAAGGCATCTACTAGCTCATTAGAAAAAAAACAGCCTGTGATCGAGGCAGCAGGAATTTCTGTCAGCGATCGCCAATCAATTTGTAAACCCAAAGACTGCCAGGATTGCAATCGCTGTTTTTGTTCGGCGATTAATGCGGGTGATTTTTCGATGATTACATAATTGAGACACGTAGAGCAATCGGAATGACAACGCTGTAAATAATTTAGAACATCGGCTGTAAGTAAGCCCTGCCCTGCGCCCATCTCAACCAGTGTGAAAGGGTTTGGCTGTCCGAGAATCTGCCACATTTCGGCAAATTGTTTTGCTAGCAGTTCCCCAAAGTCTTTAGCTAAATGGGGCGAGGTAAAAAAATCACCCTGCGCCCCAATATTGGCATTATTTGCAGCGTAGTAACCAGACTGCGGATGGTACAAAACGAGTTCCATGTACTCAGCAAATGAGAGTCTCTGATGAGCGCTTTCTAGAATTCGCTGAATCACTCGATCGCGGAGAACAACACTCCGATCATTCATGAAATCACTCAAAGTTAGGAGAAGTTGAACGGTAGAGGCTCTAAGCTAATTTTGACTTTGCCTATTGCGTAATTAGTTCTAATGAACTAGACTACTTGTACTAAAGCTAGTTTTCTGTGAGAAAAAAATGATTGGACGCTTGCTCACCTGCTGAGTGTCGAGAGTACGATCGTCAGTCAGATTGAACCTGCAAACTCATTAAAAACTTGTCACTTTAGATCAGACAATTTCAGCAGTTAGAACCTCTACAACAAGGCTTTGCTCGTCTAATTCTTTAGCTGCCGCAATTCACTCAAGCTGAAGCGACTGCTTCCTTATTCAAGGTCTCAAACGCAATCATAAACTCTGCATTGGGACGAGTTTGCTTTAAAACTTTCACATAACAATCTGCATCGTTGCGACGACGAAAGCGAATTACGGCCTGACGTTGCAAATCGGGCAGCAATTGATAGACAACCCAGGGAGTTAACTGCTCTTGGTAGTTCATAGTACAAAAGGGAAAATGGGGTGTATGAGGACAAACCTTAGCCGAGACAATTGAAGTGGTTTTCAGGAGTAGAGCACTATCTGTAGCGGTTTGCTTTAGTGCTACTACTAGAGATAGCGGTTTATTCTGGAAATGTCAACTCCTTTCTGAGCCAAAGATTTGAGGCGGAGATCAGACGATCGAAACAGCGTAGAACTATTCACGACGCAGCCTGCTGTAATTTTGGAGAGGCTTAAAAAGTTGCGGAAACCAGAAACTGCATCGTTGAACTCCGAATAAAATCCATCGTGCAGTCAGAGGTACGATCAGAAAACTTATCGTCGCTAACGTCTATCAAAAATTGGGCCAGTCAATTGCTCGACCCTCCTGGCTGTTTTTGTATATCGTCAACACAGACCAAAAGGGACGCAACTGAAAGCACCATTTTCATGAGCCAACGCCACGTTATACCGCCTCATTCAAATCTTTTGCAAAGTCACAAAAGGAAAATAGATTAGGTCAAACCTCTGCACGTCAAAGCGGCTGACTGCTGGCGGTAATAAAGTTGCTCCAGCAAGCTTGACCGGACTTTATCCTATCGTAAAACGGCTCAGTTCGTGTGAAATTTGTTTTTCTTTATTGATTGTGTTGCAAACCGCAACAAAGCCCTCAAACCTGCAATGCACCTTAACTTTGACACTCTAACACCGTGATCCCAAAAAAAATGTAGAGACGGAACAAAATCGCATCTCTACATGCAAGCAAAAAGTTAAGAGAACGAACAAAGGAGTCTTAGCGATCGTGAATTGAATAAGATCGATGATTGCCTGGTCGCTTCGCCCCCTAAATCCCCCATTCTGGGGGACTTTGAGAAAGAAGGAATTCTAGAATCTAAGGCAGTTTCGCGGTTCAAAGTCCCCCAAATTTGGGGGATTTAGGGGGCAGAAGCCGAATCAAACGAAGCGAAACCGCGAGAATTACAGGTTGTTTAATTCACGATCCTCAGCGATCGACCGACCCCATGATGATGTCGATGCTGCCCAAAATCGTCACAATGTCCGCAACCTTCATTCCTTTCAACAAATGAGGCAAGATTTGCACATTGTTGAAGTCAGCCGCCCGAATCTTCCAGCGCCAAGGGAATACGTTGTCGTCGCCCATGATGAAGATGCCTAGTTCACCTTTGCCACTCTCCACTCGAACGTAGTGTTCGCCCTTGGGAATTTTGAAAGTGGGGGCAATCTTCTTGCCAATGTACTGATAATCAAACCCATTCCATTCTGACTTGGGGCCTTCAGCCATTCTCTTAGCTTCCAGGTTCTCAAAGGGGCCGCCGGGTAGACCTGCGATCGCCTGACGAATAATCTTCACCGACTCCCGCATTTCACGAATTCGCACAATGTATCGGGCATAGCAGTCTCCTGCCGTTTCCCAGTGCACATCCCAATCAAAATCGTCGTAGCATTCGTAGTGATCGACTTTTCGCAAGTCCCACTTGACTCCAGAAGCTCTCAGCATGGGGCCAGACAGTCCCCAGTTAATGGCTTCTTCACGGTTAATCGTGCCAACCCCCTCCACTCGTTTGCGGAAAATCGGGTTGTCTGTAATCAGGCGCTCATACTCATCCACCTTGGGCATAAAGTAGTCGCAGAAGTCCAGACATTTGTCCACCCAGCCATAGGGTAAATCGACAGCCACACCCCCGATGCGGAAGTAATTGTTGTTGACCATGCGATAGCCTGTAGCGGCTTCCCACAGATCGTAGATGAGTTCGCGTTCGCGGAAGATGTAGAAGAACGGTGTTTGTGCGCCCACGTCTGCCATAAAGGGGCCAAGCCAGAGCAGGTGATTGGCGATGCGGTTGAGTTCCAGCATGATCACGCGGATGTAGCTGGCACGCTTGGGAACGGCGATCCCCGCAAGCTTTTCGGGAGCGTTGACGGTGATGGCTTCGTTAAACATGCCTGCTGCGTAGTCCCATCGGCTGACGTAGGGCACGTACATAATGTTGGTGCGATTTTCGGCGATTTTCTCCATGCCTCGGTGCAGATAGCCGATCACGGGTTCGCAGTCGATCACATTTTCGCCGTCCAGGGTCACAATCAGGCGCATCACTCCATGCATAGACGGGTGGTGCGGCCCCATATTGAGAACCATCGGTTCGGTCTTGGTTTCAAGCATTGCCATCGTTGAACAGTCTCCCCTTGCGATCGAGTTGGTTCAGTTTTAGCGATCGGTGCAGATGGAGCGAGACGCAATCGATCCCAAACACCCAAAGCCTTGTGCTGCTATTTGTTTCGCTTTCTTAATTATAGAGATGAATCGTCCGGAGAGTTGTCTACGGTTGACTGAAGTCATTATCACCCTTACCCAGGGGAACGATAGGTTCATTTCTATACCGTTGGGAGCAAAAACGGATGACGCACGAACAGTTTGATGCGCTGGTAGAAAAGCTAGAACGATTTGCCCACCAGGAGCCTGCCAGCTATCGATTTCGAGTAGGACTGTTGGCCGCCCTAGGCTATGCTTATCTGATTTTGATTTTGGTGGGGCTGTTGGGGCTGGTTGCATTGCTCGTGTCGATCGTGTTGTTTAGCCATCAAGTCAATGCCTTAATGATCAAGTTGGGGGCGTTGCTGTTGATTCCGGTGTGGGTAATTGTGCGATCGCTCTGGGTGTCTTTTCCGCCGCCTCAAGGCATCAGTTTATCTCGTCAGCAGGTGCCTCAGTTGTTTGCGCTGGTGGATGAGTTGACGACCAAGCTGCAAGCGCCTCAATTTCACCACATTTTGCTCGATCGCAACTTTAACGCGGCCGTCGTCCAGGTGCCCAAGTTGGGGGTTTTTGGCTGGCATCAAAACTATCTGCTAGTTGGATTGCCTCTCATGCAGGCGCTTTCTGTCGAGCAGTTTCGAGCGGTTGTGGCTCACGAATTGGGGCATCTTTCGGGCAATCATTCGCGCTTTGCGGGGTGGATCTATCGAGTCAGAAAGACCTGGATGCAGATTTTTGAGCGGTTTCAAGACAGTCAGCATGGAAGCTCGGTGCTGTTTGATCGCTTCTTTAATTGGTATGCGCCGTTCTTTGGGGCTTATTCTTTTGTGTTGGCAAGAATGAACGAATATGAAGCCGATCGCTGTGCCGTTGAGGTAGCTGGAAACCAGCATATTGCGGAAGCCTTGATTGCGGTAGAAGTGAAGTCCAAATTTCTAGAAACGTCTTTTTGGGCAGAGGTCTACAAGCAGGCAGAGGATCAGGCTGATCCCCCGGCGATCGTTTACAGCAATCTGAGAACGGCGCTGCGAGATCCAATCCCTACCGAAAGGAGTTCTCAATGGCTCCAGCAGGCTCTAATTGAGAAAACCAGCAATGCCGATACTCATCCCTGTCTGGGCGATCGACTCAAAGCAGTGGGCTATCTGGCTTCTGAAAAAACGTTGCCCAATCCGGTTCAGGTCAGTGCGGCGGATCAATTGCTGGGTGAAATGGCTCAACAGTATGCCGCTCAGTTTGACAAAGATTGGTCGATCGAAGTTTCAACTCCCTGGCGACAGCGCTATGCGTCTCTACAAGAGTCTCGTCAGCAGCTAGAAGATTTGGAGCAGAGAGCCAGAATTGAGACGCTTCCTCTTGAAGAGTTTTGGACTCAGACCGTCTTGACGCTCGAAATCAAGGGCAAAGAGATCGCTCTGCCCATGTTACAAAAGATTTTGCAGCGGGATGACACTTACTGGGCGGCTCACTACACGTTGGGGCAGTTGCTCTTAGAGGAACAGAATGAATCGGGCGTAGCGCATCTGGAAACGGCGATCGCT
Organism: Phormidesmis sp. 146-20; assembly: GCF_052939475.1. NCBI lineage: Bacteria > Bacillati > Cyanobacteriota > Cyanophyceae > Leptolyngbyales > Leptolyngbyaceae > Phormidesmis > Phormidesmis sp. 146-20. Next base: position 149,764 of record NZ_JBJPHT010000001.1, read on the forward strand.
CAAAATTCTAATGTGGCGGTCGATGCTTATCAGTCTCTCTACACGTTCTTTTGGAGACGGGGCGACACAGAGCGAGCAAAGGCTTATCAGACTCGACTTGAGCAGCATTATGAATTGATGACCAAAGCGCAACGGGAACGATCGGGAGTTTCGGAAAGCGATCGTTTGGTGTCCCAGTCTCTCTCGCCGTCGGAGGTGGAGGCGTTGTGCGAAACGTTGGCGGCTCATCCCCACGTCAAAGAGGCTTATCTGGTGCAAAAAGAGGTGACTTACTTTCCTGAACGGACGTTCTGCGTGTTGGGAATTGTGCAAGAGAAAAATTTTATGGGATCAGGAAAACTCACCGCCGAGCAGTTTGATCAGTTGGTCAATGCACTACAGTTTCCGGTTCAAGCCTGGATTGTCATTCTGAATCAGAGCGGGAACGGTAAGCTAGAAAAGCGGTTCCGACAGGTTGACAAAGCCTTGATTTATTCAAAATGAAGGATGACGTTGTAGAAATTGCCTTTGCCCATATTCCGGTTTTGAGTCAGGAAGTGGTCGAAGGCTTGGCGATTCGATCGCAGGGTCACTACCTGGATGCGACGGTGGGCGGCGGCGGGCACAGTGCCTTAATTTTGGCGACGGCGGAGGTCAGGGTGATGGCGATCGACCAGGATGATCAGGCTCTGACGGCTGCCCAAGAAAAGTTAGCTGAGTTTGGCGATCGTGTTCAGTTTCAGCAGAGTAACTTTGCCAAGTTTGATCCTGGTGACCTGAAGTTCGATGGAATTTTGGCAGACTTGGGCGTAAGTTCGGCTCAATTTGATATTGGCGATCGCGGCTTTAGTTTTCGGCACACGGCCCCGTTGGATATGAGAATGGATCGCCGTCAAGATCTCACGGCTGCCGACGCGATCAATCATTGGGAAGAAGCAAAACTAGCAGAGATTTTTTACACCTTTGGCGAAGAAAGACTGTCTCGGAGAATTGCCCGAAGAATTGTTGAGAAACGTCCGTTTCAGACAACAACGGAGTTAGCGGAAGCGATCGCTTATTCAGTACCGCCCAAATACCGTTATGGTCGAATTCATCCTGCAACTCGCGTGTTTCAAGCGCTACGAATTGCCGTTAATCAAGAACTTTTAGTCTTAGAAACCTTCATCGACAAAGCTCAAAGTTGGTTAAAACCAGAAGGTAGAATTGCCATTATTAGCTTTCATAGTTTAGAAGATCGAATTGTTAAACATCGCTTTAAAGAATCACCATTGCTCAAAGTTTTAACTAAGAAACCAATCATTGCTCAAGATTCAGAAGTCAAGCAAAATCCGAGGGCGCGATCGGCAAAACTCAGAATCGCTGAGCAACGAGTAGAGTGAACTTCAAGCAGACTGATCCTGCCGACCTTCGCGTTCTTCAACCATCTTTTTAAACACTTCAAACTGTTGTTCTGCCTCTTCCATCGTCTTGGGCGGCTCAAACCAAACTGCCTCAGAATCAGGCGTGCGGCGTTCGTACAAGGCATCGATAGCATCTAAATCGTCTCGATGAGACAGAATATAAGCTTTCAATTCTTTACGAGACATGCTTGCGAAATCTGGCTTCATTCAAACCTCCAGCGACCATTGCGATAAACGATGATTTCAAGCTCACTGCCAGCAAAAAATATACGTATCCTTCTCGGTCATTAAAGCGAAATAGATGAATGTCTCTGTAACCGTTAGACAATAGTTGGCAAAGAATCAGGCAGGTAATGGCTTGTGAATGAGTGGGGAAAATGGGTTACTCCTCAAGTTTGACACAAGTATTGTCGCAGATCGTTGGCTTGTTTGGATTTAGAAAAATTACGATCGCTCCCACCCTTCAAGAAATCTGGGTAGCTCAACTTTAAAGGTGGTTCCTCCTCCTAATTGGCTCTCAACAAAGATCGAACCTTTCATCATTTGAACGAGCCATTTTGTAATTGCTAAACCTAATCCAGTGCCGGGATGTCTGCGCGTGATGGTTTGGTCTAACTGTTTAAATTCTTCAAAAATTTTTGCAATGTTTTCTGGAGCAATGCCAATTCCAGTATCTTGAACGACGATCGCAACCTGCTGATTTTCAACCTCCAAAACTTCAACTCGAACAGTACCCACGTCGGTAAATTTGATGGCATTAGAAATCAAGTTAACTAAGATTTGCCTCAGTCGAGAACTATCATTAATAATCCAAGAATTGGTCAGATGAAGTTCTGTTTCTAAAGCGAGATTTTTTTGTTGAGCAAGCGATCGTAGTTCTGAAGTCGTCGCAATTATTAACTCGGGTAAACTGAGCCGTTCAAGTTTAAGCTCTAGTCGGCCGGCTTCAATTTTTGATAAGTCTAGAATGTCGTTAATCAACGCTAATAAGTTTTTGCCATTATTGAGAATGCGATCGACCATCTCGACTTGAGCCGGAGATAGCTGACGCTGACGTAACAACAGTTGAGAAAAGCCCATAATTGCATTCATGGGTGTTCGCAATTCGTGGGACATGGTGGCGATGAACTGTGACTTAAGTTGAGCCGCTTCGACTAATTTAAGATTTTGTAATTGAATCTGTTGACGCTGATTTTCTAACGCCTGATTTTGCTGCGCCAGAATTGAATTTTGAATCGCTAACTGTTCTTCTCGTTCTTCTAAGGCATTAATTAATTGAGCATTATTAAGGGCGATCGCCGCCTGCTCTCCAAACGCCACCAGCAAGCGAGTATCTTCTTCATCAAAGGCGGAGGTTTCGTCCCAGTTGCCTACCGCAATCACCCCCAATCTTCCGGCTTGAGCAGATTCGATCGTGACGGCGCAGAGAGAAGCGGGGAGGAGGGAGGAGGGAGAAGGGAAGAGGGAGGAGGGAAGAGGGAGGAGGGTTGGGCGAATGACGTGGGTTTCTCCGGTGAGGAAGACGTGTCCTAAGAGTCCCTCGCCGGGTTGGAAGGCTTCATTGATCGGAAAATCGTCGCGATCGAGTCCTGTGGTGGCGGTCAACTCTAGCTGTTGAGTTTGAGCATTTTGCAGGACAATTAAGCCAAATTTGGCACCGGGGATCGCTTCACAGACCGCATCGATCATGACTTGCAGGAGTCCAGGCAGATTGGTCAGACGCTGATTGAGCAAATCGGTAAGCTGCTGGAGCGTTCGCAGTTGTTGTTGTTGCTCGTTGAGGACGACGATCGCTTGTCTGAGACTTTGTTCGGCACTTTGGGTCGCTTGATAGAGACGGGCATTTTCGATGGCGAGCGCGGCCCGGCGGGCTAAATCTTCGGCAAGCGCTAGATCAGACTCGGTATAACGGCGGGACTCAGCCGCAGAAAAGGTAATCGCTCCCAAAATTTGCTGTCTCATTAACAGCGGCACCACCATCACCGACTCAAACCCAAAGGTTCGCAGCAGATCATAATGCTCGGTGTCTTGCGCCAGGCTTTTGAGATAAGTGTCAGAAATTTCGGGATGAAAGCTGGATCGCCCCGTTCTCAACACTTCAGGAATGCTGTCAGTAGAGTTAAAGTTGATCGGGTAGCGCTGCCTAAACTCCCGAAACGCAACAATCTTCTCAGGATCAGTGTGATAGAGCGCAGCCAGGTGAGGCTGTTCGTTTTGAATGGTGTGAATTATGCACCAGTCAGCCAGATAAGGAACCGCAAGCTGGGCCAGATTTTTGAGAATTGTAGCGGCATCCAGCGAACTGGCAAGCAAAATGCTGGCATCGGCCAAAAAACGCTGGGATTCCTCAACACGTTTGCGATCGGTAATATCTACAAAGGCCCCCACACAGCCTCTTGAATTGCCATACTCGTCAAATAAAGGAGCGACTTCTGAAAGAATTTTGGTTGTCTTGCCGTTTGATTGAACGAGATCAAGTTCTAAGCCAGAGAGTGGAATTCCAGTCATCGCCGCCCGCTGCATTGGCAATTCAAGTGGCAACAATTCTCGACCATTTTGCAAAATTTTATAAGGCAATTGATCGCCATCTGGCTGACTTTTTGAAGCGTTTTGTTGAGGCGAAATTCCTAATTGTTGGCTCAAATTTGCATTAACTTTAATCTTTTGGCAAGTGGGATCGTCTGCAATTCCAATGCCGATCGGAATGACATCCAGCAGCGTTTGCAGTTCGGTAACGCGATGTTGTAAATCTCGATTGAGTTGAATAATCTTTTCTTCGGCTTGCTTGCGTTGAGTGATGTCGCTGATGATCCCCGACATGCGAAAAATTCTGCCTGATCCGTCCTTTTGGGCCTTGCCGCGCGAGGTGCAATAAAGATAGCTGCCCGAAGAATGCTGTAAGCGAAACTCAACATCAAAGGGAGTACCCTGTTCTAAATGAGCCACGATCGCTCGCAGCACTTGATCTTGATCTTCAGGATGAATTAGCCGAAAAAAAGCGCTTTGAGCGGCTCCTAATTCTTCTCGTGATATTCCGACAATTTCAAAAAGACGATCGTTACAAAAAACCTCGTTTTGGTAAATGTACCAATCCCAAATTCCATCGTTTGACCCTTCTAAAACTAGTCGATAGCGTTCTTCACTTTCTCTAAGTTTTTGAGTGGCTTGGGCGGCTTGAAGTTCGGCCCGATTGACCCGAACAGCACTTCGCAAACTTCGCGCCAAAGTATCAGATGAAAGTGCATTTTTAGACAGATAATCATTTGCGCCTGCCTTCATCAATTCCACGGCAAGCTGTTCGTCTCCTTGACCTGTGAGTACAATCAGCGCGACCCCTTGCGGGTAACTCGAAGAGATCGCAATCTTTTGTTGTCGAATCTGCTGTACCAGACTCAATCCATCGCCATCGGGCAACTGATAATCTAGCAGTACACAGTCAAAGTCTTCTTGTTGTAATTGTGCAATTGCTGCCTCATAACTATCGACCTCGATCGCTTGGGGAATGTTTGCCGCCCGCAACGATCTCTGAACTGACAGACGATCAATGCTGTCGTCATCAACAATCAGAATTTTGAGCGTCTCATTCATAGCAGTCAACGGGTAACAAGGGGCAATTAGCGATTAACTGAGTCCAGCACGATCGACTTTTCAGGCTTTTGAAGGTGAGCGATCGTCGCTAACAGCTAACTGCTTTTTAAGGCATTTCTTCTAGGGCATTTCACAGAGCATCCAATACTTGTTAAGCGCGGCCATCGACTCCAAAAATCGAGAAAACGTCACAGGTTTGAGAATGTAACCCGCCACATTGAGGTTATATGCCTCTACTTTATCGTTATCTTCGTTGGATGTAGTCAGGACGATGACAGGCGTATTTTTGAGGCGATCGTCGGCTCTCAGTTCGCGCAAAAATTCGATGCCGCCCATCTTGGGCATGTTCAAATCAAGCAAAATGAGTCGGCGATGAGGCGGAACGGTAGGCGGATCTCCTCGCAGCATGTCCAACGCTTCAAACCCATTATTGGCAACAAACAGAGGATTGGTGATGTTATGTTTCTTAAACGCTCGTTGAACGTTCATGACATCCACCTCGTCATCATCGACCAGCAGGATGTTTAACATTTTCTCTTCTGACATATTGACCCTTCGATCTCTATCTTCACAATTTGTATAGAATTTGGGATCACCCGTTAGAAAGGTTAGAGGGTAGAGGTTTGGGGGTGACTGTTAAACCAGGTTGTCAAGAAGATTACACAACTTAACAAGGAGTTAGCCGGGTAGAGTCTTGAGCCAAGTAAAGCGAAACGTCGCCCCCTTGCCGACTTCTGACTCCAGGGAGATGCGTCCTCCTTGACCCTCCACAATCTTTTTCACTAAAGAGAGACCGATCCCCGTGTTCTCTACTTTGTCGCGAGCCTGCAATGTTTGAAAGATTACAAATATCTTCTCGTGAAACTGAGGCGCAATGCCCACGCCATCATCCTGCACTGTGAATTCGTAAAACTTGCCCTGGTCGATCGCCTCGATTTTCACCTGTGCGGTCGGTTTACCGTGATGTTTGATCGCATTACTGATCAGGTTGGCAAACACTTGCTCAAGTCCGAGGCGATCAGTTCTCAAAGTAGGCATGGGCCCGATCTGAATCTTGAAGTTGGGTGGCGGGGCAATCAAATCGAGAATGCCATTGAGCAAGTCTTTGACAGAAACCACTTCCGGGTTGAGGGGGGCGCGTCCGACTCGTGAGTATTGTAGTAAGCCATCAATTAGACCTTCCATCCGGTGTACTCGCCCCCGCAACAAGTCCATTTGATGGCGCGTTTCATCCGTCAGCACCGTTTCTAAGTCTTCCTCGATCCACTGCGAAAGGCTAGAAATGGCTCTCAGGGGCGCTTTGAGATCGTGGGAAACGACGTAGGCAAACTGATCTAATTCTTGATTGCGCTTTTCTAGAATGGCGGCCGTGTGGGCCAAAATTGTGGTCGTTTGCGCCAATTCTTCGGCCCGTGTCGCAAGGCTAATCTCTGCCTGCTTGCGGGCTGTGATGTCGATACAAGACCCGATGTAGCCCGCAAACTCTCCATTGCCCAAAAATCGAGGAACGCCCCGATCGAGCAGATCCCGATACTCCCCATCCGATCGGCGCAGCCGATACTCCATTTCAAATGACTGTCTCGCCTCAAATGCCGCCTGATAGGTTTGCTCAACGTCAGAGCGATCGTCAGGATGCACGCCTTCTAGCCAACCGTTGCCGATTTCTTGGTCGAGCGATCGTCCGGTAAAGTCCAGCCAGCTTTGATTAAAGAAATTGCACAGCGCATCAGTTCCCGCAACCCAAAGTAAAACGGGTGCCGTGTCAGCCATCTTGCGAAACCGATCTTCACTTTCTTGAAGGGCTGCATGAGTTTTGGCTTGTTCTGCCTCCATGCGCTTGCGATCGCTGATATCGAGACAGGCTCCTACCCATTCCCGCAGGCTGCCATCTTCGTTGATCGCCGGAATTCCGCGCACCGCAAAGTCCCGATAAATGCCGTCTGCGCCTCGTAGTCGATATTCCACCTCATAGAGAATGCGATCGTTGAGAGCCTGAGTCCAAACTTGGGCCACGAGTTCACGATCGTCAGGATGCACGGCTTGAATCCAACCCCAGCCCAGAATTTCTGCTTCAGTTTGTCCGGTGTAGGCGCTCCAGGCAGGCATCGGGGTAACCACTCGTCCTTCGGGATCGGTATTCCAGACGATGAGAGGAGTCGCTAACACGGGCGATCGAAACCGTTCTTTGGGGTCTCCGATTACGGAATGAGAAGATCTACTTTCTGCTTGAAACTCTGCTTGAGACATCACTCTAAATCAAGCTTCTGGATAGGTCGTTTCTATTAAGCAGGATTGGGCAAGGGGTGTCTATTAATCTCAGGGTGTAATTGGTTACTGAAGGAAGAACGCCAGTGATTGAGTCAATAATCCTCTGCGTGCTTGATGCTTTCATTCTCTCCTAAGATAGAGGTTACTGTTGACTTCGCGCGTAGGGCTGAAAAGTAATTACATTGATTCGTGTCCGGCACTACAGAGTCTTAATCAGATCACCAGGAGGGAACAAGCCTAACAAATTTCTGCCTAAAGGAATATCTCAGAGGTCATACGTACGTATCTATTAGTTGTGCCTATGCTATTAAATAGATCCGGATGATTGCGATTGTCAAAGTCTCAGGTATTTCGCTTCTAAATTTCTAATCTCGACTCGTGTAATTCATCAAGAAGTGTCATCTCACCGGGTGCCATCCTAAAAAAGGTAGGATAGCCACCTCAATAGATTGCACAGTTGCAACTCTTTTATTTTTCATGTTTTGCTATTTTCTAAAAACTGTGGGAGCTGATTTCCAATGGATCATGACATTCGCATTACTCTTATTGAAGATCACGACCTGACGCGGGTTGGCATGAGAACTGCTTTACAACAGCGCCCTGGCTTTAAGGTGGTGGGCGAAGCCGCAAACGGCACAGAAGGTCTCAAATTATTAACCAACGCCAAACCTGATGTGGCGATCGTCGATATTGGCTTACCTGACATTGATGGGATTGAGCTAACGCGGCGATTTCGTCAGTCACAAACGCTGGAAGATGAACCCTATACCAAGGTGCTGATTCTGACGCTGCAAGACAACGAAGATGTGGTTTTGGCGGCGTTTGCGGCGGGGGCAGACTCTTACTGTATGAAAGATGTCAGCCTCGATCAACTCGTCGAAGCGCTGCGCGTCACCCAAGAAGGCAACTCCTGGATCGATCCGGCGATCGCCCGTGTTGTTTTGCGGCAAACTCGCGATACCCAGGACGGCAACGGCGCAACGGTGGAAAACACGGTGACGATCAGCGCTGCGGAGCCTGAATACAACCAGATCATCGAAGCTTATCCGCTGACTGAGCGAGAGTTAGAAGTCTTGCAGCTAATTGTGGATGGATGCAGCAACGCGACGATCGCTGAGAAACTCTACATCACAGTTGGGACGGTCAAAACCCACGTTCGCAACATTTTGAATAAGCTTTGCGCGGATGATCGAACTCAGGCGGCGGTGCGGGCCCTGCGATCGGGCTTGGTTGGGTAACGTTCCTTTAAGCAATTCAGGTAATGGTTCAGGCAGGCAGTGTATTTGTGGGTTAGAGAAAATAATCCCCACGGTGCCCTATGCGTCAAACTACCCGCAAAGATGGAATTTCAGTCAAAGCCTACGCCGGGACGACAGGAGTCATTTTGGCGATGAATGTCACCCCTGAGCAGCGAAAAGGTCTGTTGGGGTTTGCGATCGCGCGGGTCGATGGGCGATCGGGCAAGAAAGAATGGCTAACGGGAATGCTGCCCTTTCCTCATATGCAGATTCGTCCTGGGCAACTGATCCCCAGCAATCGTGCTCCGATTCAAAAGTTTCGCTGGTCAGACTATCGGGTGTATGCAGACACGACTTACGAGTACATTGTGCATCCGGTTTACGGCGATCCCGAAAAGCTCAAAGTCGAAGCAGGGCTGTCAGTGCGCGTCAAGACGGCCAGTTCTCTAAACGGGGATCACTGTATTTTATTCAATCGAGCCGCCGCCGCGAGTCAAGCCTTTGGTCGCAAATTTCCTCAAGTCGAAGCGGATTTAGAAGCCGCCCGCAAAGCCAAAAAACCTCGTCCGCCCCTGCCTCCCGAAGCGCTAGATTGGTTGAGTCGAGGCGTGCTGGAGCAAATTGTTGGGTTTATTGATCGAGCGATCGATGAAACCTGGGCGATCGACGTTGCTATCTACGAATACGAGCTTTCTGAAATTGTGCAAGCGATCGCGGCTGCTCACAAAAGAGGCGTAAAGGTGCGGGTTGTCTACCACGCAAAGCCCGACGACGAGCAAACCGAACTCAACGCCAAAAACTTGGAAGCTTTACCCGACGCAGCAAAACGGGCTAGAGTCACTCACAACATTTGTCACCACAAGTTCATTGTTCTCAGTCGCATAGAGTCAGAAAATCTAGAGTCAGAAAGTCGCACTAGTCAAGCCGTCTTGTGTGGGTCAACCAACTTCACCGAAAATGGCATTTATCGTCAGGCAAACGTCGTTCATATCGTCAATCGATCGGACACTGCCCAATCCTATCTCGACTTATTTGAAGGGCTATTTCGCGGAGACAAGCCTACGGCAACGCGCCGATACATCAATCAAAATAATGCGATCGAGACACACCATTCGCTCTTTGCTGGCTTTTCTCCTCGGACAGGTAAAAAAGATTTGCAAGCCTTTGTTGATCTGGTTAAAGCTGCCGATCGCGACGTTTTATTCTGTACGGCATTCGATTTATTTGACCCGTTAGAGCAGGCTTTTTTAGGCGAACCCAACGATCCAATTTTGCGCTACGGCTTGCAAAATAGTCGCTCAAAAATTTCAGGATTTCACGCCGATCGCACTGCCGAATTCACCGCCACCGCTATGCTCAACGAGGGATTAGAAGGGTTTCTCAAAGAGTCTACTCAAGGGCAAAAAGGCAATATTTTGATTCACACCAAGCTGATTATTGTCGATTTCACCTCAGACCAGCCGACGATCGTCAGCGGCTCTCACAATTTTTCTTCCAACGCTTCTCAGGGCAATGACGAAAATTTCTTAATTGTGCAGGGCAATGTTGATGTCGCCGACTGCTATGGCTGCGAACTGATGCGGCTCTATGACCACTATCGATTCCGTTTTCGGCTGCGCGGTCTAGAGGCCGAGGGCAAAACAATCAAGCCTCCGATGCTGACCCCAGACGATCGCTGGACAACTGACTACTTTACCCCTGGCACTTTAAAGATGACCGATCGGCTCCGATTTGCCGGAGAAGCGTCCTAAAATCGCCTAAACTCTCCAGAATTTTTCGCCACAGCCTCAGATCTGGAAACTCCAATAAATCCTCATTAGTGGAGGACTTGAAGCCGAAAATCTGCGCTTAAAGTTCCAGAGAACTCGACCCCTTTTGGGTAACTCGAAGAAATCGAATTCACGTTAAAATCGAGGCGCTTCACCTGGAAAAATTGGGATGCGATCGCTGATTCATTTCCTTCTCTTGCTCTTTGCCTGCTTCCTGTTGGCTTTTCCCGCTCTTGCTGACGGTTCTATGCCTGTCACACCCGAAGTTTTGGCTCCCAACTCTTCGCCGCCCAAGCCTGCCGGACTGGACGCAACCAGCATTCCTTCTGAGAAGGTCAACCAGTTCATCAGCGCCTATTTGCAGGTCGTTTCTCTCATTGATCGCCGCGAAGGAGAGCTACAGGGTGCAGAAACCGAGTCAGAATCTTTGCGAATTCAACGAGATATCGAAGCGGAAGCGATCGCCGACATCGAAAAGGCGGGTCTGTCTCGCCAGGAGTATCTGCAATTGCTGGGTTTAGCGAATGTTGATCCTGAATTTGGCGAACGAGTCGTTACCCTATTGCAAGAATCGACGACGTAGACTCGGACAAACTTTCTCAAAGAGGCAAGTCCAGAATCAGCAATGAGTGATTAAATGAAAAGACGGATTCGGGCTTTTGAGATGGCACCCAGAGATCGACGATCGGTTCAAAGTTGCCTTTCTGCCTGGACAAAAGTCGCCTAGATTGACACTCCCCATGCCTAAAGGCGAGGGAATTCTTGGCTCAACGAAACCACTTAACCTAGATTCCTTGCAGTCTCTAGACCAGAGGTGGGATTCTCCCCAAGCGTTAATTCGGGTATGCCCTACCCTATTCGCACGAGTGCGAGTCCTGTTTCGGTCTGAAGCCAATTCGCTTCAAAAGGCTGGTCGTCTAGCTCCTCTAAATCTTTTACCTACTGCGAGGAGGGAACTAGAACCATGCAGTAGAACCGCATAGATTTAATTGTCAAGGTGCAGCGTGTCTTTCGACAACCAGGTTTTTTAAGTGGTTGATTACCTTGCCACTAGAATGAGTGTACCAGATGAGTACACAGCATGACTGAAAAACAACTTCACGTTAGAGTCTCCGAGGAGGAAATGAAACCACTTGAGCGCTATGCTAAAAAGTCAAAGCGAACCAAGACAGACGTTGTACGTGAATTTCTGCGCTCCTTGCCGTGAGAGATTGGCGCTACCGCGCCGTCGCTATTCATCCCCATGCCCAAAGGCGAGGGGCTTTCCGCTCAATTTCGGTAATCGTCGTCTATCTTGATCGGCGCAATTCAAAGCTTTCAACCTCCCTTTTCTCAAGGCTTTTTCTCAAAGATTGACGGAGCCGAGAGAAGTCGCGAGTCCTAGCAGTTTGCCATTTCAACCCCTGTTGAGGACTTCTGCAAAAGCATTTCTGCATAAATATTCCTTCAAAAATAATCTTTTCAAAGTAATTCCGTCTGCCGAACCCAGTTTGTGAGTGAGCCAGGATGACCAGCATTGCCCCCGTTTCCCAGACTGAGTTGAGCCAACGACGGCAAAAACTACGCCGCCAGAGACGTGTGAGATTTTTTCAGGCCAGTTGGCGCAGTCTTGCTGTTTTTGGGCTGGCCACTGGGACGGTTTGGGCGGCGACTTTGCCTGCCTGGGTCATTCGCAAACCTGAACAGGTTACAATCAAGGGCAATCAATTTATTTCTGCACAAACTATTCGCACCCTGTTGCCGATCGCCTATCCTCAATCTCTTCTAAAAATTCAGCCTCAGGCCGTCTCGAATGCGCTCAAAGCCAAAGCTCCCATTGCCGAAGCGACCGTCGATCGCCAACTGTTTCCACCCAGTCTCACTGTGAGAATTCAGGAGCGGACTCCGGTTGCGGTTGCCCTTCCTCAAGCCGGGGCCACCAAAACTACCGACCCGGATCAGCCTGGATTATTAGATGAAAACGGCATCTGGATTCCCTTAGAAAGCTATACTTCTCTCAATCAAAGCCTAAAACTCCCCACGCTAAAAGTGACGGGAAAGCTCAGTCAATATCGTGCCAGTTGGTCACAGCTTTATCAGGCGATTCGTCGCAGCTCTGTCAAAGTTCTTGAAGTCAATCTGGACGATCCCAACAATTTGATTCTTAAGACAGAATTAGGAACCGTCCACTGTGGACTCTATGGTGCAAACTTTACAAGTCAGCTTAAAGCGCTCGATCGCTTGCGACGATTACCCAGCCGCGTCAACCTCAACCAGATTGCTTACATTGATTTGAGAAATCCAGAATCCCCCTCTGTTCAAATGATTACGCCAAAAAGTCCTGTAAAATTAAGTACCCCCTAGGGCATTCACCATGCGAATACTCATCACGCGAATACTATGCGAAAATTTGCAAATCTATCACTACAAAACGTAACTTGAGCCTGTCACCACCAATACGCTTTTGCTTTTATAACTATGGCAATATCGTTGGTTTCTCAAGTTAGATTATCCCAGCGATCTAGAGTTTTTCTAGGACTGGTTTTTTGTTCATAAATCATCGCCCGTACATTCCAATGACGCTTAACAATGAGTCAAATACCGTTCCAATGACGCTCGATAGCAGCCTAGAGCAGGGCTACGAAAATTCCCATGCCGAAGGACAATCTGGCTTTTCGTCGATCGCAGACAACTCAAACTCGTTTGGGAACTCCAGTCTCTATCTAAGCCAGAATTCCAGTCTCAAAGGAATGCCTGGAGAAGATTTAAGGAGTGGTGATATCGTGCCAGGAAGTATTGCGAAGATCAAGGTGATTGGCGTTGGCGGGGGCGGGGGCAATGCGGTCAACCGAATGATCGCCAGCGATGTCTCAGGAGTCGAGTTTTGGACGGTCAATACCGATGCTCAAGCGCTGGCTCAGGCAGCAGCCCCTAAGCGATTACAGGTGGGTCAAAAGCTGACAAGAGGATTGGGCGCAGGCGGAAATCCGGCGATCGGGCAAAAAGCCGCCGAAGAATCTCGCGATGAAATTGCCACGGCGCTCGAACATGCCGATTTGGTCTTTATCACCGCTGGCATGGGTGGGGGAACTGGGACGGGAGCCGCCCCGATCGTTGCCGAAGTCGCCAAAGAATTAGGGGCCCTGACGGTCGGAGTGGTGACTCGTCCTTTCACCTTTGAGGGTCGGCGGCGCACAGGTCAGGCCGAAGAAGGCATCGCTGCGCTGCAAAGTCGAGTCGATACGCTGATCATCATTCCTAATGACAAACTGCTGACGGTCATCTCTGAGCAAACCCCCGTCCAGGAAGCGTTTAGAACGGCGGATGACATTTTGCGTCAGGGCGTGCAGGGCATTTCTGACATTATTACGATTCCCGGTTTGGTCAACGTCGATTTTGCTGATGTGCGAGCGGTGATGGCGGATGCGGGGTCAGCCCTGATGGGGATTGGCATTGGGTCGGGCAAATCGCGGGCCAGAGAAGCAGCGATCGCCGCCATTTCTTCTCCTTTGCTAGAAGCGTCGATCGATGGCGCGAGAGGAGTCGTCTTTAACATTACGGGCGGGTCTGATCTGACGCTGCACGAGGTGAATGCTGCCGCAGAAATCATCTACGAAGTTGTCGATCCCAATGCCAATATTATTTTTGGTGCGGTGATTGACGAACGGCTTCAGGGTGAAGTGCGGATTACCGTGATCGCAACTGGATTTTCGCCCGAAACTCAACAACAACAAGCGCAAGCAAAACCCTCTGTCTTACCCAAGCGTCCTGCGCCCATCAATCCCACACCTTCTACGGCTCCTTCAGAACCGAAAGGTAAGCCGCCTGGTTTAGATATTCCTGAGTTTCTGCAACGCCGGAGACCTCCTAAGTGATCCCTGTTAAAGGGCGCTGATTTGCAGAACCTGGATCGTTTCTCCTGGTGAGACGTGGATTTGTCCGACTGGAATCATGCCAAGACAGTTGGTTCCAGCCAGGTTGATCAGGTTACCCGAACTGTGGCTACCAGGCGCGATCGCAAATTCATACTCCCCATCCCTCAACTGCAACTGCCCCCACAAATAAGACTCTCGCTTGCCGTCCGATCGTAGCTCCTGGCTTGTTTTTGCCTTGACAAAGATTGGCTCCCATCCCTGAGTGACTCCTGACAGTTTGCGAATCGCAGGCTGCACAAATCGCCAAAAGGTCACCAGCGCGGAAACGGGATTGCCAGGAAGTCCGAAATAGAACGTTTTGAGTTGAGATTCTGAATTCTCAAAAGTGGCGAAAGTCAACGGTTTACCCGGTTTGACGGCGACGGATCGAATATGAATTTCTGCGCCCAATTCTGCCAGGATGCGATCGACGTAATCATAATCCCCCACCGAAACGCCTCCCGACGAGAGAACGACATCCGCAGTCGAAAGGGCATGAGCGATCGCGTCTTTGAGATCATCGGGACGATCGGGCACAATTCCCAACGGCAGCGCTTCTGCGCCCATCTGAGTGCTCAAGGCGGCGAGTGCATACTGATTGGAGTCTACGATCTGCCCCGGCTGCAAAGGCTGACTCGGTGTAACCAATTCGCTGCCCGTCGATAAGATAGCCACTCGCGGACGACGAAACACCGACACCTGAGTACATTGAGCGGCAGCTAAAACGGCAATTTCGGGGGCCTGCAAGCGCAAACCTGCGGGTAAGAGGGGAGTGTGCGATCGATAAAATGCCCCCCGATGCCTGACAAAGGCCTGTGGTTCGGAGGGCGGTTTGAGGATTAGGATTTGTTCTCCTTCTCGTCTCGTTTCTTCCTGGATGACGATCGTATCTGCCCCTTGAGGCATCACTGATCCCGTCAGAATTCGTGCGGCTTGTCCTGACTGAACGGTTTTCTGAGGCTGATGTCCTGCTGGAATTTCTTCGACGATTTTCAGACTAGCTGGCTTCTCGGTACTACTAGCTTTCACATCCTCAAAGCGCACTGCATAGCCATCCATTGCAGAATTGTCCCAGTGGGGAAAATCGAGATGACTCGTCACATCCGCTGCCAGAATACGCTGTAAAGAGGCTTCTAAAGGGACAGTTTCAGAGTGGCGATCACGCTCAAAAGGCTGGACTAAACCCAAAATCAATTCTTCAGCTTGTTTGGCTGGCAACATAAGTTAAGGCACAAGGAATTTTTAGAACGGCAAATTCGCTGATCAACCTGTTGTGAAGATACAGGCTATCTCATCACCTTTAGCATTTTATTGCCGCCTCGCTGCAACTCATAAGGCACAGTTTGAATTTCGCATGTGTGCCCTTTGGCTTTTAGCATTTGAACGATCGCCGCTAGATGTTGAGACGGTTTCAGCCCTAGCGTCAATAGCGGGAAAATTCTCACTTCTTTGCAAACTCTCAGCATTTCGCAGATGCCTTCTAGATGAAATCGCTCGTCCAATTGGTCAGAGTACAAAAACAGGAAGTGAGAACAAAGCCCCAGATCATAGTCGTCGTCTCGGTATTTCAGAGTGGGTAACGCTGCGATCGTATATCGTCCTTCTGCCTTTCCCGGCTCATAATCGGCGCAAAACAATGCCATCGTGCGTTCTCGATTGCTTTTGAGTTGCTCAACCGAATCGTGATACGTCCAAATCCAGTCATCAGGCGAGTCTCTGATCTGTTGAATAATATTGTCCACAACGGCATCAAATCGACTTTTAATTTCAGCCGCCGTGAATGCGTAAAGCGGATCGATCGACTGAATTCGATAGCCTTGCTGTGTCCCTTCTGCGTTGAAACTAGCTGGCCCGTCTCCCACGCCTAGAATTGATTTCTGTAAATCATCTTCCGTCAGGTCAAACATCTGAATGTACTCATCGAGCGAGCGCCCAAACGGAACCACGCTCTCTAACTTCATTGCCATAAATTACGTCTCAGCTTGAGTAGATTAATGAAGTCGCTGGTTAGCGATCAGTGGCTTGAAAGCATGAGTCAGGATGCAAATTGATAGATGGCAGGGCGATATTTTGGGGTGGGAATGGGTTTGCCTTCTGCTTTCGCGGTTTCTAGCCAAGCTGCTTTTGCTATCAAGACTTCGTGAACGGCTTCTTCAACGGTTTCACCAAAGGCGGAACAGTATTTCAGGTCGGGAATGTCGGCGATATACCCTTCGTCTTCTTCACGGTAGAAGATGTTGATGTGATAGTCTTTCATGGCTCGTCTTCACCTGTCTTCGTTTCCAGTGTAAGGGCGTATTCTTCAATCAAGATGATAAATTGGTGAACTTGGTAGGGGATGGCTTTTCCTTTTTTGTTTTGAATGTTGACAATTTCGGGAATGTCAGGATGAGTAAAAATGTGATGACTGCCGCTAATTCGTGACAATGTGAAGCCAAATGCTTCGATGAGGGAAACGAGTTCATCGAATTGGATATTTTTGGAGCCAGCAAGGATTTTTTCCAGGAGTTTGCGTTTCTTTGACATGGCATTTTGGAAGCATTTGGCTATTCCTGTAATTCTCCCACGGTGAGCATTCGGGATTCGATCGCTTCCCAGGTTTTGGGCGACATCTCGCCAGCGTCTTTCTGCAATATTTCCTGCAACCAATTCCTCAATCAAGTTATGGTCGGCAATGTGTTGAGCGACGAGATACTCCTGAATGGTGAGGTGGGAAAACGAGAGGACATCTGCGGCACGTTCGACTAAGATTCCCTGCTGAATTTGGATTGCTTTTAAGACTTCTTTGCCATCTAAGTGTTTTGGCGCGTTGAGATTGCTCTCTAAAAACGTACAAATTTGCTGGACGACTTCACGTCTGGAGAAGAAAAGGCGATTCCTCACAAACCCCGCATAAGCAATCTCTCCCAACATCATTTCTTCGAGTGCCACGCTCAAATCTTTGTAGATCGGATCGCGTTGAATGCGCTTTTCGGCTGCCCACTTCTTCAGCAAAACATCTAGCACATCGCCATAGAGAACAGCCCTATTCTTGGGAAAGGCTTGCGAGTCGTCGAAAACGAGACACAACAGGGTCAACAACAGCGGCGTTTGAGCAAGTTCCTTGGTGGCTGAGTATTCAGGCTCCTGCAATCGCTCCCAACACTTCTCGGCTATGCCAAATTGCTTGTCCTGTTCGCTCTGAAACCAGTTGGTAATGAACTGCTGAATCTGAACATCGTCAAAATCCGCCATCTCCACATCTTTGAACTGGCGAAATCGACTGTGATAGGCGGCCGTTCGGCAAGAGGCAATGAAGCGATTCTGTTTGTGTTTGCTTTGAGCGTGAAACGCGATCGTTTGAGTTCCGAACACGATCGTTTGAGTTCCGAACACGATTATTTGAGTTCTGAGTGCGATCGTTCCTGTTTGAGGTGCAATTGTTCCTGTTTGAGGTGCGATCGGCTGAATTCAGAAGGCAGTAGCTTCGATTTACATAGAGTTCGTTCCCTGGTTAACTCTCATCATTCCGTGCATCTTCAAGAAACAGGCGAATAAATTCCTCAGCCGCCGCCGGATTGAGCCTTCGCAACGCCCGATAGATCTCAAACAAAGCTTCTGCCAACGGATCTCTGTCTTCACTGACCCAACGACTCATCACACCGCGATGAATTCCCATCGTGATTGCAAGTTGATTCTGGCTAATCCCATAGGTCGTTAGCACTTGTCTGAGGGCATTCCCTGCTTTTCCCATTCGCTGAACTGTGACAGAGCCTTTTGACTAAATAATGTTGTCAAATGACTTCATCAAAGATAGACTGTTGTCAGTTGACGCTACTGTTATCCACCCTTTGTTAACGTGAATTCGACAGTTTTTTCGCTTCGTTGTTCAGCCCTTCAGCCCCCCAACCCCCCAATTCTGGGGAACTTCAATCTAAGATTTCCGGCTCAAAGTCCCTCACTTGTGGGGGATTTAGGGGGCTTCCAAGATCTGTAACCGAAGCGAAAAGATTCATCGAGTTCACCCCCTGTTAAGAACCAGTCCGCGCCCTGGAAAAGCCTTCGGACTGGCTCACAGATCCACTTGTCATGGAACGTCATTATTATGCACTACAAACAACGCCTAGAGCCTTGGGCCGTGATGCGCCTGCTGCCAAACATGCAACGCATTACCCTTGCCCGTCACCGATCCCCCTCCAACGCCGACCATTATTGCCGCGCCCTCCAACGACTCGAACCCCAATCAAAATTCTGCGTCGTCTTCGACCCCATCCAAGAAGACCGATCGCACCCCAGGGAACCCGATCGCCGCAAAACCCTCTCCCAACTCAATGAATCTTGAACACAGCGAGAGGGCTTTTGAAACTCAAAGTCCCCCAGAATTGCGAGATTTAGGGGGCTTTTCGAGATTAGTAACTTCTTAGCTAGAAATCCCCTTAAACGTCTGATTGTCCAAGTCCGTCACCGTATGTGATAATAGTCCTTCGTGTCTAAATCAAATTTCTCCATCTGGGCTGTCCACTATGGCTAAGAATAAGGGCGTAAGAATCATCATTACGCTGGAATGTACCGAATGTCGCACCAATCCTGACAAACGTTCTCCCGGTGTCTCCCGTTACACCACCATGAAGAACCGTCGCAACACCACTGCCCGCCTAGAACTCAAAAAGTTTTGCCCCCACTGCAACAAGCACACCGACCACAAAGAAATCAAATAGACTGCCGTTAGCAACAAGCTGGTAACTTTTTGCCCGTAGTCACGTTTGGCTACTGACCACTGACCACCCTTACCTTTAGGATTCCTATGAGCTATTACCGTCGCCGCGTTTCACCCCTCAAGCCCGAAGAACCGATCGACTACAAAGATGTCGATTTATTGCGTAAATTCATCACCGAACGAGGCAAGATCCTTCCCCGTCGGATCACCGGCCTGACCGCCAAGCAGCAGCGCAATCTGACCACCGCGATCAAACGGGCCAGAATTGTTGCGTTACTTCCCTTCATCAATCAAGAAGGGTAATTCGTGGGGTGTTAAGGTGTAGGGTGTGAAACGCTTTCGCCGATATCAGGCACCCAGATTGCAGTTGACACTTTAACCCCCATAGTGAATAGACTTCGATGGAGAAGGGCACCCTAGTCGAATTTCGTTTAAATGGAGAGCGCCGCCTCGCCGTTGCCGATCGTCCAGAAGGTAAAAAACACTGGATTGTGATCGACGATCGGGGCCAACCCCACACCCTCCACCCTCGCCAGATCACCTGCGAAGTCGCTGAAGAAACCTACAAGTTTTCCGACATTCCCAAATTTTTGCGGGAGATTCAGCCCTATCTCGACCCCTCTAGTCTAGAGGTTGCGTGGGAGATCCTCAGCGAAACGGGCGACACGACAGAGCCATCAGAAATGGCCATGCTGCTATTTTCTGACCAAACGGCACCATTGTGCTACGCAGCTTACTGTTTGCTCTCCGAAGATAAGCTTTACTTTAAGCAGAAGGGCGATCGCTACGAACCTCGTCCCGCCAGCCAGGTTGCCGAACTGAAGCACCAGATCGAGATGGAAGCCCAACGCCAGCGCGAGTGGCAAAGTTTTCTCGATCGCGTCCAAACCGTTCTTCAGGGCAATACGGCTGAATGGCAAGTGAGCGATCGATCCCGACTTGATGCCCTAGAGCGATTTGCTACCCTGGGAGAAGAGGCCTCCCATCGGACTCCTGCCCTCGAAACACTGGCAGCACTGAAACGGCCGGAAACCCCCCAGGCTGCATGGCAACTTCTCGTCGATTTGGGTTTGTGGAGTCCCCACGAGAATCTATTTCTGCGGCGTAGCCAGATCCCAACTCATTTTTCTACAAAGGTTCTGGAAGTGTCGCATAATCGTTTGGAGTTTCCACCTGCTGATCTCAACGCCGATCGCTTAGACCTGACTCACTTGAAGGTATATACAATCGACGACGAAAGCACCCGTGAGATTGACGACGGCTTAAGTCTCGAAGTTTTGCCTGACGGTCAGCATCGCCTGTGGATTCACATTGCCGACCCGACTCGCTGGCTGATGCCTGGAGACGATTTAGATCTAGAAGCGCGTCGTCGAATTACCACGATCTATCTGCCAACGGGAATGATCCCCATGTTTCCGTCAGAGTTGGCGACCGGCCCGATGAGCCTCAATCAAGGGAGAGTGTCTTGCGCGTTAAGCTTCAGCGTCATTTTAGATGAGTCTGGAGGCGTACAAGACTACAGCATTCACACCAGTCTGATCAAAGCCACCTATCGCCTGACCTACGATGATGTCGATGAGATGTTGCAGTGGGGCGTACAGGCCGAGTCTGAATTGGAAGCGATCGCCAAGTGGGCCAAACGTCGAGAAGCCTGGAGACAGTCTCAAGGAGCGATCAGCATCCACATGCCAGAGTCTTCGATCAAGGTGAGCAGCGAAAGTGACGAGATCACGATTCAACTGCTCGAAGATTCGAGGGCGCGTCAGTTGGTTGCAGAAATGATGATTTTAGCGGGAGAGGTGGCCGCTCGTTATGGTCGAGACCACAGCCTGCCGATGCCTTTTCGCGCCCAGCCCCAACCGGAGTTGCCGTCCGAAAGTGAGCTTTTGCAGCTACCTGCGGGCCCGGTTCGCTCTTGTGCAATTCGCCGCTGTATGCCTCGTAGCGAACTGTCGATCACGCCTGCGCGTCATGCCAGCTTGGGGTTAGACAACTACACTCAAGTCACGTCTCCAATTCGTCGCTACAGCGATTTGCTGACGCATTTTCAGATCAAGGCGCATTTAAGAGGGGCCGACCTGCCATTTTCGCCCGACGAGGTAAAGGACTTGATGCTCACCATCAGCAGCACCGTCCAGGAAGCTTCACTAGTAGAGCGACAAACTAATCGCTACTGGGGACTAGAGTTTCTGCGTCGTCACTCTGATGAAGTCTGGCAAGCCTTGATGCTGAGATGGCTGAGAGAGCACGAAAATTTGGGGCTTGTCTTACTAGAAGATTTGGGTCTGGAGCTACCGATCCGATTTGGTCGATCGATAGAGCCAGGTGATCGCCTCGATCTCAGAGTCAGTCACGTTGACCCCAGACAAGACATCATCCAGTTTCAAGAAGTGACGCAGCAAGCTGTTCAGCAAGCAGTGGGTTGAGGCGCGACCCCTTGCGGGTAACTCGAAGCGACCCCTTGCGGGTAACTCGAAGAGATCGGGGTTCAAGAAACGACCTGGCAAATCGGGTAGCTTTCAAAAGACCTTAAGCGTTAAACATCCCTGCAAAGGAAACTCCCCCGTTTCACCCTAAATTTAAAGTTTAGAGGCGACCACGAGGGAATTGTTCTATCGCATGTTGCACATTTGGTAGCGCTTGAAAAAACTACGATCGCGTCCCTCCAACCAGACCCGATAGGTTTTTCTTGTTGCTGACGACAAAAAACTCGACGTGGATGTGGCTCAGAGACACCAGATCGCCATCTTGAAGCGTGCGCCGCTCTAATGTAGGGAGGCGATGACGGTTAATAAACGTGCCATTGCTGCTGCCTACATCCATCACATAAAACCCTTCTAGAGGACTGTGACCAATGACGGCGTGACACCGAGAAATAGAGGGATTGGGAACAGCGATCGCACAGTTTCGACTGCGACCAATCAGCCAGGTTGAAGCAATTTCTGTCACCCGTGCTTCTTCGAGGTCAAACAGGTTGGTGGTTAAAAAGGCCGTTCTCCCAGTGGTCGCTGCTTGAATGTAGTAAGACGCAGGACAGCGTTTGGAAGCTTGAACGATCGGCCCCACAAAGGTCGAAACTTGATCAAAATCGTGGTCGCAATCTGCAAGGAGCGATCGAGAGATGTCCGGGTTTTCTTTGAGAAAGTCCAGAGCGTAGTGATCTACATTACCGGACTGTTGCAGGTTTACCATAGTATGCGCTTAAGAAGTAACTGCGATGCGACAACAAATCAAATTAGAGTCGCCAGACCCTCAAACCCTGACAAAACCTGACAAACGGCACATGCAAATGGGCTGGAATCTCAAATGTTGGCTGACTAAGGAGGGGATTGTCAATTCACCCATGTGGGTGATTTCGCTTCACTACTGTTGCATAAAACACTAGACGCAGGAGGCTTGACAACCGTAACAGAATGTTTCTTCGCGAAAGCTTCACATGGGACTCAAGAAGGGCAAAGTTTCTTAAATTCTTGAGAAATTTTCAGGGTGGTGGGGAACCGTCGATTTGAACAGAACTTCGCAGCTTTGAGGCGGGTTGATCTACGAATCGTCAGCGCTTTCTCTCAAATAAGTAGACGCGATCGCGCTGGTATTTCAGCCGAAATTGTGAATTACTTTGAGTCAACTGTAAGACTTGATTTGCCAGTTCTAAACTGCTCGCCCATCCGGGATGCTGCAAGTTGAGCAACACATAGTCAAAGGAATCTACCTGAGCAGGCGGAGCAATCAGTTTGGTGTACTCCAACAAAGGGCGATGGGTCAGGTGAGGAGCGATGTAGCTTGTGGTCAAAACAGCCCCTTTGGTCGTGACTTGCGCGATCGCGGCTCTAGTAGCCTGCCAGGTATCGAGCCGATCGAGGTACTTTCCGGCAAAAAACCCGTACTTCGCCAAGGCCAAAAAAGCGACCAGTGACCAGAGAACGATCGCCCGTAGAGGTTTGATCCAGAACTTGTTGGCGGCCATTGCCGAGATCACAGACAGCATCAAAACCGGCAGCACTGGCAGTGAGTATTGGTGCAGTAAATCGCGCTGAAGTTCTAACTCTGACAAAATGTTGATAACCAAGGTAGGCAAAGCTGCAACCAGAGGCGCAAGATGGCGAAGTGACAGCCCCCAGGCGATCGGGATCAGTAGCAAAAATAAATAGAACAGCGTGTCGATCGAGAAAATCTTGCCCAAAATCAACCAGGGCTTGAGAAACAAATTCTGGATCACTTCTGGTAGAGACGCTCCCAGGTAGCCATATCGCGCTACAGATTCAACGCCCCCTGGACGAAAGGAAGGAATCACCACCTGAGTCACCAAAACGAACCAAATGGAGCCTAGCAGCAGGGCGATCGCGCCACATTTGCGTTTCTTCTCAAAGACAAGTAGCCAAAAGCCCATCGCTGCAACGGTTAGTGACAAGGCATCTCGACAGCCGAGACTCAAAATGATGCAGACCGTAAACCAGCCTACTCGATCGCTCCTGGCTGCCCAAACCGAGGTTAATATCAACGGCAGCGCTATCACTTCGGGGTGAAAGTCAAACAGGTTAAGGTTAAACAGCAAGGGATAGAGCAGATAAGTCAGCGCGATCGTCTGTGCTTGAGAGCGAGTTAGCCCCGCTTGTCGCGCCAGATGCCACACGGGTAGCGCCCCCATGCTCAGAGAAATCGCCTGAATCGCAAACAGCCAGTACACACTGGGGTAAATTTTGTAGAATCCTGCGACTAGGTAGAGAATCCAATCGGCATGACCGCCCATAAAGTGATAGCCCCAAAAGGAGACGATCGGCGTGATCCCCTGGCTGATCAGATAAACAGCTTGATCAAAATAGCCCAAATCCAGCGCAGTTGATTGAAACAGCAGATGACGCACACTACTGCATCCAAAGAAAATCAGGCTATTGAGGACAATGATGGCGACGATCGGGCGGGGGACGATCGCGTCCAGATCCAGCCGATTTAGATACTTTTGCCAGCCTTGTTGAATCTGCATGGGGAAAGACGCTCAGTGACCTTCATCAATCTACCTGAAAGGCTATGACGGATTTTGGCGATCGTGGGTTCGTTGGCAAAACGTGCGATTCCTCCAAGTCTCGTGCTGTTCTCAATCCCTCGTTTTATCCTGGCTGCTATGGTCAAATTAAAGTCCGCAGGGTTTTTTGTCTCTGTGTCAGAATGGTCAATTAGTACGCCGAGAGTCCAAGCCTGTGATTGAGGTAGAAGTCCATCAGCAACTACGCGCTTTTTTGCGAGAGCAAGGCGAACCCTATTGGTCGCACCATTTGACGATGGCTCGATTAGTGGCGCGGGCCCTACGGATCGATCGCAGTGCGCTGATTCAAACCGGGGCACCTTCTGGGTATCATGGGCGCTATCGTTTGAGCTATCTGGTGCCGATTTTGATGTGGCCAGGGTCAGTTGTGGTTGTTGCTCCCGAAACGGTACAGCAGCGATTGCTGAGGGTCGAGATTCCGCGTTTGAAACAGTGGATCGATACGCCGAAACCAATCCAAACAGGCGATCGCTGGATTTCAGACTTTGCAGGCATTCTTTTGACCACTCCAGAAGCCTGGATTAGCGATCGCCTCAATCATGAGGGCAGATTTCCCCCTGGCATTCCGACCATTTTGGATGGGGTCGATGATTTAGAACTGTGGACGCGCCAGCAGCTCACGACTTGTCTCAATTCTGCTGATTGGGATGCTTTGATGCTGGCCTGCCCTGACCAGATCGAAGCCATCCGAGATGCACGGGTGCAGTTGACTAAAGCAATTTTTCACCACCCCGCTAATCCTTATGAATGCTATCTGATCGAGGAACCCGATCGCGAAATTCTGGATGTTCTGCACACAACGCTGCATCAGTCAGCCAGCGCCCCACCCGCCTGGAATCGGTTTTTTGAACAAACTCAAACCGACGATCAGCTAATCTGGGCAACGATCGTGCGGTCTCTAGGACAATTTTCTCTGCACTGCACGCCTACGGAGATTGCTTCAGCGCTCAAAGGAGTCTGGTCACAACAGCCAACCGTACTAATCGGAGGCGCTTTGGATTTGGATGCAGACGCGACCAGCTATCGTCAACGAATGGGCTTAGAGGACGACCTCACCTGTCTGAAGTTTGCCCTCGATCGCCAGGACGACCTGATTCAGCTTTACCAGCCCGAAGGCATTCCTATGCCCAACACGCCTCAGTTTCAGAGTGCTTTGTTGAGGGAGTTGCGATCGCTCCTCAGTGCCAGCACCGCCGCTCAGGGACTCACGGTTATTTTGGTCGGAGACACGCCGCTCAAAGCACAGGTTGGCTCAATTTTGGCCTCAGAATTTGGGTCTAGAGTCCAGGTTGAGCGCACCTGTCTAGATGAAAACGGCATTTTGGTCACAGGTTGGGAGTTTTGGCGACAGCATCAGAGCGTGTTTCCGGCTCCCTACTTATTGGCGATCGCCACGCTGCCCATCCCTTCTCTCGAACATCCCCTGGTAGCTGGGCGCGTTGCCTACTACAAACAACTGCGTCAAGATTGGTTTCGCCTCTATTTGCTACCCGAAGCCTTGAGTGAATTGCAGCGAGCGATCGCTCCAGTCCGAGATTGTCAAGGCGTTGTCGCTCTATTAGATAGTCGCGTGATTCATCGCAGCTATGGCAGTCAAGTCCTATCTGCCCTCAGCCCCCTCGCCCGGATCAATTATCTTGATCCCAGCTTGTTTGTCCAGTCGCCAGAGGATTGGCAAGAAGAATTTTAGGCAGTGCCTTCCACAAAACTTAGGAACTTTGAATTTTTTTCTAAAGAGAAGTTACAAAAAGGTTTCAGCATCGGAGCGGGTTGCCAACAACTTCCCAAGCCCGTCTCAACGCAAAACTCAACATTCCAGCATCAAAACTCCGCAAACAGGGCGCTATTATCAGTACAAACCCTATCTAATTTAAGAAAATGGGAGACGCAAAACGCCGTAAAGAAACGTTGGGAGAAAACTATGGCAAAGAGCCAAAAATTGCTCCCTGGGTGCCTTTCACCAAAACGCAAGCTCAACAGTTTGTAAACTGGAGTTCTACGGGCGCATGGGTTGGCATTGGGTTGCTTGTGGTCGCGTGGATTACGATTCGCTTTGTTGGGCCATTGTTTGGCTGGTGGCAGGTCAATTAGAGCGCCTATCCGGAATCTCGGTCAATCGATTGAAGCTTTGAGTGGGGATGCGGTTTAAGTCGTGTCCCTACGGCTTTTTTAACTTCTTTTATCAGCTTGAGGAACTTTGAAACCTTGATTGCGTCAATCAGTTTATTGACTTTCTTAAAAGAATTCTTATAAGAAAGTGAAGAATCTTCAGATTTGCCAAACTTGTTGTGGTCGATACTTTGTTTCAGTGATCCTTTGGCTAGGATAGTCAAGCTGGACTACAGTGTCCTTTTTAACATCCCTCGAATTTTATTTATAAAGAGGGCACCACGTTACCAGAGGACGGAACGTTAAAATCTTAAGAAAAGGTTTAGAATTGGTGTGGTGAATGGAGGGCGATCGTGTTTCTAAGACTTGCAGAGCAACATAGACAGTTTGTACAAGACCTCGTGATGAATCTTCAGGCATTGGCCACCGTCCTGGAAAACCGAGGGTATCTGGCTTCGTGCTACACCTGTGGCGGTCAGATGAATAGCGCTTCCTTTATGGTCAGCCTGGGCAACAATCACCTGATTCGGTTTTTGGTGTCTGATTATGGCATCACCTGGACTGAGATGCGCGACGATCGAGAACTCATGAAGCTCGAAGGGGCCGAAGCCATTAGTCAACTTCAAGAACTCGCTAACCTGGTCAAATACCAAGTCAAGCCTTCTGAGTATCGTCCAACGCTCCCTGCCGAAAGCTACCACTAGACGATCGCGTCAGCAAAGCTTTCGCTAGAGTGCTCTATTTATCACATCCCTGTTTTCCCCTCGTCCAGAATGCTAACTTCTGGTGATAATCTGGATAGCGGGGTTTACAGATTTAAGCAGCCCATACCCCTCAAGGCGCAACTGGCGTGACTGACGGCTGCTCTCTTAATACTTATGACCGTTCCCGATTCTGAGTGGCAACATCACTTCATTGAAGCCAATCGCATTCGTCTACACTATGTGACTCAGGGAGAAGGCGATCTCGTTCTGTTGCTGCATGGGTTTCCTGAGTTTTGGTATTCTTGGCGCTATCAGATCCCGGCGTTGGCTCGTCACTTTAAGGTTGTCGTGCCCGATTTGCGAGGCTACAACGATTCTGAAAAGCCCGCAGGCGGCTATGATCTCGATACGTTAAGCACCGACGTTCGCAGTCTGATTGAAAACTTAGGCTACGATCGCGCTCACATTGTGGGTCATGACTACGGCGGTGTCATCGCCTGGAATCTGGCTCAAAAATTTCCTCAGTCGCTCGATCGACTAGCCTTGCTTAGTGCGCCTCATCCTCAAAGGTTTGTGCGCGAGATGCTCAGTAATTTGGATCAATTTCGTCGCAGTTGGTATTTGCTGGCGTTTCAAGTGCCAGGGCTGCCAGAGTGGTTAATTCAACAAAACTTGAACAATTTCGTCAAAAATATGTTTCAGGAGCAGGCGATCCGTAAAGGAGCCTTCACTGAGGAAAATGCCCAGAAGTACAAGGCGGCGTTAAATAAGCCCGGTGCCCTTTCTGCGGCGATCAACTATTACCGTCACTTGTTTACTTCGCTGCATTGGGTGCAAGATTTTTGGCGATCGCCCACTCCGATCTCTGCCCCGACTCTCGTGTTGTGGGGTGAAGAAGATTCTCTTTTGAGCCACAAGTTAGCAGAAGGACTCGATCGCTTTGTGGCGGCTCCCTGCAAAATCAAACTGCTGCCTCACTGTGGCCATTGGATTCAACAAGAAGCGCCCGAAACGGTGAATCGAGAACTGCTGTCCTTTTTGCGAGAAGTGGCCATTGCCTGATGGCTCTTATGTCCTTCAAGCTCTGAACCTACGGTAGAAAGATATGCGATCGCCATGTTCACATAAGCCCTTGATTTGCCGAATACGATCGCGCCAAAAAAATAGGACGCAAGAAATTTATCACTTCCTACGCCCTTTGCCGATCCTCTAGAGAGGAGAACACTAAAGGAACTATAAGCTTGTTGAGAAATCTTGTCAACACTAATGAGAACTTTTAGCAACAAGTTTCTCAGATTTTTCTTTTCAAAAAGCGCAAAACTTGACAATACTGACTGGGTTTTCTACATAAATATTAGGAGAATTGCCTGAAACAACGGCACGAAGAGAGTATGATGTTTCAGACTTGTGAAGTACCCCCCGTTCCCTTATGACACTTCAACTGCGCGTCTACGTTCCTCCCCATCCCCTCATCAAGCACTGGTTGGGTGTAGCCCGCGACTCTGGAACGCCGTCTGCCCTGTTTCGCAGCGCCATGACCGAGTTGGGCAGATGGCTGACTTACGAAGCAATTCGAGAATGGATGCCGACGATCGAGACGACGATCGACACCCCGCTTTCTCCCTGTTCCGCTACTTTTATCAATCCCGAAGTTCCGATCGTCGTGGTGCCCATTCTCAGAGCAGGTCTGGCTCTGTTAGAAGGCGCACAGAAGCTCCTGCCGTTGGCATCGATCTATCATCTGGGACTGGTGCGAAATGAGGAGACTCTAGAAGCAAGCTGCTATCTCAACAAGCTCCCCGCCCAGTTTGATCCCCAAACCCACGTTTTGATTACCGATCCCATGCTGGCTACCGGGGGCACGACGATCGCCGCAATGGAAGAACTGATAAGTCGAGGCGTAAATCCTGCCCTGGTTCGCATTGTCGCAGTGGTGGCCGCTCCTCCTGCTTTGCAAAAACTCAGCGTGGCTTACCCCAGTCTCAATATCTACACTGCCGCGATCGATGAAGGGCTGAATGAACGCGGCTTTATCGTTCCAGGGTTGGGCGATGCGGGCGATCGCTCGTTTGGCACCTGATCGCAGAGAGTCAGAACTTGTACGAAGGTGATTTTTTGCGATTCCTTTTTCCTTGGCTCCTTTTTCCTTTAAGCTTAAGGGACTTGGACATCTCAAAAAAAGACCAATCCTGGTGAGTGATGAGTCAACAAGATAATTTTTCGGGTGGGTTTTTGTTGGGCGCGATCGTCGGTGGCGTTGTCGGTGGCGTTTTGGGCGCACTGCTAACTTCTCGGCGGCTAGAAGAAACCTTAGAAGAGACTCTTTTGAAGAAGGCAGATGCCCCAGAGATAAAGGCTAAAGGCAAAAAACGCCCTCTGCGCGGCTCGACTGAGCAGAATATCGAACTGGCACGGCGCAGTCTCGAAGATAAAATTGCTCAATTGAATGACGCGATCGACGATGTGCGGCAGCAGTTGAGTAATGTTAATGGGCAGGCGATCGAGGTCAATCGCGAAGGGTCGCTGACTGATGAGCCATAGCGCTAGAATGCTACGTGAGAGTAGTCACAAATTGCCTGCGATCGCTTAAACTATCAGCAAATCTGAAAACCCCTAGACCTCAAAAGGAAACTGTCAGTCTATGAACCCTCTAGAGCTACTGATCATTACGATTAGCCGATTTGTCAGCATTTATTTGGTGCTGTTGTTCATTCGGATTTTGTTGACGTGGTTTCCCCAGGTTGACTTTTACAATCCTCCGTTCTCGATTTTGGCGCAACTGACTGACCCTTATTTAAATATTTTTCGTCGAATTATTCCCCCGCTGGGTGGGCTAGATATTTCTGCAATTTTGGCGATCTTGGCGCTACAGGTCGTTCAATCTACGGTGTTGCCGCTAGTTGCTCAATCGGTTGCAGCCCTACAAACTTCGCTAATTGGCTAACTGCGTAAGACGTTGGTGGGGGTTAATTTTTATCGAAGTGGGGGGCGATCGTTGTGATCGTCCTCTATTTTTTTGGGAACATCTTCTTGAAGAAACGTTACGATCGGGAGGAAGCGAGCAAACGATAAGGTCAGTTTTACGGTGGAGAAAATTTTAGTTTGGTATCGCAATGATCTGCGACTGCACGATCACGAGCCTTTGTATAAAGCACTTCAAATCGGAGCGCAGGTGATTCCGCTTTATTGTTTTGATGAGCGACAGTTTGGCACTACGTCCTATGGATTTCCTAAAACGGGGGCATTTCGGACGCAGTTTTTGCTAGAAAGCGTCGCTGATTTACGACGGGGACTGAGGGCGATCGGCAGCGATTTGATTTTAAGAAAAGGCTTGCCCGAAGTCGTGATTCCTGAACTAGTTAGAGAACTGGGCGTGACGGCGATTTATTTCTATCGCGAAACGACTTCAGAAGAGGTGGCGGTTGAAAAAGCGTTGGAAACAGCGCTCAAGGCAGATAAAATTTCTACAACTTCTTTTTGGGGACATACGCTTTACCATCCAGATGACTTACCTTTTGAGCTGGCAAACCTACCGGAATTGTTTACCAGCTTTCGCAAACAGGTCGAGAAGTCTTCCACCATCTATTCAGCATTTCCGTCGCCGACGAGTTTGCCAGCATTGCCTGAGATCGCAGTGGGAGAAGTGCCGACGATCGCTGATTTTGGCTTGGAGGCTCCGGTTGCAGATCTGCGGGGCGTGATTCCTTTTAGGGGTGGCGAAACGGCGGGTCTGGCGCGATTAGATCACTATTTTTGGCAGCAGGATCACCTCAAGGTTTACAAAGAAACTCGCAACGGCATGTTGGGCGGAGACTATTCATCAAAGTTTTCGGCGTGGTTGGCGCATGGCTGCTTGTCGCCTCGTGAAATCTATTGGCAGGTGCAGGCGTATGAAAGCCAGCGAGTGAAGAACGATTCAACCTACTGGCTGATTTTTGAATTGCTGTGGAGAGACTACTTTCGCTTTATTTGTGCCAAACATGGGACGCGGATTTTTCGGCGATCGGGTCTGCGGGGCATTTCCATTCCCTGGAAGGAAGATTGGCCGCGATTTGATCTGTGGCGCGCAGGTAAAACGGGCTTTCCGCTGGTGGATGCCAACATGCGAGAGATTGCGGCGACGGGCTTTATGTCTAATCGAGGACGGCAAAATGTGGCAAGTTTCTTGACCAAAAATCTGGGAATCAACTGGCAAATGGGAGCCGAATGGTTTGAGTCGCTGCTGGTCGATTACGATGTGTCAAGCAATTGGGGTAATTGGAATTACACCGCAGGCGTGGGAAATGATGCCCGTGGATTTCGCTTTTTTAACATCACCAAGCAGGCAAAAGACTATGACCCGCAAGGTGATTATGTAAAACATTGGCTGCCAGAGTTGGCAAATGTTCCTGCTGCAAAAGTGCATGAACCCTGGAAGCTACTTCCTGTGGAGCAACAGCGATTTGGGATGAGGTTGGGTGTGGATTATCCTCATGCGATCGTTGATCTGTTTAAGTCAGCCGCCGCTAATGAGAAGATTTACAATGCGGCAGTTGTTTAGAAACAATAGTCAGTTCGACGAAGTTTTTTCGCTTCCTTCGTTGCCAAGCATCTGCCCCCCAAGCTGCCAATTCTGGAAGACTTTCAGACAAGAGTTTTGATGCGAAGTCCCAACTTCAGAGGGTTTAAGAAGCTTTCGCGATCTTCAACCGAAGCGAAAAAACTTCATCAAATTCCGGGCATTTTTAGGACTTGCCAGCCAGCAGCACAGTTTTAACTGGGACAGGTCGAACCTGTTGCTCTGTGGCCCGATAGCCCCACTGTCGCCGACCATTAGAGACTACAGTGAGCCAGGTTGGTGGAGCAGTCGGGGTTGCACTCCTTCGCACCACAATAAACCGCAGTGACTCTGGGACGATCGCCGGATTTTGCCGCACGATATCTTGAACAATTCCCTGCACCACGTCAGACGGTAAAGCAGCGCGACGATCTAAGATTACTGTTTTTGCATCGTCAGAAACGCGATATGTCCAACGAGCCGGACTGTTTTGTAGGGACACTTCCCAGCCGCTCACTGGCTGATAAATCGCCGGACAAATTTGCCCAAAACTAAATTCACAAGTGTTGCCCCAGGTTGTTTTGCGCGTATCGACTACCTGGAGGTTAGCAGCATCTGTCTGTGACCAAGTGGCAGCATCCTTCAAAACGGCATCGCGAATCGCCTCAGACAGGTCAGCCCTAACCGCAATTTTGGGGTCGAGAATGAGCAGAGATCCCGATCGACTCCCATGATAAGTCCAGTCCTGATCACGCACTTTCACCACCACTTTCCATCCTGGAACAGGGTCAAACTCTGTGGTGCAAATTTCACTAAAATTAAACTGACACCAATTGCCAAAAGTGAATCGAGTGGATCGCACCACTTCTAAACGTTGAATCGGCGTTTCTAACCGTTGAGAAACATCTTTTAGAATGGCAGCCCGAATCGCAGATGGTACGCTTCTCGGCTGTGATTGAGCCATCAAAACAGGGCGTTGTTGACGTGGAAGTACATGAGATATTGATGAAAGCGGCATCGATACCGAACTTGCCTGAGAATCCATTCCATCCGGCGAAAAACCTAGCGTTGTGAATGCTAACGTTGCAATTGCTCCAATGCAGACGCGAGCTTTTCGATTAAGACGAACGTGTATCTGTGTCATAAGTCAAATTCACCTCAATGAGATCATCACCAACAAACCTTTGATCAAAATGTAGATAAACCCAGGAATTCTAAAAGCGTTGCAGATCATAGAGAGTAAGATTCTTGACAAACGCCCATAAGTTTTAGAGAAACGTTGTCAAACAGTCTATGTAGCCTTTATCTGTGATGATTCCAGCCCATGCCCAGATCGTTTAGTCGCAGGTGAATGCCGCACACCCCCTCGATCGCGCTAGTGTTGACAATCAGGTTTTGCAGACGTTGCAGGTTACTTTCGGGCTGTCCAAATTCCATGCCGATGAAAGCATGATTTCGCCCAGATTGTAGAAATCTAAGTTGCTCTAGCGAGTTAAATGGCAGAATTGAGACGATGAAATGGGCGCGCTGGTGCAGTTGACGTGATCGTACGGCCGCCATCCATTGCTCCATTGCCTCTAGATTGAGCAGCGATCGTACCTGAATAAACTGCGCTCCGCTGTCAATTTTGGCCGTCAATCGCGCCATGCTTTCGGCTATATCTGGCATCAGACAAGGCACTTCTACCGCACCAACATAAAAGGTTGCCTCTGAGCGAAATCGGGCGATCGCCGCAATCGTCCTCACGGCTCGATCGCTCCCCTGATAATCAGGAAACCCATCCGACACCAAAACATTGCGAATCTGAGCGTTGGCAAGCCAGAATAGCTGATCGTATAAGTCAGATTTCTGAAGGCTCAGTTCGACGATCGAGTCTAGCCCCAACTGTTGAATATATTGAGTCGCCACCGAGCTAGATAGGCGGGGTTGAGGAAGCAAGCGATCGCTCATTTGGACAATGTTGACATGCTGTGCAGCGCGATTTGCCGCTTTCATTAATGAGGCCGCATGGGGGTGCAACAGCATTAATTCAGCAGAAAACACGAAACGATTGGTCGTCAGCAGCGTCTCTAAAGAGAAGTCATCAGAAACGTCTGAAGATGGGCAGGGGGAGAATGGAAACATGTGCATTCTATCTAGACTCTCAACGGTAGGTTAGAATCCCTTTGACCAATTATTTAACCCCAAATATATTTGGTTGTCAATCTGTTTGAGCAAAGAAGTTTTACCAAAAATATTTAGTATAGTAGGGTCATCGTGAGTGTCCATGATGGAAATGTTCATGTCAAAACAGACGGAGCGAACGAGAATCTCAGAGTTGCGCGATCGGGCCAACCTGACGCAGCGTGCCTTAGCCATTCATCTCGGCGTAACCGAAAACACCATTCAAAACTGGGAAAAAGGCAAAGCCGGGTTTGAGCAGATTGTCAGAGTGATCAAGCTGTGTCAAGCCCTTGACTGTGACTGGCGAAACTGGTCAGATGCTCCACTCGACATCGCCGGATTGCGCGATCGAGCCAACCTGACGCAGCGTGCCCTGGCCCTGCATTTGGGTGTGACCGAAAACACGATTCAAAATTGGGAAAAAGGCAAAGCTGGATCAGAACAAATTGTCAGGGTGATTAAACTGTGTCAAGCGCTCAATTGTGATCTCAAAGACCTGATTGATTGGAGTTCGCTTCAAGACGTACAGCAGCCCAAAGGCATGTCGCTCGACGAGATTCGAGAACGGCTGGGAACGGGCAAATCACGATCGACCGCCGCCAACGAAACGCAGAACAACGACTCGATCGAGTTCAACCCACAGAATTACTAGCAATGCTTCAGGTTTCTGTTCAAGCTGATTTTTTGCTGTTGGGGTTTCTCAAGACTGAGCAAAATCACACGCGGGATCAGATCAAAATTGCCAGCGCTTTATGGGAGCAAATTCGTTCGGCGCGAATTCAAGCTTTTGTTACGCCTCGCTGCTTCGATCGAGTGTGCAGTGCGCTGTCGGGCCACCCCAATGCCAAAGAGGTGATTGCTTCGATTCGATCTGTTTTAGAAGTGCTGCCCCATGACCCGATTATTGATGAGATTGCTGCCGCTTCTGAGTCGCCCTATGATTATGCGGTAGAAGTTGCTTATGCGAGAGAGTATGGGCTGGATGGAATTATTGCTGACAGTCGGCAGGGGTTTTGTGAGTCTGATGAGTTGACGGTCTTCTTGCCGGGGGCGCTGCTTCTTGAAGTTCAACAATTTGATGCGTTTAATCCGATCGCTTGGAAACAGATCAGCGATCGCTACCGAGAAGAGTTTTTGAATGCAGCCAATCATGCAGAAGAGTCAGATCAAAACAAGTTAGAAGAGGTTCCTCAAAATCGCAGTGATAACGCTGGAGAGACGGCTTATACAAAAGGAACCTATCAGCCAGGTTATAGCCCCGACGAAACAGAAACCACGCTAGAAGAAAAAGTTTTGAGCGCTGCCGCCTATACAACGTTTCGTTCTGCAAACAGTCATCAAGCTGCCGTCCGGGTTGAGATGGGTTTGGCCAATCAATCGCTGACCTTTGAGCAAGCCTTTTCAACCAACGCCGCCCTGGTTTGGATTCGCTATACCTCTGCGGCTGATAAGCCTATCCACGCTGCACAGAATTCTGAATCTTCCTGGCTTACCTCGCTGCTTCCTTTTAAGCAAGACTTGCTTGACCTGACTGAGCCGCCCTTGCCCGCAAACGCTCGATTCGATCGCAACCAACCCGATCGAGGCATGATAGTCACTGTTTTGAGCGCCAATGCTCAAGAGTTTACGAGACAAAATTTCTTTGAGTTCAGTCAGATTTTGGTCGATCGCTCTCCTCGCCCTGAGCCGACTTCTGTTGAGCCTCAGCCGATTCTCGTTCCTAGCAGTGAGTTGGTCAATTCTGTTAGAGCCGTTGTGCAGGCGAATCGTGCCCCTCAATCTGAGCCGCTGCCTGATTCTAAAAAGCCGATCGCTGAATGGCAAATTGCCCCCGTCGAGGAGCCAACCCTTCACCCGACGCACTCCCAAAATTTAGAACTCTCGATCGAGTACCTTCCCCTTCCCTCCGCTCCCACGATTCCGACCTCGACCTCCACTTTGCTTCTGACTCCTCCGCCAATTCAGGCTCCTATTACGCCTTCAACTATGGTTGGTACGCCGATGCCAAGAGAGGGTGAAATTTCTGTGCCGACTCCTGCGCTAGAGAATGCCCCACAGGGAGATGAAAAATTGGATGCATCGACAGTGCAGCTTGCGCTAAAAGATTCTGAAACTGGTCAGGAAGTGTCTTTACAAATAGAGATTCACCTCAGCAAAGATGACTCGGCCAGCGTCACAGTTGTCTTTCAGAAGAGTGAAAAATTTGGCTTGATTGGCGGAGTAAGCTATGACGACGCAACGACGGAAAAAACTGCTTCTGAATCTAAGCCAGACAGCCGATCGATTAAGCTTTCTCTACAACCCAACTTACTCAATCAAGCGACACTTCTGGAAGTCAGCCGTCAAACCCTGAGCCAAGAATTTGAGGTGAGGCGATCGCAGCTTCCTCAATCCCCCGACTATACCCAAACTCCTAACTACAACAGTTCTACAGCCTGGACTGTTGGTGAAGCGCATACAAGTCTGGGTGAAATTAAGCTTGAGGTTACCTTTTCTCGTTTAGCAGGGCAGCCTCTCACAATACATACGGGGTGATCTTAACCAGCTTTTGATGATAACTTCTACCTGCAAAAGTGCCTGAATCCCGGAAATTGCAGCCTGTGGAGCAACCTGTCAAAAGCTAAATCGATTCTGCGATCGCGAAAAGAACAAAGAGTTTTCGTGACAAAATCTACTAGCCCAAAGGGACAAGATTCATAGCTACATCCATAACTACAGTATGTAGAAATTAATACATAGGAGCAACACATAAAAGTTAGTCAATGACAACTAAACTCTGAACGTAAAAATACTCTACCAGTGAGGGTTTGCGCTCTTAAATATTTAATTAGACAAGAAATTAATCAGGTCTATCTTTAGAGGCGTTAAGTCCTAAAGTAAACTCGCTACCTTTGCAATAGATGGTTTTGGAGCCAGTCATCCACTAGCGTTTACTACAGGAAAACCAACATGAACAGCGAGAATCAATCTTTTGTCAATCAAGGTGTAGATCAAGGTCAAAATCAACCCCATTCCATGTCTACAACCCGAACAGAAAGATATCCTGCATCAGGCAGTGTAGAAGCGAAAATGCCGACTTCTAGTGAATATCGCCCAGAAGTAAAATCAGACAAATCTAGCTCTAATCCAGCACTATCGAGAGCGTTGGTTGGTGGATTGATTGGAGCGACAGTAGGACTCTTGGCAGGTCGGAAAGTGTCTGAAGGCTTTAGTCGGGCATCTAAGGGTGTTGGCAGAGCTTTTGGAACCATTGGACAAGGGTTAGGCATGACTGCAAAAGGAGTCGGTGAGGCCGCAAAGAGTATTGGCGATGGTGTGGGCTATGCGGTTGTCGGAGCAACCTCAGAAGCTGCTCAAAACCTTGCGGGTGGAGTTCAACAAGTTGCATCTGGAACTAGCAAAGCAATTCAACAAACCGGGGAAACCGTCAGTCAAGGGATTCAACAAACGGCATCCACGGCAAGCAATGCAATTCAGCAAACAGGGGATACCATCGGTCAGACGATCGACCATGCTGCAAGTCAATCTTCTAGCGCAGGACAGTCTGTGATCGAGAGAGGTGACTATACAAAACCGATGGCAATGGATGCTGACGAACTCGAACCCTTGAGCTTTCAAGATGACCCTGTAGCACAGCCATACACATCTTCTACCTCAACGAATGAAGGTAGCAGCGATCCAGTGATGGAATTTTATGAAGCTATTGACCGTCAAGAATAACAGGTACCGAGGACAGAGATAATGACTTAGGAGTTAACGATCGTGACGAATGGCAATCAGCTTTTAACAACAGAAGCCAATCAGGGCGAGTCTTCTGGCCGCTCCTCGGTAGGCAGTAATCCGATGATATCTAACCAAAATGGATTTACTAAAATCGCGCTTGGTGCATTGATCGGGGCAACGTTAGGGGGTCTTGCAGCAGCACTCACCAACCAGGACACGACTGAGCGCATCAATCAAGCGATTCGAGGATTGGGAAGGACAGCTAAAGCAACGGCTGAATCTTTGAGTGATTCTGTTCAACGAGTCGGTAATGCGGTTAACAGTGTTGCCGAAAACCTGAATGATACGACTAGAGATGTCAATGATGCAGTCAACAGCGTTGCAACTAATGTTAGCGGCACTGTGAAAAATACGGTTAGTACGGTCAAAGGAACGGCTGAGGGGGTAAACGAAACCGTGAAGACGGCAGTCAATGCAGTTAACACAGTTAAAGAAAGTGCCAGCGGCGTTCAAGAGGCTGTAGAGCAAACGGTGGATGTGTCGAGTGATGCAACTACCAATGTCTCTGATGGTGAGACTCTCTACAAGTTAATTCCGGTCAATCAAACTGCAACAGCGAAGTAATTTGCGAAAGTAAATTAACCAGAGAGAACACGGTAACTGATCGCGAGTTCGATGAAGTTTCTTCGCTTCGTTGTCAAGCTTCTGCCCCCCTAAACTCTCAATTCTGAGGGACTTTCAGACTATGGTTCTGATTTAAAGTCCACCATTAATGGGAGATTTAGGGGCGTTCTCGAATAGACAACCGCAGTGAAAAATTTCGTCGAATTCACCTTAACTGAGTCGAGAATTTCAACCCTGTCTCAGTTATGTCTTCAGTTATATCTGCCTTCTGCCCGAATTGAACACTACCTGCATTGAACACTATCCAGGAAAAGGTGATGAACTGGTTATTGAGAGTTTTTAGTCAAGGAAAAGTGAAAAGTTCTCAGCCGATCGCGGACGAGAAAAAACAAGATCTCATGAATGTGTTGCACGTCGTTGTTGAAGAAACGATTATGGCGGGGGCACAGGGGTTGATTGGATTGATTAAGCGAAT
Source organism: Phormidesmis sp. 146-20 (assembly GCF_052939475.1). Classification (NCBI taxonomy): domain Bacteria; kingdom Bacillati; phylum Cyanobacteriota; class Cyanophyceae; order Leptolyngbyales; family Leptolyngbyaceae; genus Phormidesmis; species Phormidesmis sp. 146-20. Next base: position 187,971 of record NZ_JBJPHT010000001.1, read on the forward strand.
GCTGGACGATCGAGTCAGAGCGTCTGAGCAAAAAACTTCTGAGCAAAAAACTTCTGAGCAAGTTGTTGACCCTCCTCTCAATGACTCCTTGACGACGGTTGAGGAATTAACATCAAAGGTCACCGTCTTGATCGAGCAGCTTTATCAGTGGTCTTCATCAACGCTGGAATCACAACCCTTTAATTCTGTACAATCGGTGTCTCAAGAAGGGCAAAAGGTAGAGGCAGACGATCGCTCTATTAGTGCTCAAGAGATGTCCCAAAAGATCGATTCTCTAACCCAACAGCTTCTACAAGCGACTCAGAAAGTTAACACCTTAGAAGATCGCATTAGCCATTTAGAGAAGTTATTGGCGAAATATAGTGCAATTCCTAAATATGTAGAACAACATCATCGTGCGATCGCAAGTTTGCAAATCCAAATCAATAATCTAGAAACGCATCTTCAGGCAGACGATCACTCAGATGTTCAGACAAACAATCACCAGCCCGTCCTTCAATTTAGCAGCGTAGACAATTGAAACTATCCAAAACAGGAGAATAAACTATGACAAGCGGCTATACCAATCAGCATATGGGGTGTTTTTGACCAGCTTTTGGTTGTAGTCAGGTGCGCCATCTGTCCACCAGACCTCGCCTCGCTCACCGAGAGCAATTTTGGCAGTGTTGACTTCGTGCCTTGCGGTTTGGAGGGCAGCTTCATCTTCTTGACGTAAGGCCTGCTTGACGGCTCGACGCGCATTCATGAGTTCTTGAACTAGACGCGATCGCTCCTCTTCCGTCAACTCTGGATTAGAGCAGCGCCACAATCTGCCTTTGACCACAAAATAGCGGCGATCGGGTGTGACAGGATATTGCATTGCTTTAACCTCAGACTGTGAGGAAATTCTTTCAGGTTTTTCCGGATGATGACTCTGCTTGGGGGAATAGAGAGTTGGTAGATGCACCCTGATTATTCACCTCGGCTTCGGTCGGGGTTTTTTATTGAAATTTTTTGAGTTGAGAAGCGCGATCGATTATTAGCAACACGCGATGGGCAACTTTTTCTTAGCCTCCTTTTCAAGGGGGTTTGGGGGATCACACCGTCGGAGGCACAGCCCAGAGATCCTCAATCCCCTTTAAAGAGCTACCGTGTACACACAAGTTGGTCGATCTGTGGTTGGCGAGGGGCTTCGCCCCCTAAATCCCCCATTCTGGGGGACTTTGAGAAAGAAAGGCTTCTAGAAGGCAGAGAGACTTCTCAAGATTTCAAAGTCCCTCACTCGTGGGGGATTTAGAGGGCAGAAGCTGGCTCAAACGGAGACAATTAATGACTTGTGTGTACACCGCAGCTTTAAAGACGTTGATCAGAAAGTTGCACATCGCGTTAGCAACCTCTCCGGATAGCGACTCTTCTTTAGGAATAGAGGGATGGTAGATGCACCCTGATTATTCACCTCGGCTTCGGTCGGGGTTTTTTATTGGTTGATTCCTCCTCACTCCTCACGTTTACCTCATCGCTCCCATCGTATTTTTCCACGCCAATTCTTTACACAAAACAATCAGCGCCCGCTCTTCGGCTCCTTTAAAGAGGTTGAAGTCAATGAGTTCTTGTAAAACCTGAAACGTGAGTTGCATTGAGAACGTACCGCCACAGCGTAACAAATGACTGTAATAGCAGAATTGCGATCGCCGCTCTAAATTGAGATGAAAGTGATAAATCTCTTCTTGCGTCATCGTTGAAACAGGCGTATTGACCGGGACGACGACACGAGGAATGCCCTGGATTCCAAAGGGACTGCCATTGTTAGGCTCCAAACTGCCTACTAAAACCGTCCAAAGCAATGTGCGAGTTTCATTGATCAAGTCGGGCGTGAAGAGCGGATCAGGTTCACTCGAAAGTCTGGGGCCCGTATTCATAAACATCGGATTGAGCAATTGAGAGTTGTAGACGATGCCGATCGCCCAGTGTCGATCTTCGGTTTCCAATTTCACAAACGTCCCAAACCCATAATCGTCTGCATTGGGCGCGTCACTAAAATCCATTGAGTCATCCACCTGCACCACATAATCGCAGTGTGAATTAGATTTAACGACTTTTCCTAATCGCATCGTGCCTTCTCCTTTGCTCACACGCATTGTACAGGTGTACTGCGAAAACGGGGAAGAAAAAGAGGGGAGGAGGGAGGAGTGAGGAGTGAGGAAAGCTTGACTTGGCGGATGGGTTCGCGTATTTGCGATAAAATTGGAGACCGATCGTATACAGAACTACAAAACCGTCATGAGCAAAGGGACGCTGTTTGACAAAGTTTGGGATGCACACACCGTTGGGATTCTGCCTTCTGGACAAACTCAGCTTTTTATTGGGCTGCATCTAATTCACGAAGTCACGAGTCCCCAAGCGTTTGCGATGCTGCGGGAACGAGGTTTGCGGGTGGCTTTTCCAGAACGGACGATCGCGACCGTTGATCATATCGTCCCGACCGAAAATCAGGCGCGGCCGTTTGCTGATTCTCTTGCTGAGGAGATGATTCAGGCGCTCGAACAAAACTGTCAAGAACACAAAATTCGCTTCTACAACGTGGGGTCTGGCAGTCAGGGAATTGTGCATGTAATCGCACCAGAGCAAGGACTGACTCAACCAGGAATGACGATCGCCTGTGGAGATAGTCACACCTCAACGCATGGGGCTTTTGGAGCGATCGCGTTTGGGATTGGCACCAGTCAGGTGAGGGATGTTCTCGCGTCTCAAACGCTGGCGCTGGCAAAGCTCAAAGTTCGCAAAATTGAGGTGAATGGAGCGCTGAAACCGGGTGTCTATGCCAAAGATGTAATTCTGCATGTGATTCGCACGTTGGGCGTAAAGGGTGGAGTTGGCTACGCTTACGAATTTGCGGGCACGACCTTTGAGCAGATGAACATGGAAGAGCGAATGACCGTTTGCAACATGGCGATCGAAGGCGGTGCTCGATGTGGCTATGTGAATCCAGACCAGGTGACTTACGAGTATCTTCAGGGTCGTGATTTTGCACCTCAAGGTGATGATTGGGAGAAAGCGATCGCGTGGTGGAACAATATTCGTAGCGATGTCGATGCTGTTTACGATGACGTGATCGTTTTTGATGCGGCTGACATTGCTCCGACTGTGACCTGGGGTATTACGCCCGGACAGGGGATTGCGATTAACGAAGTGATTCCTGCGCCCGATAGCATTGTGGAAGATGAGCGAGCGATCGCTGAAGAAGCCTATCGCTACATGGATCTGCAACCGGGCAAACTGCTTCAGGGCACCAAGGTCGATGTCTGTTTTGTCGGAAGCTGCACCAATGGTCGCATCACTGATTTGCGAGAAGCAGCAAAATTCGCCAAAGGTCGCCACGTCGCCAACGGTGTGAAGGCCTTTATCGTCCCAGGTTCTGAGCGGGTAAAACAGCAAGCCGAAGCCGAAGGGCTGCACAGTATCTTTTTAGAAGCGGGGTTTGAGTGGCGAGAAGCAGGCTGCTCAATGTGTCTGGCGATGAATCCCGATAAGCTGGAGGGTCGTCAGTTGAGTGCATCGTCATCTAACCGAAATTTCAAAGGTCGTCAGGGGTCTTCGTCGGGGCGAACGTTGTTGATGAGTCCGGCGATGGTGGTGGCGGCGGCGGTAACGGGACAGGTGACAGATGTGCGCGAGTTGATTTAGCGTCAATTCGATTAGTTCTCTCGCTACGGTTGCCAATTTGGTCAGCCCCCCAAATCCCCCAGGTGCTTGTCATTGCCAACATTTTTTAACGTGAATTCGATGGAATTTTCTCGCTTCGTTATTCAGCACTTCTGCCCCCCAACCCCCCAATTTTGGGGGACTTTGAGACAATATTTCTCGTTCAAAGTCCCTCACTTGTGGGGGATTTAGGGGGCTGAAGCCGATTGAAACGAAGCGAGTCACTCTCATCGAACTGACGTTTTTTTAGACATCGGGGCAGTTCTTAAGCTAAGGGATCTGCAATTAAAGAAATAGACCTGTCTCTCATCCCTTCCTTTCTAGGCGAATCACCGTCACCTCTGGCGGACAAAACAATCGCCCTGGGAAATAGGTGCCCAAGCCGCGATTGATGTAGAGAATACTGTCCCCGACTTGATATTGCCCTTTTGACCAGTCCCAATTTCTGACAACCCGATGGCACGATCGCAGCACCGGAATCCGATTTCTCGTTTTTTTAGGCAGACGACGATACAGTTTGGCGGCGATCGCTGACACATTGCCAACTCCAGGAAAGACGATCTGACCGCCGTGGGTATGCCCAGACAGTTGTAAATCGACTCGCCACTGTTGCAGCGGAGTAGCACTATCGGGATTGTGCGCCAAAACGATGCGGGGAACCGACTGAGGCACCTGATCGAGAACTTTGGAAGTTTTGAAGTCAGGCGACCACAAATCAGGCAGTCCCACGATCGCCAGTTCTTCTCCAAGCGGATACACGACCTGATTCCACAACACTTGAATTCCTACACTGGTCAGGGCCTCGACGATCGTGGCTTTCCCTTTTCGATAGTACAAATCATGGTTGCCCAAGACGGCATAGATGCCAGCGCGACTTTCTAAATGTTTGAGGTGTCGCACTAATGTATGAATCGGAGCCGGATCATCTGTGACAAAATCCCCAGTGAGGACGATTAGATCGGGTTCTGCTTGATTGGTTGCGTCGATCGCCTGAGCTAACAAATCATCTGACAGCCTTATGCCGTCGTAGTGTAGGTCGGACAATTGCACGATCGTCGTTCCTTCTAACTGCGGAGAAAGTCCAGTGATCGGAATGGTTAAGCGATCGACTTTCAAAGCTCCTGTCAGAATTCTGTGCATACATCGTCCACTCATGGTAAATCCAGCTTAACAAAGCAGACTAGGGGAAGGGATGAGGGACGAGGGATGAAGGATGAAGAGTGTGTAGGGGTTTGCTGGATTCTTCTGTAAAGTGTTTCTACTCGTTATTTGCGTGCGACAGGGATAGAAACATGAAACGTTTGATACGGACTTTGAAGTTGGGAGTGGCGATCGTCAGCTTGATTCTGATTATGGGCGCGATCGGCTTGAATCGTTTGCCAAGTCATGCCCAGCCAACCGGAACTCAGCTACTTTGGTACGGACAGTCTGCCTTCAAGATCACAACACCTTCAGGAAAAGTGCTTTTGGTTGATCCCTGGTTGACAAATCCGGGTAATTCCAATGGTAAAAATGATTTGGCGAAGCTCGATCGCGCCGATCTGATTTTGGTGACGCACGGACATTTTGATCACGTCGGAGACGCAGCGGCGATCGCTCAAAAAACTCAAGCCAAACTGGTCAGCACGTTCGATTTGGGTCAGGCATTGGTCAATTTTGGCAGCTATCCCAAAAATCTGGTAGGACTGGAAACCCAGGGAAATTTTGGCGGTGAGCTATCTTTACTCAACGATGAGGTGAAAATTGCGTTCATTCCAGCGATTCACAGTTCTACAGTTGCGTCGGATGGCAGTCCTGCTCAATATGCAGGCAATCCGGGTGGCTTCTTGATCAGCATCAAAAATGGAGCCGTCATCTATCACACAGGCGACACTGACCTGTTTCAAGACATGAGTTTGGTTCCGCAGTTTCACAAAGTGAGCGTGATGCTGGCCTGCATTGGTGACAAGTTTACAATGGGCCCCAAACGGGCTGCCGAAGCGGTCAAATTGGTCAATCCGACGACGGTGATCCCCATGCACTACGGAATCTTTAACCTACCTGGCACGCCTGATGCTTTCTCTCAAGCGCTCAAACAAAACGGAGCTAAGAGTCAGTTGAGACTAATGAAGGTTGGAGAAACGTTGAAGGTGTGAGGCGTAGATTGCTGAAGTTTCGATTCTCAACTCAAATCGAGAGTTCATCACGCTTGTTACGGTACAATGGATCGTTTGTGCGGCACAGTTGACAATTAGGAAAGATTATGGCGAAGCGTATTCAGTTAGTCCTCAGTGAGGATGTGAGCAAGTTGGGACGATCGGGCGATCTCGTCGAAGTCGCTCCCGGCTATGCGAGAAATTATTTGATCCCCCAAGGGAAAGCGGTCAACGTGACCCGCGGCATTCTCAAGCAGGTTGAGCGACGCAGAGAAATCGAACGTCAACGCCTCGCCGAACTGAAAGAAGTCGCGCTCACTCAAAAAGCGGCTCTCGAAAAAGTGGGTGCCATCTCGATCGCTAAACAAGCAGGCGAAAAAGAAGCCATCTTTGGAACGGTTACCAACCAGGATGTGGCGGATGCGCTCAAAGCAGCGACAGGCCAAGAGATCGATCGTCGTGGCATTACCCTTCCCGAAGTTCACAGTTTGGGCGAGTACAAGGCCGAAATCAAGCTACACCCCGAAGTCTCGGCAACGATTACGATTCAAGTCGTCGCTCAGTAGTTTGGCATTTGCGTTTGAAGTTTTGGGTTTTGGGGTCGTCAAGCAGTCAGCGCTCAAAACTCAAAACTAATACAAACTTACTATTTTCTGCTAAGATACCAGCAAGCTATATAGTGAGAGGGTCGAGTGGAGCGATGCGGCGGTGGCTCACCCCTCGGATTTGCCCTATCCTCCTTACAGCCGATCATGGTTCAAGAACTTAACTTCCAACCGTTTCACGATCGCATTCCTCCTCAAAACATTGATGCAGAAGAGGCGATTTTGGGAGGCATTTTGCTTGACCCAGAAGCCATTAGCCGAGTTCTCGATATTCTGCGTCCCGAAGCTTTTTATCTCAGCGCCCATCAAGAGCTTTATCGAGCCGCCCTGACGTTACAAAACCAGGGAAGTCCGACCGATCTGATGAGTATGGCGACCTGGCTACAGGATCACGGCTTGTTAGAGAAAGTTGGTGGACAAAGCAAGCTAGTAGAACTGGTCGATCGCACCGTCAGCGCTGTGAATATCGATCGCTACGCTCAGTTAGTGGTAGACAAATATCTGCGCCGCAAGCTGATCGGAGTCGGGCAACAAATTTCTCAATTGGGTCACGAAACCGCCAAAGACCTGGAAAACGTCCTTGATGACGCAGAGCAAAAGGTTTTCAGCATTACGCAGGTTCGCCCAAACCAGGGACTCGTCTCGACCGCAGACATTCTCACCAAAACATTCTCAGAAATTGAGCAGCGATCGATTGGCATGGCCGTTCCCGGACTTGCCTGCGGATTCTATGACCTGGACGCAATGACTCAAGGCTTTCAGCGATCGGACTTGGTGATCGTGGCGGGTAGGCCGTCAATGGGAAAAACCGCCTTCTCGCTTGGTCTGGCCAGCAATATTGCAATTCAGCACAAGCTGCCTGTGGCGATCTTTAGTTTGGAAATGTCTAAGGAACAAATCATTCAGCGCTTGCTCTCTAAAGAGTCTCGGATTGAGTCTAATCGACTGCGATCGGGGCGCATCAGCCACAAAGAATGGGAACCCCTGGGTCACGCAATCAGCCGTCTCTCTGAAATTCAAGTCTTTGTAGACGACACGCCCAATATTAGTTTGAATGAAATGCGATCGCGATCGCGACGACTCCAGGCAGAACAGGGTGGCGTATTGGGGCTGATTCTCATCGACTATCTACAGCTAATGGAAGGCAGCGGCAGCGAAAACCGAGTTCAAGAACTGGCGCGAATTACGCGATCGCTCAAAGCCCTGGCGCGAGAATTAAACGTTCCGATCATTGCTTTATCTCAGTTGAGCCGCAGCGTCGAAGCCAGGGCCGATAAGCGTCCGATGATGTCTGACCTGCGTGAAAGTGGGTCGATCGAGCAAGATGCCGATCTGATCATGATGCTGTACCGCGACGATTATTACAATCCAGACTCGCCCGATCGCGGCATCGCCGAAGTCAATATTGTCAAACATCGCAACGGGCCAACCGGATGCGTCAAACTCTTGTTTGAACCACAATTTACAGAGTTTCGCAATCTTGCATCGTCCAATCGGACGTAATCAAAGCGGACATCTAGAACACGATCGCCAACCATAGAGTTTCGTCTACCCATGTAAATGAGAACAAATCTCAGCAATTCCGTTGACTTTGATTCCCAAGAAGCCGTACGATTTTCCTAACCTGATCGCTAAAGATTTGCAGCGATAAAAGACACCATTCATTCACCGTAGGAATTCGTCATGGCTTTGAGCAAAAAGTTGATATTTGGCGCAAGTGCTGTATTACTTGGGTTATCTGGTCTCACAGTCGCTAGCAGCACGGTCTCTCAGACGGTTACAAAAGTAGCCGCTCCGTTGCAGACTCTCATTGCTCAAAACAGCCCAAATCGTTTGAGAATTGTTTTTCCGAGTCGGGCAGGCGCAACTGACCTACAGCGCAAAGCCAACGCCGTCGCTCAATTTCTCTCCAACGAATTGAAGATGCCAGTTGAGGCGATCGTAGCCGACGATACTGCGGCAGTAGAGGCCTTACGCTCAAATCGGGCTGAAGTGGCATTTTTGAGTAGCCGTCCTGCGATGAAAGCCCAGCAGTTAGCCAATGCGAGACTTTACCTTGCCGAAGTTCGTCCTGACTATTCTGGACGCTACACCTACCGCTCCATCTTTGTTGTACGCAATGACAGTGCGCTTAGAAGCAAAGGCAATAACAAACAAAATCTAGAGCAGCTTAGAGGTCGAAAGATTGCGTTTACCTCTCCCACATCAGGATCTGGTTTTATCGTTCCGGTAGGTGAGCTTGTCAAACAGGGACTCGTACCTAACCGCGATCGCCTGAGCAACTTTTTTGGGCAAGTCAGCTACGGTGGCAACTACAGTGCCGCTTTGCAGGCTGTTTTGAGAGGGCAAGCTGATGTTGCTGCCGTTTCGGAGTATACGCTCAAGCCTCCGTACGTCACCGCAGAAGAAGGAAAACGCTTGAGAGTGTTCCATGCAATTTCAGGGGTTCCTGCTCACGGTGTGTCAATCGACGATCGCGTTCCTGCACCGATGCGTGAAAGACTGATTACTGCACTGCAAAAACTCAATCAGCCTGCTAACAACGGCTTGCTGTCTGGGCTGTACAATTCTACCCAACTGGTGCGGGTTGACCATAATCGTCATCTGGCACCCATGAGAGATGCGTTGCAGCGAGCCGGAATTGAGCCGTAGGAATGAGGGGTTCGCCGCGCGAGAGGGACGAGGGATGAAATGAACAGAAATCAGGTAGCTCAAAATATTCAACCTTCAACCTCTGCGGCGATCGCTTGCTCAAACCTGCATTCTCCGTTTTTGGCAGCGTTGAAGCGTCCGGCGCTGGATGGAGTCAACTGTGTGATTCGATCGGGCGAGTTTGTCACGCTGCTGGGGCTAAATGGGGCAGGCAAATCGACGCTGCTGCGATCGCTGGTGGGGTTGGTGCCCATTCAAAAAGGCAACATTCACATCAACGGGGTGGCGGTTAATTCCAAAGCGCTGCGGCAGCGTCGAGACGTGAGCATTTTGTTTCAGGGGGGCGGCTTGGTGCCTCAACTGACTGCGCTAGAAAACGTTTTATGTGGCTGTCTGGGGCAGCGATCGACCTGGCAAACTCTCACGGGGTTTCGACGCAGCGATCGCCTGCGTGCCCTTCAGCTTCTACAAGAGTTGGGATTAGACGCTCAGATTGACCAAAAAACCAGCCAACTTAGCGGAGGACAACGCCAACGAGTCGCGATCGCCCGTGTGTTGATCCAGTCGCCCAAGATTCTTCTGGTAGACGAGCCAATTACAGGATTGGACGTTCTGGCGGCCAAACAAGTTATGGATATTTTTTCTCACCTGCATCAGCAAGGAATGACCATTGTTTCGGTTTTGCATGACTTGACGATCGCCGCCCATTACGCCCAACGAGCGATCGTGCTGAATGCAGGGCGTGTGGTTTATGATGGCGCTTGCGAAAACTTGCCTGATCATCTTTCTCTAGGCAACCCATGAAACTTTCTGCGTCTCGGTTCAAACCCTGGTTAAAGGGGCTGCTGATCATAGTCGGGCTGGTTTTTGTCTATGGTTGGGCGCTTCGAGGACTCAAACTCAACCTGGAAATGCTCAACGAGAGCATACCTTACACGATCGATTTTGTCTCTCGACTATTGCCCCCCGATTGGGCAGTCACCGATGTCGCTATCAAGGCTTTGATCGAAACCATTCAGATGTCCCTGTGGGGAACGACGATCGGCGCCGTGCTTTCCATTCCGATCGCGCTGCTGTCTGCTCACAACTTGACACCTAGGTGGATTCGCTGGCTTGCCAATTTGATTCAAAATGCGGTGCGATCGGTGCCCTCCATTGTTCTGGGGTTGTTCTTCGTCTCAGCAACTGGATTGGGCGCACCCGCAGGAACTTTGGCACTAGGAATTTATACGATCGGCTACCTGGCAAAATTTTATCAAGAAGCGATCGAAGCCGTTGACCCCAGGTCGATCGAATCGCTGCAAGTCAGTGGGGCTTCGTGGATGCAAATCGCTCAGTATGGGATATTTCCCCAGGTGCTACCGCTCGGATTGGGCTACACTCTTTATATGTTTGAGTACAATATTCGCTCTGCCTCGGTTTTGGGAGTCGTCGGAGCCGGAGGAATTGGCTTTGAATTGGTCAACTATATTCGGGGCTTCGAGTACAATAAAGCTACGACCATGATGATTGTTTTACTGATCGTCGTCACCGTAATTGATATGATCAGTAGTCAGTTGCGCCAGCGCTTAGATTCGCTGTAATCTAACGATAGAGATTGAATTAAGATTGAATGTAGCTCACCGTCATTCGGCGCTAAGATATTCTACTGACTAAGCACAGCCAATATGAATACACATGGTTGAGTCTAAACTGATCCCTGGTCAGCTTACGGCGCTACCTGACTACAAAATCCGGGAAAGCCTGAAGGCAAAACACGTCAGCCTGAGAATGTCAGTTCAGGGTGGTCTAGAAGTGATTATCCCTAAAGGATTTGACCAGAGCCGTATTCCTGAAATCTTGCAGCACAAACAGAGTTGGATCGAGAAAACGATCGGACGACTCGAAGAGCAGCGACAACAATTGGCGCTAGAAGTTTCTCATGCGCTGCCAGATGAGTTAAATCTCAGGGCAACCGCCCAACTCTGGCAAGTGGACTACGTTCCGACCAGCGCTTCTCGAATTACGCTGACAGAAAAAAGCAAGTCGCGTCTCATTCTCAAAGGCTGCACCCAAAACGAGGAGGCTTGTAAGTCGCTCTTACAGCAGTGGCTCTCCCACAAGGCTTATCAGCGATTAGTGCCGTGGCTGTGGTCAGTCAGCCAAGAATTACAGCTTCCGTTTAACAAAGCGTCGGTAAGAGGTCAGAAGACGCTGTGGGCGAGTTGTTCTTATCAAAAAAATATTAGCCTCAACTACAAGCTGCTGTTTTTGCCGCCTCATCTGGTGCGCTATGTCTTGATTCACGAACTTTGCCACACGATTCATCTCAATCATTCTGTCCAGTTTTGGGATCTGGTGCTGGCAAAAGAAGCCAATTATGAAGCGCTCGATCGTGAACTTCGCAAATGTAGCCATTATGTTCCCGGTTGGTTAGAGCCATCGATGATCGCAAACCGCGAGTAACCTATCTTCACCATTCGACTGAACTTCTTAGTTTTACAGTCTGCCCTCAATCTGGCAATGGGGACTTTTAGAACGAAATCCACATCAGATTCACATTCCTTTAGGGCGATCTGAGGTAGAAAAGTAAAACTTATCAAGATATGGAAAAACCCCACCCAGGTTTCTCAACTTGAATGGGGAATTTGACATAGCTCCAGACTGATTAAGCCTGATCAACGAAATAATTTTTGCGTGGAGTGACTTTTGACAACAAACTTCAAATCATGAAGATATAAAGCCTGCTGAAAGCTATAAAGCCTGCTGACTGAATCGCCCGACCGCTTAACTATCTCGCGTTCACCCAACCTTGCTTTGCCCTTTGGTAGCCCCACAACCAGTTCATCTACAGATACAGTCTCGACAGACGATGATTGTGGGACGTGACCAGTCCAGGCTATTGATTGCGAACAGAGGCTACTACAGGTTCCGACTCTTCGTCCGAAGGTTTCAGACTGGGGAATAGGAAATGGTTTTCTTCGACATATTGCGCGCCAAAAAGCCCCTTCTCTGCCCAGAAATACCGATCGGTGGTATGCTCATTTCTCTTGACTAGCAATAGCGCCGGGGGAAGAATGCCCTCAGAGTGAATAAACTTCCGGGCAGCAGTGACGGGCTTGTCTTCACCACACTCAATGCTGTACTGAGGCACGTTCTCCAAAATTCTGCGCCCTTCTTGACGCCGACGACTCTTCCGCTTACGTCTCCTTGCCAAACCCCTTACCTCCTTTCCTAACTGTCAAGTTGTAATGATCGTTACAAAAGCCGTCGCAAGTATATCGGCTGTGATTCCAGAATTCAACTTCTCTTAACGCAACTTTACAATTTCTTAAGGTTTTAGTATTGAGAGTTGGGACACAAAGTGGATGATCCAGCATTGCACTTGCTAACCTAAGACTCAAGGAACTGTAACAGTGCGTAAAGGCTTTCTAAGGACTCTGGACAGTTGACTTGAGACTATGAAAGTCTGGTTGTTCACCCAGCAGTCGCCGGGGCGGTCTCAACCAACCAATCTAGCGGGGCAATCGTCTAGAGGTCTGAAGTCCACCGTCTGAAAGTCGAAGCGGGAAGTTCAGCCGTATCTCTCTAAATTACTGGTTACAAATACCTAAAGTCAATGGCAATTTTTTGGTTGCACTCTCGAAGAGGCCCTTTGGCAGCATGTTAATGCCCACCAGTTCTGAATTTGTGGCACTTTGTCGATCGCAAATTTCCCTGTTGAGTCAGACCTTGGGAGCCTCGCTGAGTGTGGTTTATCTGACAGAGGAATTGGTCGAAGGAGCAGAGACGACGCTAATTGCGATCGCTGCCTACCCTGAATCCTCCAGTCCTCTCGAAAAGTCGGGTCAGTTGGCCTTGCCTCCGGCAGATATGCCTCAGTTGCCTGCCAAAAACGCCTCAGTCGCGCTGCCCGATGCCGTCACTCAAGAAGTTCTATCCCCTGCCAATTCTCTGGCGGAGCAGCGTCAGGTTGTTTTACCGTTGGTGCATGAGGGGATGGTGTTGGGGCTGTTGGTCACCGAGCGGGACGATCGCCCCTGGACAAATTGGGAACGCAGCCAGATTGAGAAAATCGCTGATACGTTAGCGCTGGCTTGCATCATGGATCAACGGGCCCAATGGCTGGATCACACTCACCGTCAGCAGCGCCTTTCGCAAACTCAACAGCATGACGTTTTGGACAATCTGCTGCATCAGTTTCGCAATCCGCTGACCGCCCTGCGAACGTTTGGTAAATTATTATTAAGACGCTTGCAGGCGGAGGATGCTAACCGAGAAGTGGCAACTAGCATTGTGCGAGAAAGCGATCGCCTTCAGGAGTTGTTGTTGCAGTTTGATCAAGCGATCGAGTTAGGCGAAGTGGATTTGATTTCGCCGAATGAGCCTGATTTCACTGACCCCGCCAAATCCGCAATTCCACTACTCCCAGCCGGGGTGTTGAGTGCTTCAAGTCTGACTTTAGAACTCTGTGCGATCGCTGAGATCTTGCAACCGTTGTTGGTGTCGGCAAGGGCGATGGCTCAAGAGAAAAAACTGACGATTCGTACCGCGATTCCAGAGGTTTTGCCGCTGGTGGTGGCTAATTCTGGAGCGCTGCGAGAAGTGTTGAGCAATCTGATCGACAATGCTTTGAAGTACACGCCCGCCGGAGAGCAAGTTCATATTCGAGTCGATGGGGGCGATCGGGTGGCGATTCGAGTCAGTGACACTGGATGCGGCATTCCATCTCAAGATTTGCCTCGACTGTTTGAGCGACACTATCGAGGCGTGCAGGCTGAAACCAATATTCCAGGAACCGGGTTGGGGCTGGCGATCGCGCGTCGTCTCGTCGAACAGATGCAGGGAGAAATCGAAGTGTTTAGCCCCATAAAAACGGACGGCTGGATTTCTGAAAACTCAGACCAACCGCCAGTGAGTAAAGGAACGACCTTTGTAGTTTGGCTCCGAAGGGAGAAAATTGAAGGTTTCTTCTAACCCCTTGTCTTGAGAGCCGTTAAATTAGCGCGAATTCGATGAAGTTTTTTTGCTGCGTTGTTCCGCGCTTCTGCCTCCCAATCCCCCAATTTTGGGGGACTTTCAGACAAGATTTTGGGTTCAAAGCCCCTCACTCGTGGGGGATTTAGGGGACTGCCTGGATTGACAACCACAGCGAAAGATTTCATCGAATTCACGTTAAATTAGCGCGAATTGAAGATTTTCGCTCTGCTCTCTTCGAGATTGCCACATGCTTAGGACTGCTGTATCAGATCAGGAATGAGAATTGAATAATACCGAATTTTGTAGGGTGTGTTGAGCGATAGAGAAACGCATCTAACGGTTGCAATCGGCGCGTCTCGCGTGACTCAACACAGCCTACGCAAGGGTCGGTTTTAAATTCACAATCCTTAGTCCAACTCAAAACTCTAGGGACGAGGCAGTACCAGTTCAGAATTGAGTTTTAGGCTCAGGTCAGTGTTGGGACGGATTGAGATTAGCTCAATGCGATCGCCGCCAAAGATCAACCCCGCCAAAGCCCCTGCTCCTGTGCCAATCAGCACTTCGGTTGCCTTAATGTTGCGATCGCCCGTGACCGCCGAAATTCCCGCAGCGGCCGCAGATCCCAGGGCTGCATCTTTAAGAATGGTGCCTGTGTTTGCGCCTTTACGAACGGTTTCGGTCTGGGTAATGGCATCAGAGGTGGCATCGATCGCGATTTTTTGACCATTAGCTAACGTCAATTCGCTGGCTCTAAACTGCGCTCCGCCTTGAGCAACGACCAGTTGACCTGTCACTTGACTACCCGAAGGAATCAACACCGTTCCATCAGAGGTAACAATGTTTTGGGCAACGGTCAGCGTGATCGGGGTGGGATTGGGTTCATTTTTGGCTAACAAAATCTTGTCTGCCTTGTCGTAGCGCAGGGGAATTGCGGTACCCGCAGGAATGCGAATCGCTTGAGGCTGAGGTGTCGGCGCTTGACCGACAATGTAAGGAGACTGAACGCCCGCGACTTGCCCTGTGCTGACCAACGCTTGATAGATAAAGGCTGCAACTTCGGCACGAGTGGCCGCCCGATTGGGGTTAAGCAACTGTACATCGGGATAGTTGACGACAATGCGACGCTCGGTAGCGGCGGCGATACTACCACGAGCATATCCAGGAATGTCAGTGGCATCAGTGAATAGTTGCAGCGTCGTTTCGGCAGGGGTCGTGCTGGCATAAGTCAGACCGTTGGCAAGAGAAACCAGAACTTGAGCACGAGGAATATTTTCATTGGGGCGGAAAACATTCCCTGGATAGCCTGCCAAAAACCCAGTTGTATACGCTGTTTGAATTGCCTGAAAGCCCCAATAATTACTCGGAACGTCTACAAAATTAACGGTGCTTCTGGTGGTTTGAGCATTGAATGCTTTGCTGATCATCGCCGCAAATTGGGCACGAGTCACGGGGTCGTTAGGGCGAAAAGTTCCGTCGGGAAATCCTTTAATCACATCCCGCGATGCGAGTTCTTGAATAAAGCTACTGGCCCAGTAGTTTGAAGAGACATCTGAGAACGTAGTTTGGGCGAAAGCAGGGGCAGAAACGACGATCGGAGCCATTGCTCCCGCGCCAATTCCTAGCGTAAGTAACAGAGCCGTTCCAGATTTAAATGCACTTGACATAGTAGGCGTTCCCAAAAATTCACGATTGTTTTGCTGTATATAAGTAGACACTGAATTGGTTAGAAAGTTCCAACATCCTTCTTCAGAAAGAGTTTAGTTCTTCTAAAGAAATCTTCTATAATTTCTAAATTCTCAACTCAAGTTTTCTCTACTTCCTGTTTACAAAGAGCGAAAGGTTCCTGATTAAGTTTCCGAGTTTAGGACACTTTAACAACTGGTCATTTTAGAGATGTTTGGCAATAGTTTTCTCTAGTTTTAGAGCGCTCAAATCAGTGAATGAATCACGGTTAAAATTCCGGAATTTGGACTGAGAAACTGTAGCTTCTATCCTATGTCTGTGAGGAGCGATCGTCTTGCCTTTTTTCTGAGCCTTGTCCTGTGACTCAAATCACTGCAAAATAAGAATAATTCTTTTCTCAAGAGAAGTGAGTCTACTGGCGATTTGTTAGCACTCTGATGAGTCCTTTGCTCTAGCTCGTTATGTCCTCTGCTGCTTACCTTCAAGCGTTACGAGATTGCTGCCGAGACGATGCGGCTTTTACCCGTCTCAAGCAGTTGCTTGGCGAGATGCCCAGTCACCTCAGCGCTTTTCCACAATCAGAGTCCCTGCAAGCAAGTGAAATTCGCAACCGGGCGCTGTTGAATGTGATTCCTGATAGCCTGTTTCGGATTCGCAGAGACGGCACTTATTTAGATGTCAACGCTGGACAAGAGACCGAACTCGCCCTTTTGCCAGAGAATGTGCTGGGGAAGCGACTTCAAGATCTGCTGCCGCCTCATCTCGCGGATCAGCGCCTTCACTACATTGAGAGAGCACTGCAAACCCAAGAAATGCAATGTTATGAGTACCAGATTTGGGTGAAAGGATCGTTGCGCGATCGCGAGGCCCGAATCGTCGTCTGTGGTGAGGATGAAGTTCTAGCGATCATGCGCGATATTACGCATCGTAAACAAGCTGAGGCCGCCCTGCGAGAGTCCGAAGAAAAGTTTTCGACGGCCTTTCGCTGTAGCCCCAGTGCAATGGTGTTGGCAACCTTTCATGACGGACGCTTTTTTGAAGTCAACGACAGTTTTTGCCGCATGTTGGGCTATTCTCGCCAAGAAATCTTGGGGCAAACCACGCTTGACCTGGGTGTCTGGTCTAATTTAGAAGAACGGGCATTTACTCGCCAACATTTAGAGCAGAAAGGCTTTATTCGAGATGTAGAACTCAAGTTTCGGCGAAAATCAGGCGAGCACGGCAAGGTGCTGTTTTCTGCCGAAATGATTCAGGTGAGTGGCGAACCGTGCGCGTTGTGCGTCATGAATGACATTACTGAGAGCGCCAAACTCTATCAGCAGGTGCAGTCTCTCAACGCCAATCTCGAAATCCAAGTCGCCGATCGCACCGCAGAGTTGCGACAAAAAATGGCAGAGCTTCAGGAACTGAGTCAGCTAAAAGAGGACTTTCTTCATGCGGTATCTCACGATTTGCGAACGCCGATCGTCGGATTGAGTCTCGTGCTAAAAAACCTATTAAAGCGACGTACAGGAGAAGAGGCAATCGAGGTGGCGCGATCAATTTTGGAGCGCATGATGCAGAGTTGCGATCGTCAGCTTAAGTTGATCAATTCCCTGCTTGAGGCGCATTCGAGTGAGGTCAAGGGTGTTGTTTTGCGTCGCGAAGCCGTTTATCTAAATTCCTTAGTCCAGACCGTTTTGGCAGAGTTGGAGCCATTAGCTTTAGAAAATCGAGCGACGCTGGTGAGTGTTGTTTCCAACGAACTACCGCCTGCGATCGGCGATGTTGCCCAAATCCAGCGCGTGTTTGAAAACTTATTGACGAATGCGATCCAACACAATCCACCAGGGCTAACGGTGACAATTGAAATGACGATCGCTAACTCCCTGATTCGCTGTGAGATTTGCGATGACGGCGTGGGTATGCCCCCCCAAGAGTGTGATCAGTTGTTCGATCGCTATAGGCGAGGCAGACGAGAGCGGCGATCGGCGGGCATCGGGCTAGGGCTTTTTCTATGTCGGCAGATTATTACGGCTCACGGTGGGCAGATCGGCGTTGAGAGTATGCCAGGAAAAGGGGCGACATTCTGGTTTACGCTGCCTTCTGAGTAATTGATTGACGACTAGCTAACGATCGATTCTTAAAGCTCAAGTACGATAGCTAAGTATCTAGCAATTAGACGGATAATCTTGACAGCGTTGTTAGAAGCATTTGTGGTGTCTGATTTGCTGCCTCACTATAAAACAAAGCAAGTTCGCGAGGCGGGCAAGCAGTATTACGTCACGGAGGGCGGCGATCGTCTCCCCAGTGTCACCACCATTCTCAACGCCACCAAACCCTGGGAAGATCGACAAGCTCTCTTGAATTGGCAACAGCGGATTGGCACTCAAGAAGCGGCTCAGATTACTCAAACTGCCAGCCGCCGGGGGACGGGAACTCACAAACAAATTCAGCGCTACCTCCAGGGAGAAGCTGTTTCCTGTCCAGAGTCCATTCGCCCTTATTGGGAAAGTGTCGAACCCGTGCTGCGATCGCTCGAACAAATTCGGTTGATCGAAGGCACCGTATTTCATGACGAATTGGGCTATGCCGGGGTGGTCGATTGTGTCGCCAGCTATCAGGGCACGCCTTGCATTTGTGAATGGAAAACGTCAGACAAGCCCAAACAAACGGTCGATCGTCTCTACGATCATCCACTGCAAGTTGTCGCCTACTGTGGCGCAGTCAATCAGCTTTATCAGCAGTATGATCTCAATCTTTGCCATGCGCTGCTTGTAGTCGCCATTCCCGACAGACCCGCCGAGATCTTCTGGTTTGAACCCGACACAATGGCTGCTTACTGGGAAACTTGGGAAAATCGAGTACACCAATTTTGGCGACGATTGGGACGCTGAGGATATCGCTGCTCAATGCAAAATACGAGCCTGACACCGTAAGAAGGGTACTCTCCGTGTCCATTACTGGTGAACCGATCGCGCAAAATATCCAGAAACCTGCTTGCAGAATACGAGACGAGTCCATTCGCACTCACTGCTTTGCCCGATCGGATTGTCCCATCTTTCTCAGCCCCGCTTCCCGTAAAATGGTGGAGAGAATACCCTTCACAAACGCTCAAAATGGCTACCTATCAAGTCGAAATTCTGCATCATGGACAAACTCATGTGATCGAAGTGCCCGACGATCGCACCGTTTTAGATGTTGCCAACCACTTAGGATTAGATCTACCAAGCTCCTGTACAGCGGGGGTTTGCACCACTTGCGCCGCCCAGATTCTCTCCGGGACAGTCGATCAAACCGACGGAATGGGAGTCAGCCCAGAATTGCAGCAGCAGGGGTATGCACTGCTCTGTGTGTCCTTTCCCCGCTCTGACCTCAAAATTGAAACTGAAAAAGAAGAAATCGTTTATCAAAAGCAATTTGGACAACATCAACAACAGAAAAAGTAACGTCATGAAAACGCAATTTGTTACAGCAGAAATTGACCTTCAAGACTCCCCAATCGCCCTCCAAATTGCCATCGAAACCGAACTCAAAAAGTATGGCAATCCGCTCCGTTGGGCAGTCACTCAGGTCAATGTTGAAACCCAAAAAGCTCACGTCGAAGCGATCGTAACTCATGACTAAGCGTCCATATACAGCCGTTCTGATTGTGCCAACTGGAATTGGGGCGGCGATCGGTGGCTACGCAGGAGATGCAATGCCCGTCGCGAGAGCAATCGCTCAAGTAGTCGATCGCCTGATCACCCATCCCAATGTGCTCAACGGGGCCCAGCTTTACTGGAATCTGCGCAATGCTCTTTATGTGGAAGGGTACGGACTGGATCAATTTGCGGCTGGAAACTGGGGGCTGCGTCTTGTTCGTCAAAATCGCATCGGTATCATTTTTGACCAGAGCGTTGAATCCGACTTGCGATCGCGTCATCTTCAGGTAGCCGATGCTGCCAGAGCCACGTTGGGTCTTAGCCTGTCGGACTATATTGTCACCGACCAACCCTTAAAGGTTGAGCTAAAAACAGCTTCGTCTGGGGCAACTTGGGGCACGATCGATCATCCAGACAGTTTGCTTAGAGCAGCCGACAAGCTAATTCATCAAGCAGGAGCGGACGCGATCGCAGTAGTGGCTCGTTTCCCAGATGATGTCGGAAGTGAGGCGCTGCAAAACTATCGTCATGGTCAAGGAGTCGATCCGCTGGCAGGTGCAGAAGCCGTCATCAGCCATTTGATCGTGCGGACTTTTCAAATTCCCTGTGCCCATGCGCCCGCCCTTATGCCCTTACCGCTTGATCCAAATTTGTCGCCGCGATCGGCTGCCGAAGAATTAGGCTATACCTTTTTGCCCTGTGTCCTGGTCGGTCTCAGTCACGCTCCTCAGTTCATTTCTCACCGCACAAGTTCAAATCTTGCGAGTGATATTTGGGCGAATCAGATTGATGCCGTCATCATTCCCGCAACGGCTTGTGGAGGCAGTGCCCTTCTCAGTCTGGGACGATCACACACTCGCATCATTGCTGTCAACGACAATCACACAAAGATGCAGGTTTCTCCAGAAGTTTTAGGAATTTCAGCCGTTTCAGTGAGTTCTTATTTAGAAGCTTTGGGGGTGCTAGTGTGCGATCGCGCAGGTATTAATCAAAACTCATTGCAGGCTGCGATCTCGCCCCTAAAGTCTCTCGACACAAACTTAACAGACAAGAATCACTGGATATCAAGTCACGTATTCACATAGCCCCACTAGATTCCGTGTAGAACGTCTTTTTAACACTGGTGAGGCTGCGAAGTCTTCAGCTATACTGTGAGACTCATCCGGGAAATTCAAAATCTGGACGACAACGAAAACTTACCCTCATCATTCCTGTGGCACAGCAAGTTCCCGACACTCCAGAAATGGAACCCCTCACCCGCACTCAGGTACTCATCGCAATGGGAGTCACTGCCGTTGTTTTAATGCTGGTCGCCAAGGGTTGGATGCAGTTGGGTAACGTGACGCTGCTCCCAGTACGATTGACAGCAAAAGCAACCCTAGCAGGCATCGGGCTTGGGCTTGCCATAACTGCCGCCAGTTCGCTGGTCTATCGATTTTGGGGTGAGTATCGTCGAAGCGCAGACTACTACCTAGAACTCGTCCTCAAGCCGCTATTTTTTCTAGATTTGATCTGGCTAGGTTTGCTACCAGGGTTAAGCGAAGAACTGCTGTTCCGAGGTGTGATGATGCCTGAGTTTGGGCTAGATCTTGAAGGCGTTTTGATCTCCAGTGCTTGTTTTGGGGTGTTGCACTTGAGCAATCTAAAACAGTGGTCTTATGTGGTTTGGGCGACTTGCATCGGTGCACTTCTCGCTTACAGCGTCATCTGGACAGGAAACTTATTAGTTCCGATCGTCGCGCACATCTCCACAAACCTAATTTCTGCCTATACCTGGAAGTTAAACGCTCGATCGCAATCTGCTAAGTAGTTAATCCAAAACTGTAAAAAGTCACAAGCGCTATCCAATTATGGGCAGTGCTTTTTCTTATGTGAATTCGGCACCTGTTGAGCGTCAGAAAAAACCTTCTGCCTCCCATGTGACAGAGGAAATAAAGCGATGTCGTCTAGAAGCCGAAGCCCTAAAACTTGTTAAAGTGCGGAGTGCAAGGTTCTTTGCTAAGTTAGTCGCCAGAACCACCTGATTGGGGGCTTTTCACTTCGTTGCTTAGAGCTTCTGCCTGTTCTCGGATGATTTGCAATCCCTTGAGTGTATCTCGAAGTGATCGGAGCAAAAAGCTTCTTGGAATTTATGCAGAAGAACGATCGCTGCTCCCAAAACCATCTTTACCTCTACAAACCCTCAAACGCGAAAAGAGCCTTCCCTCCCAGGAAGACTCTCTTCAAACTAACCTAACTCAAGCACTAGACGGTCAAGACTAAGCGTTGATGGCTGGAGCAGACAGGGCGACAGGAGCCGCTTGCCCAGCAGCCAAGTCCAAGGGGAAGTTGTGAGCATTGCGCTCGTGCATCACTTCCATCCCTAGATTCGCCCGGTTGATCACGTCCGCCCAGGTGCCAATCACCCGACCCTGCGAGTCGATGATGCTCTGGTTGAAGTTGAACCCGTTCAGGTTGAATGCCATCGTGCTCACGCCCAGGGCGGTGAACCAGATGCCGACGACGGGCCAGGCACCCAGGAAGAAGTGCAAGGAACGCGAGTTGTTGAATGAGGCGTATTGGAAGATCAACCGCCCGAAGTAGCCGTGCGCTGCCACGATGTTGTAGGTCTCTTCTTCTTGCCCAAACTTGTACCCTGCGTTCGCGGATTCGTTCTCAGTTGTCTCTCTCACCAGTGAGGAGGTGACCAATGACCCGTGCATGGCGCTGAACAGGCTGCCGCCAAACACTCCGGCGACTCCCAGCATGTGGAAGGGGTGCATCAGGATATTGTGCTCGGCTTGAAATACCAACATGAAGTTGAAGGTGCCGGAGATTCCCAGGGGCATTCCGTCTGAGAAGCTGCCTTGTCCAATCGGGTAGATCAGGAAGACGGCGGTCGCGGCGGCCACAGGCGCGGAGTAGGCGACGCAGATCCAGGGGCGCATTCCTAGGCGGTAGGACAGTTCCCATTCGCGTCCCATGTAGCAGAAGATGCCGATCAGGAAGTGCAGGACGACCAGTTGGTACGGACCGCCGTTGTATAGCCATTCATCTAAGGATGCGGCTTCCCAGATCGGGTAGAAGTGCAAGCCGATCGCGTTTGAGGACGGAACTACGGCACCGGAGATGATGTTGTTGCCAAACATCAAGGAGCCAGCAACGGGTTCGCGGATGCCGTCGATGTCCACGGGCGGTGCGGCGATGAAGGCGATGATGTAGCAGATGGTTGCGGACAGGAGGGTGGGGATCATCAATACGCCGAACCAGCCTACGTACAGGCGGTTCTCGGTGCTGGTGACCCAGGAGCAGAACTGCTCCCACAGGTTGGCGCTTTCGCGTCTCTGTAGTGTTGTCGTCATGGTGAATAATTGCAATGCGTTTGTTTGATGTAGGGCGGTTTTCCGACCCATCCTTATAGATTAGAGCAATTATTTCCTTTTGTAAAGCGTCAAATTAAGATTGCTCTCATATTTGTAATTATCTTGTACCTGACGACTTCTGATTGTTGCTCGATTCCAACGCTATCTGTCCTCTCAGCCTTCTGAATACGAGAGTTATGAAGGTTCACCGAATTTAAGATTGCTAAGAGTTTGCTTAATATCGGTACTCAGAAATCGATCGACTGCCAAATAAATCCAGGAATAAGAGCGCTGATTGTCTTGACAAATGCGATCGAACCCCAGTAATCGTCTCATTTCTTCATAAATTGGATGAATCAAGAGCGAGTAGAGGTCGCAAAGTTCGGGAAAGTCAGATTGCATTCGTCTAAGCGTCACCTGAGTATCTTCTAGAAGCTTTTGGAGGGTGACGCTATTAATGAAGGGAGAATCGATCGCCCAAACCCGCAGAAAAACAGACGTGCAGCTTGTGTCCCCTGGCGGTGACATCTGAAACGGATCAATTGGGTTGTCAGTCGTAAGATAAAAACTTTTGCTGGGAGGCTGAAAGAAATTGAACTCTGACTCACTGCTAACTGGGTAGAGAATACACACCCCCACAATGTTGAGATTGTCTGAGCGACGCATCACACGCATTCCAGTAGGGTACTGCTTTGCCCATGTTCTCAAAGCTCTGGATATTTTAGCGATCGCCGCTCCGTCTCGTACCAGTTCTCCATAGCTGCGGGCAGTGAGATTAGCCACCGGAACGGCATCAGTGCGCGGGTTAAAGTCATCCATAAACAGATCTACAGGTTCTTCAACTTGCAGCATTGTCAACTCTGGCAGTGACCGCACTCTCAAACACAAGGTTTGTCCGTCATACTGCTTTTCTAATAGCCCCAAGGCTGCAAAGCGATCAATCATCATGCCCGCCGCGCGATCGCTTCCTCTCTCTTTGTTGCCGTAAAAGAGTTGAGACGCTTCTCGATGAGTGCAAACAATCAAGCCCTCTGGCGGGTCTAAATGAGTGAGGGGTTGAAGAATGCGTTCTCCTAGTTCTTCGCGTTGCTTGAGCAGTAGATAAGCCCAGAGTTTGACAAAATATTCGGCTCTACGTCGTGTCAGACCGCTGCGTTTTTGTAGAGTGGAACTGTAGATTTGCTGGCGGTCAACTGGGAATAGGTTGTCTAAAAATTCTGGATTCATGGAGCGGAACCACACAGGGACAAAGTGTTCAAAAAAGACCCGATCGGGTGACGCATTTTTGAGAACAATCCACTCAAAATGAAGATAATTCATTAGGAGCAGTCTCAAACTGATTGAGGTACATTCCAGGGAAGGAAGTCCAAGATGAGTCACAAAGACGAGTTAAGCGTTTTACCCTCACACCGTCCTTGTGGATTTATGGGTTTTGTAAGGTCGAAGATAAAAGCCAGGATGTCGAACGCTGAGTTTTGACATTGGTGTATCTAGCTTTGTCGCCTAGTGACTCAAGTAATTACGCAGAGCAAAGTTGCACTTCGGCAAGAAAATGAACCGATTTCTTGCTTGTAGCTCATTTACTCTCTACTGAGTGCCTATTTTATTCATTATTCAGCGCTTAAGTTTCGCTGGAGCAGATAAACCATTAAAACTTCACAACACTTCGGGTTACTTCACCTCCCTTCAGGTTCTTCTAGATTACTTCGGAACTCTGGAGTGCGCTACAGGTTACTCATTGCATCTTCGCGGTGACAAGTCGCAGAATATCCTCATGCTTTAGGATTCTGCTCTATGACAGCCCCCTTAGTTTTGATGTCGTCCAAAGTTCAGCCCGTGATGGGTGCCTGGTCGAGTTATCGTTCTCCAAGACGTAGTTCTGGTCATGCCTATGCTCGATCGGGCAAGCAAGCGAAAACAATTCCTTCAGAGAGTGGTTCGACGTTTGGTAGTCCTGGACTCAATGCCCTCTGGATTACGCTGATTGAGTCTATGCAAGATGGTGTCCTGGTAATTGCCCACAATCTGCTGCCCGTCTACACCAATATGAGAGCAAAGGAACTTTGTCAGCAAATGTTGATGCCTGATGAAGAGACAGAGGCAAGTCTCCCTGGGGTGATCACCGAGGCCTGTCATCGATTGCTCAAAGAGGGTTGTGTTACGGATGAAGCCCTAATGGTTGAGTATCAGGGGCATCAAGGACAAGTCATTCGCCTCCGGGTGCGTTGGTTAACGCTCAACTCCAGCAGAAATTCTTCTGAAGAGACTGAACCCTACATTTTGGTGCAGCTAGAAAACCGTCAAACGGAGCTTGAAGAAGACCTGCGAGTCGATCGTCAAAAGTATGATCTGACAGAGCGAGAAGCGGAGATTTGGATGCTGTTGCGGCAAGAACACACTTATCAAGAGATTGCTGAACTGTTGCAAATTAGTCTGAATACAGTGAAGACTCACGTTAAAAACGTTTACGCAAAGCGCAGAAGTTCTCTGGGGCAAAGAAGAGTCTGGTACTCCAGATAAATTAGTCGCCAAAAGTTGTCTGCTACCCGGTTTCGTGCAATGAGTGCTATGGATCAAAAAGACTCTGGACTTTGAACTTTGATCAGTTTCAGGTCTAGAGTTTTTTAATGTCTCTTAACCTGTATTGGATGAAACCTGCAATCTCTTCGAGTGACCTGCAAGGGGTTGTTCCTTCTCAAATGGTGACCTACAGCCCTGCTTACACGCTGGTTCCCACTTATGAGTGCTTTAATCGTTGTAGCTACTGTAATTTTCGCGCTGATCCGGGCACGAGTCCCTGGTTGTCTTTGACCAAAGCAGAAAAAATTCTCAAATCGCTGCAAAACGAGGTGATTGAGATTCTGGTTTTGAGTGGGGAAGTTCATCCGCAGAGTGCGCGGCGATCGAGTTGGTTTCAGCACATTTATGATCTTTGCGAACTGGCGCTTTCGCTGGGGTTTCTTCCTCACACGAATGTCGGCCCTTTGAGCTTTGAAGAAATGACCCGGCTGAAATCGGTCAATGTGTCGATGGGGTTGATGCTAGAACAACTGACTCCGACGTTGTTGAAAACGGTTCACCAGTCTGCGCCTAGCAAAGTACCAGAGGTACGATCGCAGCAATTAGTCTGGGCAGGAGAGTTACAAATTCCGTTTACGACGGGTTTGCTGTTGGGAATTGGCGAGACGGAGCGCGATCGCATTGAGAGCCTGGAAGCGATCGCCCAAATTCAACAGCGTTGGGGGCACATTCAAGAAGTGATTTTGCAGCCTTACAGTCCCGGACAGTTTGAAGCTTTTTCAAGTGAACCGTTTCAGCCCAACCAATTGCTGAAGTTGATTCAGACAGCCCGTCAGATTTTGCCTGAGTCCGTGGAGCTTCAGGTGCCGCCAAATCTAGTTCAAGATCCACAGATGCTGATTGCTTGCTTAGAGGCTGGGGCGCGGGATCTGGGCGGGATCAGTCCTTACGATGAGGTCAATCCAGATTATCCGCATCCCAAAGTTCAAGAACTGACAGATGTTCTCAAGCAAGCTGGCTGGGAGTTTGTTGCTCGGCTGCCTGTCTATGCCCAGTATGATGACTGGTTATCTGCCCGATTGCGAACGATCGTCACCCACTACCGCAGCAAAGGGCGGAGTGGCGTTTGAAGTGAGCGACCTCTTGCGGGTAACTCAAAGAGATTGTTTCCAAAAATTTGAAGCCACCTAAGCTGCAACCCCTACGCCCAAAAATTCCCGAACTTTCTGTAAATAAGTGGATGCATCTTCTAGCATGGGAAAATGAGCAGTGTTGGGAATCACAAAATATTCAATCTTGTCATTCTGAGCAGCAGCCTGACGACCCATTTCAGCGGGAATAATAATATCGTACTGTCCAGAAACAAGTAGCGTCGGCACCCTGATTTGAGCGAACTCTTGGGGCATCACCTCGGTTGCTTTTTTGCTGACAGAGGTGAAAATCGTTCCCAAAGCCGCATTGTAGTCCGCCATCAAGAAATCATCTAAAAAGGCGCGGCTGATTTCACCAGGGAGCGAACGATGCAAAAATCGCTGCATAAACAGCCGATCCACAAAGGGCAGTTTGTATAGCCATTTGGGACGAAACTTGACGACGTAGCCTCCAAACTTGTAGAAGGCGTTGAACGCTTTTTCGTCGTATTCAAAGGTGCCACTACAGGTCAGGATAGCCCGCTCTACTCGATCAGGGTACAGGTTCAAAAAGAAAGTGGCGATCGAAGCTCCCATTGAGTGAGCGTTTAGATAAACTCGCTTCAGCCCCAACGCATTGAGTAGTTCAGCTAAATCTTTGGCATAAGTTTCTAGCTCATAACTGAGTTCTGCTGCGGTTTCGGGGGGCGTGGCAAGGGGAGATTTTTCTTGCGAACGCGACCCCTCGCGGGTAACTCGAAGAGATCGCCCAAAGCCTCGCATATCGTAAAGCAAGCAATCAAACGTATCAGAAAGGGATTTTGCAGTACTTTCCCAGTAGCGAGACGAACCACCCCAGCCATGCACAAAAACCATCACAGGCTTGCCAGAAGGAATAGAGTCCTCTGACTGCGTAATCCATTCGTAGTAATGATTAAAACCGTTAACTAAAGCCTGTGCCATCGGAAAATCTTGAGTGATGAGTGTCGAGTGTTGAGCTTTCGTTAACTGACTCAGAATTCAACACCCATCCCTGATTTTAGGCTGATTCGGGCTTGGGAAGAGAGGAAGGATGCATTAATAGTTCTGCGGTCGATCGCTTCTCCACCATTTCGCGAGTGATCAAACAGCGCGTGACATCCTTGCGAGAGGGCAACTCATACATGACATCCAGCATCAGTTCTTCGACAATACTGCGAAGGGCGCGGGCACCTGTCTTGCGACGGTAGGCCTCTTGAGCGATCGCTCTCACAGCGTCTTGCTTGAACTCAAGCTGCACATTGTCCATTTTTAACAGTTTTTGGAACTGCTTCACCAAGGCGTTACGAGGTTCTGTAAGAATTTCAGTCAAAGCATCTTCATCCAGTGGATCGACAACTGCCATAACCGGAATCCGCCCAATGAATTCTGGAATCATGCCAAATTTCACGAGATCATCGGGTTCCAAATGTTTGAGGATGTCCGCTGCCCGTTTTTCTCTAGTGCTTTGATTTTCGGTGCCGCCCTGAACGAAACCCATCGATCGTTTGCCAATTCGCTGCTCAACGGCTTTATCTAATCCTACAAAGGCACCGCCGCAGATGAATAGAATGTTGCTGGTATCAATCTGAATGCAATCTTGGTAAGGATGCTTTCGCCCACCCTGCGGAGGGACATTTGCAACCGTTCCTTCTAGCATCTTCAATAAAGCTTGTTGAACACCTTCACCGGAGACATCGCGCGTGATCGAAGGGTTTTCACTCTTACGAGCAATTTTATCGATTTCATCAATGTAGATGATGCCACGTTGAGCCTCTTCGACATCCAGATCCGCAACTTGCAGAAGGCGCAGCAGAATGTTTTCGACATCTTCACCAACGTAACCCGCCTCTGTCAGCGTTGTAGCATCTGCAACCGCAAAGGGAACGTCTAGGATTTCTGCCAGAGTTTGGGCTAGTAGCGTTTTGCCGCAACCCGTTGGCCCAATTAATAAGATGTTAGATTTTTGCAGCTCAACTGTGTCATCAGAAGTCCCTTTACCGTTGCTCTTGGTTTGGGTAAAGCTGAGCCGCTTGTAGTGGTTGTAAACCGCCACTGACAAAACTTTTTTAGCTTCGTCTTGCCCGATCACATGTTCATCAAGATATTTCTTAATTTCCCGTGGCTTTGGAATCTGGCTCAGGGAGATATTAGCTGAACGAGTTCGACGCTTTTCGGGAGATTGCTCCTTACGCGGCACAGGCTGAGGAACTGAACTAGAGTCGAACAACTCCTCATCTAAAATTTCGTTGCACAAGTCTACACATTCATCACAAATGTAGACCCCCGGCCCAGCGATAAGCTTGCGGACTTGCTCTTGAGACTTGCCACAAAAGGAACATTTTAGATGGGAGTCGTATTTAGACATACCTGCCTCTTAACCTACGGGAACGGCGGACAAATCTGGTTTAGGGAGATTCTGCCGGGTGATCACTTGGTCGATCAATCTGTACTCTTTCGCTTCTTGAGCGGACATAAAAAAGTCACGCTCCGTGTCGGCTTCAATCCTTTCAAACGGCTGATCGGTGTGTTCAGCCAATAGTTCATTCAGCTTGCGCTTATGATAAAGGATTTCTTTTGCCTGGATCTCAATATCAACCGCTTGCCCTTGAGCACCGCCCAACGGTTGGTGAATCATGATCCGCGAACTGGGTAAGGACATCCGCTTACCTTTGGTGCCGCCAGAGAGCAGGAACGCGCCCATACTAGCAGCTAAACCAAAGCAAATGGTAACCACATCACAGCGAACCTGTTGCATCGTATCGTAGATAGCCATGCCTGCGGTCACAGAACCGCCAGGAGAGTTGATGTAAAGTTGAATGTCTTTTTCGGGGTCTTCAGCTTCGAGGAAAAGCAGTTGAGCGACGATCGAGTCTGCCACTGCGTCATCTACCGGGGTTCCAAGGAAAATGATGCGCTCTCTTAGAAGGCGAGAGTAAATGTCAAACGCCCGCTCTCCGCGCCCAGATTGTTCCACAACCATCGGGACGACGTTGCTGGGGGCTTGGGATACCACGTCCAAGAAGCTCAAGTTGGCAATGGAGTAATCGGGGATTTTTGAGTCAAACATAGAGTCAGGACGTTGCTTGAAAGCAATATGAATCAAGGGTTCTGGCGACAGTTCTTGGAGTTTTCACTTTGCGAACTGTGCTCAGGCTATGCACACATTATGCCTTAACTGATCTGAGACTGGGTTGTTCTGGCACAAAGACTTACTTTCGGTTGATCTAGCGAGGTTTGTGAAGGAATTTCAGCCCCAGACGGTAGTTTAACGCAAGATTAAGCGTCATTTTGATTCGGTTGGGGCTTCTTCGGTTTCGACGACTTCAGCTTCAACTTCTTCGGCTTCAACTTCAATCGCATCCGTTGCTGTGCCGATCGCGTCTTCGGCATCCTCATCGTCTTCAGCTTTCTTCAACGTTCCTTCGGGCACAAGCTCAACTGAATTATGCGCTTCTAGCCAGGTGAGAATCTTTTCCTTCAGCAAATCTTCAGCAACGGCCGTGCGGAGACGATCGGGATCAACATCGCGACCTTCGAGATCAGCCAAAACTTCTTTGACTCGCTCGTTAATTTCTGCCTCGGTCGTCTCGATCGCTTCTTGTTTCGCGACTTCGCCCATTGCTAGGGTGCGTTTGATGCGGTCGATCGCGTCGGGGCGAGATCGCTCCTTAAGCATCGGCAGCGTTTCTTGGTTCAACAATCGCTTGATGTCGATACCTTGTTGCTGAAGCTGCATGGCAGTTTGAGTCACCATAAACTCAACTTCTCGCTCGATCAGGGTTTCGGGTAAGTCAGCTTCAATCTGATTGAGCAGTTCGTCGAGAATGGCTTGTTCTTTATTCGATTTTGTTTTTTGCTCAACTTCTTCGCTAAAGCGTTTTTCCAGAGACTCGCGCAGGTCGGCGATCGTCTGATAGTCCCCGCCGCTAGCATCTTGAGCAAAATCATCATCTAATTCGGGCAGCTCCTTCTCCTTTAACTCTTTGAGGGTCATCGAGAAAATAGCTGGACGGCCCGCTAAGGTTTCCTGGGGGTAATCTTCGGGGAAGGTAACGGAGATTTCTTTATTTTCACCGGGGTTCATGCCAATGACACCCTCAATAAAGCCCTCGATAAACTGACCATCTTCGAGTTCTAGCTGAAAATCTTGCGCCTGACCGCCGGGAACGTCTTGCTCTCCAGCGTCTTCGCCTGCGGGAGTAAATTTCCCGTGGTAGTCAACAACCGCAGTGTCTCCCTTTTGAGCAGGGCGGCCTTCGACAGGCACCAGGGTCGCCATTTGTTTCTGATAATTGCCCAGCACTTGATCGACGCGATCGGGATCGGGCTTCACTTCTTCTGCCTGAACCGTCAGCCCCTGATATTGTTTGAGCGTCACTTCTGGCTGCACATCTACAGAGGCGGAGAACGTCAGCGGATTTCCTGGCTCATAATTGCCGATCAGATCATCAAAAGAAGATTTGAGTTGAAAGTTGCCGATCGCTTCAATCTTTTCCTGCTTGATCGCTTCTTTGAGCGCAGAATCGACGAGTTCTTCGATCGCCGCTGCCTTGATTCGAGCCGCCCCAAAGCGTTGGATTAGCACCTGACGAGGAACTTTACCTTTACGGAACCCAGGAATATTCATCGAGCGTGTGTAGTTTTGTAACACCTGCTCGTAAGCCTTTTTGGACATCTCCGACGGGATTTCGATCTCCAGACCAATTTGGCTGGCGGGGAGTTTTTCCTGGGTAACTTTCATTGGCGTATGAGTTGCAAACGATATATTTTTGATTCAGCAAGTTTGGCGGTGGTCAGACGATCGTAGCGAACTCTGTTTAGAATTGCTCTCGAATATTTCTGTCTGAGCAGCACCCTAATCTCAGGCGACAACTCCTCGTATCCCGAATTCTCCCAAACGATTGGGCATCGTTGACGCGACCGCAGTAAGCTATACTAACCGATCCTTGTGACACCTGAGTCGATCGTTTGGTTGAATCTTAAAATTCAGGTCATCTGCGATAATTTATGAAAACCATAGATAAGAACATTTAATTTCAACGATTGCTTCAAGTTCAACGATTGCTTCAAGCAAATTTACACAAATCTTGCTGCAAATTAATAGAGAACGCGATAGTCTCTAGGTGAATTTAGGTTTTATTGTTAAAGATCTTCTTCAGTCTATTCAAAACTTCTATTTCTGTGGGTTTGGAGGAAACTAATTTTGGGTCAATCCTATCGAGTTGCGATTTTAGGAGCGACTGGTGCCGTGGGTGCCGAGTTGTTAGAACTGTTAGAGAGCCGTGACTTTCCGGTTTCAGACTTAAAGCTGTTGGCCTCTGAGCGATCGGCAGGAAGTCCACTGCCCTTTCGCGGTGAGAAGCTGACGGTCGAGGCCGTGACAGCCAAATCCTTTCAAAATGTTGACCTTGTGCTTGCGTCGGCGGGGGCTTCGATCTCTAGAGCCTGGGTAGAAACGGCGATCGCGTCTGGTGCTGTGATGATCGACAATTCCAGCGCCTTCCGGATGGATGAAACTGTGCCGCTGATTGTGCCCGAAGTCAATCCCCAAGCGGCCGCAACCCATCAAGGCATCATTGCAAACCCCAATTGCACCACGATTTTGATGTCGGTGGCGATCTATCCTTTGCATCAGGTGCAGCCAATTCAGCGGATCGTAGCAGCTACTTATCAATCGGCGAGTGGCGCGGGGGCTAGAGCAATGGAGGAGGTCAAAACCCAGGCTCAGGCGATTCTGAATGGACAAGAACCAAAAGCTGAATTGTTTCCGTATCCCTTGGCGTTCAATTTATTTCCGCACAATTCTAAGCTTAACGAGCAAGGATACTGCGAAGAAGAAATGAAAATGGTGAATGAGACGCGCAAGATCCTTGGAGAAGACTCGCTGAGAATTACGGCAACTTGTGTACGGGTTCCCGTCTTACGTGCCCACTCTGAAGCGATTAACCTAGAGTTTGAGCGTCCATTTAGTGTCAGTCAGGCTAGAGAAATTTTGAGTCAGGCACCCGGAGTCAAACTGGTCGAAGATTGGCAGGCAAATTATTTCCCGATGCCGATCGATGCCAGCGGCCAAGATGACGTTCTGGTTGGTCGCATTCGCCAAGATCTCTCCAATCCTAACGGGTTAGAACTGTGGCTCTGTGGTGACCAAATTCGCAAAGGTGCGGCCCTCAATGCCATTCAGATTGCAGAGCTATTAATTGAGCGAAATCTGTTGAAACCTGCATTAGTCGCCAGAACTTAAGACAGAGGCGCAAACGGTGAGTCATAGAAGCTAATTTAGAACGTGATAAAAGGAGTGTTGAGAGCGTGTGGTGAATTTTGGACGTGTTCTAACCGCAATGATTACGCCATTCAGTGAGGATGGTGAACAGGTTAACTACGCTGTGGCAGAAAAGCTGGCGGTGCATTTGGCTGAGAATGGAACCGATACTCTAGTGGTCTGTGGAACGACTGGAGAGTCGCCAACCCTCACCTGGGACGAAGAATTTGAGCTATTCCAGGTGGTCAAAAAGGCCGTAGCTGGGAAAGCTAAAGTCATGGCGGGAACCGGATCAAATTCGACTAAAGAAGCGATCGCAGCCACCCAAAAAGCCGCTAAAATGAGGCTAGATGGGAGTTTGCAAGTTGTTCCTTACTACAATAAGCCACCCCAGTCAGGACTCTATCACCACTTTAGAGCGATCGCGCAAGCTTCACCCGATTTGCCGATTATGCTCTACAATGTTCCTGGACGTACAAGCCAAAATCTTTTGCCGGAGACAGTTGCGCGTCTTGCGGAGATTCCTAACATCGTCGCCGTTAAAGAAGCAAGCGGTAATTTGGATCAGGCAAGTCAAATTAGGCAGTTGACACCTTCTGAATTTGCGATTTACTCTGGAGACGACTCATTGACACTGCCATTAATGGCGATCGGGGGCAAAGGTGTTGTGAGTGTGGCAAGTCACTTAGTCGGCTCTCAACTTCAGCAAATGATCCAGGCATTTGAAAGCGGTCAAGTGCAAGCGGCAACTCAAATCCATCTCAAGCTTTTCCCTTTGTTCAAAGCACTTTTTCTGACAACAAATCCGATTCTCGTTAAGACAGCCCTAAAAATCCAAGGTTGGGATGTGGGTTCTCTACGCCTGCCGCTCTGCGATTCGGATGAAACGGCTCGGATAGCGCTCAAAAACGTTATGGATGAACTTGCTCTGCTGTGAGACAAGTATCCAACAGGTTTCTAGACAACTGAATACCTCAAGTAAATCCTTCGATCAACGTTCTGCGATCGTCTGTTTCTCCTAGTTTCTTCTATAAAGATGAATCTCTATGTACGGATAACAAACTTCCAATGCCTTTTGACTCTTAAGTGAGCCACACAGCCTTTCAACAAGTACAAATTACCCTTCAAACCATTGAAAACTGAACTTCCTAAACTATCCGATTCAAGGACGCAAATGACCCAAAGTAACGGTTCTGATACGCTTAAAATTATTCCGCTGGGTGGCCTACACGAAATTGGTAAGAACACCTGTGTCTTCGAGTATGGCGACGAGATTGTGTTGCTAGATGCAGGTCTGGCATTTCCCACCGATGGAATGCACGGTGTGAATATCGTGCTGCCTGACACGACTTATCTGCGCGACAATCGCCACAAAATCAAGGGCATGATTGTCACCCACGGACACGAAGACCATATTGGCGGCATTCCCTTTCACCTCAAGCAGTTTGACATTCCGGTGATGTACGGCCCGCGTCTGGCGATGGCCCTCCTTGAAGGCAAGCTGGAAGAAGCAGGGGTCGCCGATCGCACCGAGATCCGCACCGTTCGCCCCCGCGACATTGTGAGAATTGGCTCTTATTTCTTTGTTGAGTTTATTCGCAATACGCACTCGATCGCCGATAGTTTCACCGTTGCCATTCATACTCCGGTTGGGATTGTCATTCACACAGGCGACTTTAAGTTTGATCACACGCCAGTTGATGGTGAATACTTTGACTTTCAAAAGCTGGCAGAGTATGGCGAGAAAGGTGTTCACTGTCTGATCAGCGACTCGACCAATTCTGAAGTTCCGGGCTTTACGCCATCTGAGCGGGCGGTTTTCCCAAATCTCGATCGCATTTTTGGTCAGGCTCAAGGACGCTTGCTGGTGACCACTTTTGCCTCTTCCGTTCATCGAATCAATATGATTCTGGAATTGGCGAAAAAGCACAATCGCGTCGTGTCGGTGATTGGTCGATCAATGCTCAACTTGATTGCTCACGCTCGAAATTTGGGCTACATCAAATGTGAAGATGATTTGCTGCAACCGTTGCACATGACGCACAAGCTGCCCGACGAGAGCGTTCTGATTCTCACAACTGGATCGCAGGGTGAGCCGATGTCTGCGATGACACGCATTGCTAACGGTGAACATCGTCAAGTTAAGGTGCGGAAGGGCGACACCGTTGTGTTTTCTGCCAATCCGATTCCGGGCAATACGATCGCCGTTGTGAATACGATCGACAAGCTGATGATTCAGGGTGCCAAGGTGGTTTATGGCAAAGAACAAGGAATTCACGTTTCGGGTCATGGCGCTCAAGAAGACCAGAAGCTGATGTTGTCTCTGACTCGTCCTAAGTTCTTTTTGCCCGTTCACGGTGAGCATCGGATGTTGGTGAAGCACTCGCAGACGGCTCAGAGTATGGGCATCCCGGCTGAGAATATGGTGATCATCAACAACGGCGACGTGGTTGAACTAACCAAAGACTCGATCGGCATTGGTGGCAAAGTGCCTTCAGGGATTGAGCTAGTAGATACTTCTCGCTCTGGGATGGTCAACCAGAAGGTTCTCAAAGAGCGGCAGCATTTAGCAGGAGATGGCATCGTCACCGTTGCGTCTACTGTCACTTCAGAAGGTCGTTTGTTTACTAAGCCAGAAGTGCATTTAAGTGGAGTCGTGACGACGATCGAACGGTCTGTTTTGCAAGACAAAGTGGAAGGTGCGATTGAGGCGACTTTGCGCGATCGTTGGTCTGAGTTTGCTCGTGATCTAGACGGTCAGATTGAAGTGGACTGGACAGGTTTGCAGGTGCAGATTGAGCGTGAGATTCAGAGGTTGCTGAGACGAGAATTGCAGAGTAATCCGCTGTTGGTGTTCTTGATGCAGAGTCCTGAACCTGCGATCGTCAAGTCTGCACCCACTCGTCAAAGAGCCGCCACTAGAGTTGCTTCCTAGTCTGATAGTCTGATGTAAGGCTGGTTCGACTTGATTTAATGAAATTTATACTGCCCTAATCGTCGTTGTGACCTTGAGGGCAGTTTTTTGTGTGAACTCTAGCGTTTCTTGCCAAACTTCGATCGTAGATCGTCCAGCGTTGGTGCTTTGTTCTCAGACTGAGTTTGTTTCGGTTGAACTTCTGATTTTTGTTTGGGTTGAACTTCTGATTTACGAGGCTGAATTTCCGGTTTGCGTTCTGGTGGTCGTCCCTGTGGCCGTTCTTGTGTCTGCGTAGGTTGGCTATCTGTGCGATCGGGTGATTTCATCGATAGACTGATACGCTTCAGTTTTTCGTTAACTTCTAATACGCGCACTTTGACGACTTGACCGACTTTGACGATTTGTTTGGGGTCGCTGACGAAGCGATCGGACAATTGCGAGACGTGAATTAAGCCATCCTGGTGAACGCCCACATCGACAAAAGCACCAAAATTTGCAACATTGGTGACCACGCCTTCCAGTTCCATGCCGACTTGTAGATCGGAGATTTCTTTAATTCCTGCTTTGAAGGTGGCGTATTTGAATTCGGCGCGGGGGTCACGTCCCGGTTTTTCTAGTTCGCTAATGATGTCGCGTAGCGTGGGTTCTCCGATCGCCTCCGTCACGTATTTCTTTAAGTTCGTTTTGAGACGATCGGCAATCTCGCTGGTTTGAACTAAAGGAACTGAGAAATCTTTGGCGATCGCTTCAACCACACTGTAACTTTCGGGGTGGACGGCGGTATTGTCGAGCGGATTTTTACTATCGCGAATTCTCAGAAATCCTGCCGCTTGCTCAAAGGTTTTAGCACCCAGTTTGGGGACTTTGAGTAACGACTTGCGCTCGCGAAAAGCACCGTTCTCATTTCGATACGCGACAATGTTATTAGCAATGGTGGGACTAATACCAGAAACAAAGGTGAGTAATTCTTTAGACGCAGTATTGAGATCGACTCCGACATAGTTAACGCAACTCTCAACCGTCTCATCCAGCTTCTTTTTCAGCAGTTTTTGATCGACATCATGCTGGTATTGTCCAACGCCGATCGATTTGGGATCAATCTTTACCAATTCTGCCAGCGGATCTTGTAAACGTCGCCCAATACTAATCGCCCCTCTCACCGTCACATCCAGATCCGGAAATTCTGAAATCGCGACGTTGCTGGCTGAGTAAATTGACGCTCCCGATTCATTGACGATGACGGTAATTGGCTTCTTCTCTAGCGTTGCTAAAACTTCAGCGACGAATTCATCGGTTTCTCGACTGGCGGTGCCGTTTCCGATCGCAATCAGTTCGATCTGATGCTTGGTCAGCAGTTCTTTGAGCGTTTCGGCAGCTTGTCGGCGCTGTCCCTGCCCTGTGTGTGGAAAGATTGCCTGATATTGCAAAAACTTCCCAGTTTGATCTAAGACAGCGACTTTGCAACCTGTGCGAAATCCTGGATCGAGTGCCAATGTTGGCTTCATTCCCGCTGGGGCAGACAGCAATAATTCTCGCAAGTTTGACTCAAAGGTTTTGATCGACTCAATATCAGCCTCTGTCTTTTTCTCTGCTCGAACTTCACTTGTCAAAGACGTTTTCATCAATCGATTGAAAGCATCTTTGAGCATTGAGCGATAAAAATCTCGCACCGATTTCGCCTTTGTGCGGATCTCTTGAGATTCTAGATAGCTGAAGACTGCATCCTCATCAAAATCCAAATCAACATTGAGAATTCCTTCCGTTTCTCCCCGACAAAGTGCCAGCAGATTATGAGGCGCGATCGCTTTCACCTTCGCCTGAAAATTGCGATACATCTCAAACTTTGTCGAGCCTTCGGGATGATCGTCTTTGATGCGAGATCGAAACACTCCATCTAACAGCAATTCTCTCAGATAAGCCCGAAGCTCCGCCTTTTCAGACACTTCTTCTGCCAAAATATCAGCGGCACCTTTCAAAGCGTCTTCAGTCGTTTTAACGCCCTTTTCTTCGTCTAAATACTTTTCCGCTTCTGTCTCAAATGACCCTGACGCAACTGGTTGATTCAGCGATTTGATGAATTCTGCTAATCCACCTAACCCTTTTTCTTTGGCGATCGTTGCCCTCGTGCGGCGCTTCGGACGAAACGGTAAATACAGATCTTCTAGCTCATTTTTTTGCAAGCAATTCTCAATCTTTAGCTTTAACTCATTGGTGAGTTTGCCCTGAGTTTCAATCGAGTCAAGAATGCTCTTTTTGCGATCTTCTAGCTCAGTTAAATAGGTGAAGCGATCGCTCAAATCTCGTAGCTGCACCTCGTCCATTTCGCCCGTTCGCTCTTTGCGATATCGCGCAATAAACGGAACCGTTGCCCCTTCTGCAAACAATTCCAGTGCACTCTTAATCTGAACAGGACGCAGAGAAAGTTCTTCTGCCAAAAGTTGCGAAATATTCAACATGCGCGATCGAAAAAATGAACGAAGTGCAAACTAGCTCAAGCAAACTAGCTCAATCAATATAGCGCTGGAACTGGTTGATTGGTAGACGCAGGCGCAGTCGTTGAAGAGTCGGGCGCTGTGGTTGAAGGGGTAGGCGTTGTGGTTGAAGGGGTGGGCGTAATCGGGGCCGGAGACTCCGTAGAATTGGGAACAACAGGAGTTGGGACAGGTGAAGATGCACCCGGAATTTCAGCACCCGCCGGGATAAAGGTCGGCAACACATCAGAGGGACGATCGCTGGCATTGAGACAGGTATTGATCGCTTCTTTGCCTGCCACTTTAAGCTGACGATTTAGCCCCACGACACATTCGGCATAGCGCTCTGGCAGCAAACTCCGGCGACAGCTATCTAGCACATCCACGACGGCAGCATCCGAGGCTTGTTGACGAATTCTCACAACGCAGTTCCCGGCTTCGACGGGGCGACGCACCTGACGACAGACCGACAGTGCATCCGTTCCGGCAATCTTATTGTTGGCAATCCGCACGACACAAGTTCCGAGATCTCTGGGGCGCAACGCTTGAGCGCAAGCACT
This sequence comes from Phormidesmis sp. 146-20, assembly GCF_052939475.1. Taxonomy (NCBI): domain Bacteria; kingdom Bacillati; phylum Cyanobacteriota; class Cyanophyceae; order Leptolyngbyales; family Leptolyngbyaceae; genus Phormidesmis; species Phormidesmis sp. 146-20. The sequence continues at coordinate 226,531 of NZ_JBJPHT010000001.1, forward strand.
GGCTGCATCAGCCGTCGAAATTTTAGCCCCCGCCAAATCGCGCGAACAGACTAGATAGGGATTGGGCTGATTGCTAAAAATGCCTCCAAATATTTCGGCTTTGGCTGGCGCAATGGGAAGGGCGATCGCCAACAAGCTAACCGTGACCAGGGGTGCTACAGACCCGCGCATTTTTCTAGACCGCATCACATTCCAAATTTGCATCTGTTGAGTCCTCGATCGAGGGTTGAGAGAGAGCTTTTGAGGAAATTGTGGCATGGAAACGGACAAGATGGCGATGACTTTACGTTTTGGGGCAAATTGGAAGGCGCGATCGACCCAAGACTAGAAGTTCTGGTAAGGGCTAAAGTGTTGAGTCAGGCTTTAATCCCTATCCCCATTCTTTCTTGGCATTGCTGAATGCAAGTATGAATTGCCCTCCTCACGAAGCTATCCATTACGCAAAAATGTGTAGAAGGATTGCTGTGAAGGAGATGTGGGGTTTATTTGTGTCAGACTGAGAAAACTACTACTCAGAAGGCGCGCAACTGGCGACTCATGCCTAAGCCCTGTCTGCGTTCTACCGACTTCTGCCTAATGGATAGAGAATTGATGGGGGCGGTTTTGCGGTGATCTGTTGCAAATTCCCTGTGGCGGGATGCGTGAATTGGATCTGATGAGCATGGAGAAAATAGCCACAGTCGCCTGGGACAGAAGTCTGGTCGATCGCCTCGCCGCCCACTCCATACAAGGGATCGCCCCAAAGCGGATAGCCTGCCGTCGCCAGATGAATCCGAATCTGATGCGGCCGCCCTGTAGGAATCGTCACCGCCAACAAACTGGCTCCTGGAATGCGATCGCGCTGCAATACCTGACAGTGACTGATTGCCGATTTCCCGGTTGCCGTCGCTGCGTAGAGATAGCCGAGCGTGGGATGAGAAACTTTGCCGATCGGTTGGGTGATGGTGAAGCGATCGGGCATTTCGTTTCCTGTGGCCAGGGCGCGATAGAGTTTGTGAATCTTCCCGTTGCGAAAATCTCGTGATAGTTTAGATTTAGCCGCCTCCGTTTTTGCCAACAGCATTATGCCAGACGTGCCTCGTCCCAATCGATGCAGAGGACTGGGCGGATCAGCATAGTGACGCTTTAACCAACCCCAAAGCGTGTTTTCTAGAAAGCCACCTCCCGGCAATACAGGTAGTCCAGAAGGTTTGTGTAAAATCAGCAGTTCTGCATCTTCATAGAGAATGTCCAGATCCATTGGTACGTCAGGTTCTACCCAGGGTGGACGGTGGTAAGCCAGATGTTGCCCAGATTTGAGAAGCGTGTCACCTTCTGTAATCACATTTCCATTGACAGATACGAGTCCAGACTGAATACGATCCCTCCATTCTTGTCGTGAGGAATGTGTGTAATGCGTTACATAATAGTTCAGAATTGTAATGTTATTCGCATTCTGAGAAACCTGTTCTGAGTAGATCCAGCCTTGATTGATCGCCATTCTCAATAGTGTTCTAAGTCTCGATTAAAACAGTGACAGACGCGATCGCAACCAGCATTTCATCATTTTTGTCGTTAAATTCAGAAATCGCCCGTCCTTGCACCACCATTCCGCCTGCCTCCACGGTCAAAGTTTTGCGTCCAAACGGCAATACAGACAGCACTTCCGCCTCGCGCACCTGATCGGGATAAGGCACAGCAATTTGCACTTCGACAATCATCTCATCGGGGTGGCTCAAGCCCGCCACTTCCCACACGCCCGGTAGCGCATTGTGAGCAATTGCATTTCTCACCGCACGAGCCGCCGCGACCGTAGGTTCTTGACCATGTTGATCGACACCCATTCCCATCTCAATAATCAACCGTTTGCGAGTCATGCTTATCTACTTTCCATTGTTGGCGGTCAAAAATAGAGCCAGAAATGTCACTTCTAAAGATGGAAGCAGCTTTTATCGCATAGGTGGGAAATACAAAACCGGGTGCCAGCTTCGTCGCATAATTTCGCCTGCAAAACTGGGCGTAGACCATTCCAAAAGTTTGCCTAAATTGTCAGAAGAAAGCGCGATCGTACTCACATCTGATTCCTGAGCGACGGTCAAAACTTCCACGATCGGACTGCCTCTTCTCACATCGATAGTGACCGTCAAACCTTGATTAACTAGCTGATCGCGAACGGGTTCGATCGTGTCACAGACGATTTTTTGCTGTTCTGCTTCAGATAGCTCCGATCGTCCCCCTTCCTGGGCAACCCAGCTTAACAAAATCTTTTCTAACGACTTATCTGTTTGAGGAGAAACTTCTTGAATCGGACGCTTTTGAGCCAACTCTTTAACCTTCTCAACGGTATATCGCGCTGCATTACTATTATCAAAAGGCAACAACAATGTGCGAAATAAATGCCGACAGCGCAGGTTTAATTCTTCAGAAGTATAAGTCGAAATCAACTGAGGCCGCAGCGTTAACAAAGGAATATTGGTGCGTTGGGCCAAGCCCATTGTGGTGCTACCAAATAACTTTTCGGTGAGCAACGTGCGGCTGGGAGTGCCCAAAATAATTACGTCTGACTGATACCGCTCTGCCGTTTTGAGAATGGACTCGATCGCTCGTCCTGACTCCACCTCAACCTTAACTTCAGTCCCCGCTGGAATCTGATTGAGGGCGGCAGAGAGTTTGGACTTAGCGCGATCGACTCGTTCTGCATTGACGCGAGGAATATTACTTTCTTCAAGAGGGACAATATGCAAAAACACAATCTGGGACATGCCACCCGCCACCAGGCTTGGTACAAAATCAACCAGACGCTGCAAACCGTCAGAAAAATCGGTACAAATCAGAGGTCGTTGAAACATAACCTGAAGTCGAGGTGAAACTTCTCCCTCACAGTAGCATTGTGCGACGTTTGCAGTCAGGACTTCTACACAACACTTTCAACCGCTCCAGACAGCAATTTACCTCCCGAATTCAACACTGCATTATCAAACTTACTATCAAACAGAGAACTAGAGATACAGCCAATTCTAATTTTCCTTTCCTCCCTCCTCCCTCCTCCCCCATTTCTGATTTGTTTCTGCGGATACAAGTTCAGGCGCTCACCTATTCACTAGACTGAGAATAACGATCGGTATCCGCCTATACGACCAGGAGATTTCAATCTTGACTAGCCTGCAAACCTTTGAACTTGAAACAGCAGAAACGCTTGTGCGGCTCTCGATTTTGCTGCTTTTGGTGATTATTGTTGCCTTGTTTGTCGCCGCTGAACTGGCGATCGTCTCTGCCTCCAAAAGCGAAATTTATCAGCTATCCCAAAAAGCAGACGATCCGAGAACCAGCAAAGCGGCTCAACGAGTTCATTATGCTCAAACCAACCTGGAAAAATACTTGTCTGTCACCCAAACCGGAGTCACAGCGGGCAGTTTGCTTTTGGGGTGGCTTGGAGAAGGGGCAACGGTGCATTGGATTGAGCCGTGGATTAGTCGCATTCCGATCGCTCATCTGCCTGTCATGATCACGTCTCATACGATCGCGGCGACGGTCGCGTTTTTGCTCGTGACGTATGTTGAGATTGTGCTGGGCGAACTGGTTCCTAAAGTGTTGGCGGCCCATGCGCCCGAAAAAACGGCTCTGTTGCTGATTGGGCCGCTTCAGATCTGCTCCTATCTGTTTTATCCTGCGCTGGTGGTTTTGAATGGGACGGTGAAGTTGCTGACGGGCTGGTGGTTCGATCGCGAGAATGCCAAGCCGATTTTGCCTGCCTCAGACACGCCTTTGGTCTCCAATGATGCTCACTCAGTTTTTGTGGCGGGCGCGTTAGATTTGCACAGTTTGAATGAAAAATTGGGTCTGAATATTCCCGTTCAAAACACGCACAGTACGCTGGCAGGCTTTATGATTCACCATTTGGGACGGATGCCTGTGGAGGGCGATCGCTTTCAGTGGGGCGAGTTGGAGTTTGAAGCCGTCTCCATTCAAGAAAACCGGGTCGAAACGATTTTGCTGCGTCAAGTCACTCGTCCGTTTGGCGATCTCAAGCTTCAGATTCCCGTCAGCTCAGAAGTTCTAACTCCGAGTACGCTAGAAGATATTCCCGCTTAGGAGGCGAATGTGATGGCTCTGACTGCCCAACAATTGGCTGATCTGATGCCTGATGCGACTCAGCTTGACAGTGACGAACCAGAGATGGAAACTTCTGCACATTACGATCAGCTTGCTCTCTTGGTGACTTGTTTAGAATGGCTGTGGCGTGACCGCGACGACTTCTTTATCGGTGCCAATTTAACCCTCTATTTCAGTCGTCAACAGCTTAAAAATCGAGACTTTCGCGGCCCTGATTTCTTCTTAGTTCAGCAAACTCAAAACCATCCCCGGCGATCGTGGGTAGTCTGGGAAGAAGACGGTCGATATCCTGATTTAATTATTGAATTACTGTCTGATGAAACTGCAAATGTCGATCGTGGACTCAAGAAAAATCTCTACCAAGATCGCTTCCGAACCCATGAATATTTTTGGTTTTCACCGGATAGTTTAGAGTTTGCTGGCTTTCGATTGGTTAGTCAACACTATCAACCGATTTCGCCCAACGATCAGGGATTACTTTGGAGTGAAGCGCTTGGACTTTATCTAGGAATTCACGATCGCCAGTTACGTTATTTCACCCCTCAAGGTGATCTTGCTCTCACTGCTGGCGAAGCAGCGATCGCTGCTGTACAAGAGGCTCAAACTGTTCAACGACAAGCACAAGAACAGATACGAGAGGCTGAACAACAAGCTCAAGAAGCCCAACAGCAAGCTCAAGAACAGATACGAGAGGCTGAACAACAAGCTCAAGAAGCCCAACAGCAAGCTCAAGAAGCCCAACGTCGAGCAGAACGACTAGAAGCCCAACTACGATCTCTTCGAGTTACCCGCAAGGGGTCGCTCAACATCGATCCAGACTAAAGTTCTACCGTGTAATTTAACGCTAACTCATCACCTGTTTTGCCTCGAATTCCCCAGTTGTGTTTCGGCGTTTCTGTGAGGGTGATTTCGACATCGATCGGGTCAATTTTGACTTGGCTTGAGAGCCGCTCAAACAACAGATGAATCAGCTTTTTCTTAGTTTCAACAGTGCGCCCTTCAAATAGACTGATTTCGATCACAATATGCTGATGAGTTCGAGTTGAGAAATAGATGAAATCTTCTGGTTTCAGCAAGATAAATCGATGCGCTCTTTTCTCTACTGGAAATGCCAACGCCTCCACTACACAAGAATGAATCGCATCAGAAATCAGAGTCCAATTTTGACTGAGAAAGTCTGAACTTCCATAAATTTTGATTTGTGCCATCGTTCTCAACTCACTACATTCTTAACTTAATAATGTTAGTTAGTCCGTCAATTTATAACGCTAATTAACCGCCTCACTCAGCGAAGTTTGGGTCGATCGCTCTCCATTGGCCGATAGCTCTGCGGGCGAAGATTGCACTGTTCCCCATTGGCGCATTAGGGTTTGTAAAATCGTCTCTTGCTGCGATCGAAATCCTTCTAAATTTGCGCCGCCGCCATTCATAATTACAAACCAGACAACGCCCTGTTTTTGGGTTGGTAAGGCACCCGCCAACGCACTCACCTCATTGAGACTGCCCGATTTTGTCACTGCCAACGCAGGCAGCTTACGCTCGTCGAGAATGCCTGTATCTTTGCCTACGATCGTGAAAATATCTGCAACCGTCAGCTTCATGGGTTGGAGTGAGCGATCGATTGCCAAAAACATCGCACAAACGGCACGCGGAGAAATCCGATTTTCAACCGCTAGACCAGATCCGTTGACCAGCAAAATTTCACTTTGAGAAACGCCAGCCGCTTCAGCCGCCTTCGAGGCCACAACGTTTGCCCCCCCAACCGAACTAGCGATGATCTCCGCCATCAGATTATTGCTATAGCGATTCATTTTTTTGAGCAACTCAGCCAACGGCAGCGATCGATGACGCGCCAGCGGTTTTGTATTAGCGGGCACCGAGGATGCCACTTTGACCGAGCCAGCGATCGCGACTTGAGGGCGAGGCGTACCAGGAGGCAGGGTTTGATATTGAGTTTGCGCGTCTGCTGACCAACTTTGGGCGTTGATTCCTTCTTTGAGCAGGGCACCTGACTTTTGCGGGTCTAACTCATAGTTCATATAAAATCCGTTCACGACGATGAGATTGCCCGTAACTCGTCGGATTTGCAGCTTGTTGAGCAGATTGCCCACCGCGATCGCTTCTTCCCATACAAAAAACGGATCTTGCCCGCCCTGCACAATCAGATCGCCTTTGAGAATGCCATTCTTGATCGTGCCTGTGGTGCCAATCTGTGTTTCAAATCGGTGGTCGGGGCCAAAGGTTTGTAGAGCCGCTAAAGAAGTCGCAACCTTGGTCAAAGAAGCCGCCGGGAGCGGTGTGGTGCCTTGATGATTGGCCAACAAAGTGCTGCCTGACTGCATCCAAACGCCGTGAGATTTTGCTGAAAAGCCTTGGGTAGTGAGCTTGCTCAGATATTGCTCAATGGCCTTGCTGGTCTGAGGATCGGGCGCTGTTGTGGGAGCGATCGTCAACGAGGGTAAAGGCTGCTGGCTGACCGCTGGAGAAGAAACCGGGGTCGGTAACTCAGAGGCAGGTTTAGACGATTCCACAACAGAACAGCCCACCGTGGCCAGCAGCAGTCCCAAAAGCATGGCGAAAGAACGAGAATTTGACATAGCGGTTTTTTCTGACAACAAGGGGCATCGCTACAACATCAACATTGTGCAACGCTTCTTTGACTATGTTAGGCGGTCGTTTGTACTAATTTGTACTAATTGGATCAGTTTGCTTGATCTCAGAAGCTAATGAACTCTGGTGATCTTACACGCTGGATTGGGATGCAATTTGTAGTTGTTTGTAGTATAAATGTAGTCAGATCGCTCCCCACCCTGGACAATGGAAAACTCACGCCTGGTTAAAGTCAGCAAATATCTCAGCAAACATCTGCGTCACCAGCCAGAACGACTTGGCTTAACCTTGATGCCGGGGGGATGGGTGACGATCGCCGATCTTCTCTCAGCCTGCACCGCCCATCAGTTTCCGATCGCTCTGACTGAGTTGCAAGAAGTGGTTGCCAAAAGTGACAAGCAGCGATTTGCGATCGATCCTACAGGCACGCTGATTCGAGCCAACCAGGGGCACAGTGTCGCCGTCGATTTGCAGCTAGAACCTCAGATTCCGCCAGACGTGCTGTATCACGGGACAGGCGCACCGTTAGAGGAAGCGATCGTGCGATCGGGATTACTCAAAATGGCCCGCCATCACGTTCACCTTTCCTCAGATCTCGAAACTGCTCGCAAAGTCGGTAGTCGAAAGGGTCGCCCGATTATTTTTGTAGTTGATGCGGCGAGAATGCAGGCGGCAAACTTTACTTTCTACTGTTCTGAGAATGATGTGTGGCTGGTGGATTTTGTACCTCCAGAGTTTTTAGTGCTGCAAAAGTGAGCTAGCCAGGTGACGATCGGGACTTGTTGATCATCAGACGGGATGCGGGTTTTGGTGAGGTGATTGGGGTGAGCGATCGTAGAAGTTAGGCTGAAATGAGCTTTTGTTTAAGTGTGTGCATTGAGTGATTTCATGTGATCTTAAAGCATTCTACGGTGAGTTGGATTTATTTCTTCAAACGGGATGCTTTTTATAGTCTATGAAGTACAAAAACTGCTGTCTTTTGTTTTCTAAGGATTAGTTCTAAGCATTAGCTGGTAGATTCCAGATCGATTAAGTGATTCAATCACGAGTGTTTGGCTCAATCACTTTTCTAAGTGTTCCATAACCGAATCTAGGATGAGTGAATCTGTAAAATTTTGCTCATCCTACGATCGTTCTATCGTTGTACTAAGGATCGTGGATTAAATAACTTCGAAATTTCACCCTCACCCTAGCCCTCTCCCCAAGGAGAGGGAACCGCAGAACCATACCCCCCGGCCTTGAGCTTTGAAAAATTGCTGGGCGATCTCTGCAAGGCGGTCAGCGAGATTCGAGATCCCTGTCAAGCGAGCAACGCGACACGCTACCGATTGAGCGACGTGATGCTCGGAGCGTTTTCAGTGTTCTTGATGCAATGCGAATCGTTTCTAGTGACCCTACTGCGCGAATCCGATGGGAAAGTGCTGTACTCTAATGCCTTTGTCACCAATCACGACCTTACTGCCGAAACCGTACCGCAAGTCGTCAGTGTCGGGAGAAGTCGGTGGAAAACCGAGAATGAAAATCACCCTGTCCTCAAGGCCAAGGGCGATCATCTGGAACATACTCCTCTACTATCACTCCAGACGAAGCAAAATTACTCAAAAACGATGTAACTCTTTCTCAGTGAACGTTTTAGCATTCACAATTTGTTTCTGTTCCTTCAAGAGAGTAGTAAATGCAGTGCAAATGCTAGACAGCTTGCTGGAGAGGCTTTTCAGCATTTAGAGGGCTGTTTACTTCGCCCAAAGTGATTCAAGAGGGGTATCTGACAACCTATCCACAAATCCTCGGTGATTCTGCAAGATTAATCCTGATCTTGTTTAAAATTGAAGAAGTTAGGTTTAGAGATGAAAATATTTGCAAAGGGGCTGAGAATCAATATCTATATCAGAATCTATATCAGATTGAGGCAGGTCAAAGGATAAGTGCCATTACTACAGCGATCCTAATTTAAGTTGCAAGGCTCAGAAACACCCCTAAGTTCTCTTGGGTGAAGATATTCATGAATGCCCTGACAAAAGAAATGCTAAGAGAAGAGTAGATAGAACAATCTCTAACTACATTCACCTTCAGTAATTTTAGTTGAAGTTTATCTAATGATGTGCTCACTGATACTGGCTCTCCACAAGCTTAATAGAAAATTCCTCCACTGACAAGGGTTATCGTTATTTAAGTTTTGTGTAAGTTCATATGGCATTGGTATAACTTACTTAAATTTGAACTTCTTTCATCTGCGACTGGTCATCAAACACTGTCACTATTAAGCCTTTATTCCTGTGTTGAAATTATGAATCATCGAAATCAACCTGGAGCCTACATGCGTCGTCGTTCTTCTCAGCGGGTTTCTTACTCTACTGATAGTCGAATTCGTCGGCCAATAAAGTTGTTCCGGGAGATGGGTCGAGATCTTCTCGCTTCGCGGGAACTAGCCTGGCGCTTGCTGATACGAGATCTTAGTGCTCAGTATCGCCAATCGTTTCTAGGGGTGTTTTGGGCATTTGTACCACCCTTGGTCACATCGCTGGGACTAGTGCTTGCTCGAAATAGTGGAGTCATCAATATTAGTGAGACAGATCTGCCCTATCCCGCTTATGTGATGTTTAGCATGACTATCTGGCAAACTTTTGTAGAAGCATTGAATGGGCCGATCGCAGCAGTCGGACAAGCCAAGCAAATGCTGGCAAAGATTAATTTTCCTCGTGAGGCAATTGTTTTAGCAAAGTTGGGTGAAGTGTTTTTCAACTTCGCGATTAAGCTTATTCTAATTCTTGGGTTATTTCTCTGGTTCAAAATTCCTGTAACTTGGAGTGCTTGGTTAGCTCCAGTCGCGTTAGTTCACCTGGTAATGTTGGGGACGGCGATCGGGCTTTTGTTAGCCCCCCTAGGGACGCTTTATGGTGATATTTCAAAGGTACTCCCGATCATTACGGCTCCCTGGATGCTGCTAACTCCAGTTATCTATCCAGTTCCTCAAGCGGGTTGGTTTGGGTCAGTAGTTCGCTTAAACCCAGTCACACCATTACTGATCACAATTCGGGAACTACCAACCACTGGGGTAGTCTCAGATCCAGTTGGATTTTGGATCGTGAGTGGATTTGCACTAGTTGGCTTATTGGTTGCTTGGGTGATCTATCGGTTAGCAATGCCTTATGTTATTGAACGAATGAGTGCATGAACATTACACCACTTTCTAAAAATGCTGCTCAAGAGGTGGCAATTCTAGCGCCCTCCAGCGATGACGATATTGTCTTGTCTGTCAATGGGGTATCAAAGAAGTTTTGCCGTAATTTGAAACTCTCCTTGCTGTATGGAATGCAAGATATCGCCTCAGAATTAGTAGGTTCGCGGGGTGGTCACAAGAATGAATTACGCAAGCAAGAATTTTGGGCGCTGAAAGATATAAGTTTTCAACTGCGACGAGGTGAGGCTCTAGGTCTTGTCGGTAAAAACGGTAGTGGAAAGTCAACCATTCTGCGGGTGATTGCTGGACTGATCAACCCAGACGCAGGGACGGTAACCGTCAATGGACGAGTTGCACCACTCATTGCATTGGGCGCAGGGTTTAATCCGATTTTAACTGGACGAGAAAACATCTATGCGAATATGTCCATTTTAGGATTGACCCAGAAGGAAATTGATGAGCGGTTTGAGGAGGTCGTTGAATTTGCTGAGATTGGGGAAGCGATCGAGTCTCCACTACAAAGCTATAGCTCTGGGATGGCAGCCCGATTGGGCTTTGCTAGTGCAATCCATACAAATCCAGAAATTCTCTTGATTGATGAAGTCCTGGCAGTTGGAGACAGCCGTTTTCGGGGAAAGTGTTTCCAAAAACTACATGAACTTCGTCAAAATGGCACAGCTTTTATTCTGGTTAGCCACAATGCCCACTCCATACTCACGGTTTGTGATGAAGCCGTTTATTTTGCCAAAGGGCATCTCAAGAGTATGGGGCCTGTTGCCTCGGTGATGAGCCATTATGAACAAGATCTGTTTATCGATGCCGAAATAGATGCCAGTCTTATTGGGATACCTGCCCTAAAAAAACGCCCCACTGTCGGTTTCGATATTCAAGGAATCGTCTTTAGAGATGAAAATAACATAGTCGTTGAAAAGCCGATTAGTGGTTGTGCAACTTCTATTGGTATTCAAGCAAAGGTTCTAGATAGTTTAACCAATGTGAGTATTACGATCGCCATCAAAGGTCTAACAGAAGGCGGAGAGATGATGCTTTCACTGAATAGTTTCAATGACTCTATTCCGATCGAGTTGCTGCCAGGAGAGTACGAAATCCAACTACAAATGCCCTATCTCGGACTCAAACTTGGAGACTACTTAATGGATGTATATGTCAAGAAAGATAAGCTGTTTCATTTAGATGCAGTAGAATCTTTTCGCTTTACTGTTGAGCCAGGTCAAGACGCGATCGGCAGGTCACTTTTTTATCAACCTAGAAGCTGGAATGTTTTTGTTGCCAAATAAAGGAGAGTATTATGCAATTGTCAAACGTAATCTCAACAAGCCCCAGAGAATCTACACTTCCAACGTTTTCTCTTGTCTTTGAAACCGAAAACCTCTCCAGCGTTGAGCTTGATAACATTTATCGGAGCTTAAACTCCCTGGTCACTCAAGATATTTCGCTAGAGCAAGCCAACGAATTTTTGATTATTGATAGCGGCGATGCACCACCAGAATTGATTGCAGAAATATGCTCAAATTATCCGTGGATTCAAGTTCACCCTGCCCCTCATATTGGCTATTATGCAGCGAAAATGCTGGGTGCATCGCTTGCTACAGGCGATATTGTCATTTATTGCGATTCTGATTGTGTCTACACACCAAACTGGCTAAGAGACCTTCTCGTCAGCTTTAATCAGTATCCAGACATCAATATGGTTGCTGGAGAAACGACGACTCCTATTCGATCTATCTACGAACTAGCGATCGCTCTGCATTATTTCTTTCCTCGATTGTCTAATCAAAGCGACACTTATATTTCTGATAGCTACTTTCTGAATAATGTTGCTTTTCGTCGAGCTTTTCTACTAAGCAATCCAATTCCAACATCTCTACCGCTATATCGGGGTAACTGCAACATTCATCATCACTTTTTACAGCGTTTCCACCAGGAGAAGATCATAAAGCGCCCCCAAGCTCAGGCCCTACATGAGCCTCCTACAGTGGGATTTATAACTTGGCGGTACTTGCTAAAGGGGCGCGACAGCGTTATCAGAGAGTGTATCAAAGCCTCCCTCACGCAAGATTCTAAAATCACCAACCTCTCAACATCTTTTACACTGAGTCCATTTGAGCGCGTGTGCGGAATTCTATCGAGTATCTTGAGCATCAAGCCCCTTAACCTACCGCAAGTTCGCTCTGTGCTGCGTGAGGATAAGACCCGGATTTTATTATTTCCTCTAGCGCTTCCCATTGTGTTGTTGTTTGAGATGGTGTTTATCTTGGGTAAGGTCGCTACATACTTGAATTTCAACTTGATCTTGAATCTTTATTACACTTTCTCAGGAGAATCAGAAAATAAAGAGACTGTCACCCATGAAGATGTCTCCCAATTTTCGTAGGTTTGCAAAACAGTTTCGATAAGGGCAACTCACCGCTGAAAAAACTCTAGTCGCCTTGGGGATGTTTGGAAAAATCCTATCGTGGGTCAAAAATTTCTCAACCATCCTCTTCAACTGACCAAGCCTTAAATCAAGGGCTGCGATCGCTTAAATCTCTCATAGAACAGCAATCCTGCATAAAACAATGCCTAGTTCATCACTAGATTATTGGTTGTAAGAAATAGGTGAGTAAGCCATGACGACCATTTCAGTTGTTATTCCTGCCTACAACGCGGAAGCTACGATCGGAGAAACTGTTGATTCAGTGCTCCATCAAACTTTCTCAGATATCGAGGTCATTGTTGTCATCGATCGGTCTTCAGACTCGACCTTCGAGATTGTTTCAGCGAAACCAGATCCTCGGATTAAGGTCATTGTGTGTGACAAGGGTAATGCTGCGGCTAGCCGCAATATCGGTTTTGCTCAAGCTTCTGGCGAATGGATTGCATTTCTCGATTCAGATGATTTGTGGTTGCCTGATAATCTGTCAAATCAATGGAAGGCTTTACAACCTCCTGTGAAGGCAGCAGTTGCCTATAGCTGGTTCGATCGAATTGATGAATCTGGCAAATTAATCGGAATAGGTGGGCGTTGTAATTATTCCGGCAATGTTCATGCTGAGTTGTTGTTGAGTAATATCGTGGGTAATGGTTCTAACTCACTGATAGCGAGAGCGGCTTTAGAAGCAGTCGGAGGATTCGACGAGTCGCTGTCTCATAGCGAAGATCGAGACTTATATGTGAAGTTAGCTGAAAAATATGAGTTTGTTTCAGTTCCCAAAGTTAACTTGCTTTATCGGGTCTCCATGCGCTCAAAGTCCTTTCGAGATATTTTTCGGTCAGAAGCCTCTTACTTACAACTCATTGAAGGTGCGTACAACCGCGCTCCGGAGTCTCTTCGTCACCTAAAATCACAAAGCTTTTCCAATCATTATCAATATTTGATCTCTAAAGCATTGAGTAGCTCAAGCGGTTGGAAAAAATATTGGATTGCTCTGCAACTTTGGACTCATTACTGCGTCAAGCGACCAGGATGCTTGAGTTTTCTGTTGCTAAAAAGAGATTTGCTGCTAAAAATTCTAAATGGAGCCTTTTCAGCATCCGGCTTTCATATAAAGGCTCATTTAAATCTATATTTTTTCAGATTATTCAATACGGCAAAAAGTACTGAATAATAGCGTGGAAATCCCTCAGTTATACTGCCTGTTGTTGAAAAATGAGTGCCTGGGTGTAGTGAGTTTTGTTTGAAGGAAAGCAGGTTCTGAAAGAGTCTCAATTGCTAACCGTAATTCATATCACCTCTACGACAGCGTGTAACTCATAGCGTAAATTTTATGTCTCACCCAACTCCTAAAGTCAGCGTCGTTATGTCGGTCTACAATGGCTCTCAATATTTGCGAGAAGCTGTAGACAGTATCTTAAACCAAACCTTTACCGACTTTGAGTTCATCATTATCAATGATTGTTCTACAGATAGCACTTGGCCTATTTTAATTGAGTATGCCGATCGAGATTCTCGGATTGTATTACTTCATAACGAACGTAATTTAGGACTAACAAAGTCACTAAATAAGGGCTTGAGTTTATCTAAAGGCAAGTATATTGCGCGTCAGGATGGTGATGATATTTCTTTTCTCGATCGCTTGAGTCAGCAGTTTGACTATCTGGAAATGCATCCTGAAGTGGGTACGATCGGGACGGCCGTTGAGTTGATCAATCCCCAAGGGAGTAAAATAGGAGAGGATTATCCTCCTTCAGAGCATGAAAGATTAGAAGCAGCTTTTCTGTTTAATAATCCCATGCATCATTCAACTCTGATGTCACAGAGTGCCCTCATGCAGAGCATAGGGGGTTATAACGAAACGTTTTTGAGATCCCAAGATTATGATATGTTTTGGCGCTTGAGCCGTCAGTCTCGATTAGAAAACATTTCTAGAATCTTACTAAAACGCCGGATGGATGACAGGTCGCGAATAACTACAATCCATCGTAAAGAACAACTTGAATATGCTTACAAGATTTCCCTAAATGCTGTTCAAGAACTTACAGGTACCCAGTGCTATCTTCCAGAAACGAGCTATCAAAGACTCTGGTGGGCTTTGCTTCAGACACTGGACAACGATGCTTATCAAAAATATTGGCTAATGGCGGAAGGAGTAGACGGAGAATTGACTCACAGAGATATTAAAGCTCTCAATTCCTTCTGGGATTTCATTAGAAGTCGTCCGCTAGCGCCAGTTGTCTGGGGGCAACTATTGGAAGGATTGCTCGTCAATCTGTTTGCTCAAAGAAAACTTATAGAAGGGTTACAGCTTATCCATTTGATAAGGTTTCGATGGAAAACTGATCTCAACTCTTCTCTAGCTTTTAAGAGTTTTCTCAAACCTTATGCACCTAAATTGCTATTAAAAGTTTGGAGAAAAGTAGCGCAGTTTTAGGAGACCGTTTGTGTAAGTGGGTCGATTAGAGCCGATTCAAAGTAATTATGGACTCTGGTCTTCAAGTCTCGTGTGGTTGATTTGAGTTTTGATTCGACAAGGGCACATTTGGCATAGGTTCACTTGGGTTCGATTTCACCCAACCAAGGATTTGTACCAAGTATTCGCATCGTAGGATTGGCGAAGTTATGTTCAGCCAATGCTGTTCATTTAATCATCCTATGTTCATTTAATCACCCCAAAGGGACTGCTCTTTCTAGTCCGTATTTCTGGACAGATGTGAACTGAGTTTTGAGCGAGTTGGTAGGTTTAGATAAAAGTAAACTTGTTAGTTTTGGTGAATTAAACTATAATAACAGGAACACAGGTCTTTTATTCAACCGATCGCCATCGTGTTTACTCAGCTTTCCTCTCCAACGGTTCGTTTGCCTCATGATTTGCCTCATGATTTGTTTGAGGCGATCGCAGACCTCAAGCGCGAACTCAATGCAGTCATTTTGGCGCACTACTATCAAGACCCCGATATTCAAGACGTGGCTGACTTCTTAGGCGATTCGCTGGGGCTTTCGCAGCAGGCCGCTCAGACAGACGCGGATGTGATCGTCTTTGCAGGGGTGCATTTCATGGCAGAAACAGCCAAAATTCTCAACCCCAACAAGCTCGTTTTACTGCCTGATTTGAATGCGGGGTGTTCTCTGGCCGATAGCTGCCCGCCGGATGCCTTTGCTGAATTTAAGGCAAAACATCCCGATCATTTGGTAATTTCTTATATAAATTGCACGGCAGACATTAAGGCGATGAGTGACATTATTTGCACTAGCGCCAATGCGGTGTCGATCGTGCGTCAGATTCCAGTCGATCAGCCGATTATTTTTGCGCCCGATCGCAATCTCGGCAAGTATGTCAGTGAGCAATCTGGACGCGATCTGGTGCTGTGGCAAGGAAGCTGTATGGTGCATGAGACGTTTTCAGAAAAGAAAATGGTGCAACTTCAGATTCAATATCCTGACGCTGAGGTGATTGCTCACCCAGAATGTGAACCTGCTGTTTTGCGTCATGCAAATTTCATCGGTTCGACAACGGCGTTATTGAAGTATTGTCAGCAAAGTGCGAGTCCGTCTTTTATTGTGGCGACCGAGGCAGGCATTCTTCACCAGATGGCAAAAGCCGCCCCCGACAAGCAGTTTATTCCTGCTCCACCGATGAGCAACTGTGCCTGCAATGAGTGCCCCCACATGCGTCTCAATACGTTAGAGAAGCTGTATCTCGCCATGAAAAACCGCACCCCAGAAATCACCTTACCCGAAGCCACTCGACTCGCGGCCCTCCGACCGATGCAGCGAATGTTAGAAATGAGTGTTTGATGTTAGAAATGAGTGTTTGAAGTAGCGTCAGTTCGATGAAGTCTTTTCGCTTCGTTGTAAAGCGCTTCCGCCGCCCCAACCTCCCAACTTTTGGGAACTTTAACGCAAGATTTCCAAATCAAAGTCCCTCACTCGTGGGGGATCTAGGGAACTGGCCGGATTGACAACCGCAGATGAGCTTGGCAGTTAAAACCGCTGCGATAAGAACAAAGTCAGCCTTCGCAGACTGGGGAATGCGCCTCAACGGGTAAGTCTTGTTTGCACATAGGCTAGACGGATCTATTTAGCAGGTTTATTCCTCACATTTTCTCTAGCGGATCACATCACCGAAATGTCTGTTCACGGTTCCAAATGGCTTGATTCCATGTCAGACTACCGCTTACTGGATGGCTGGTAGATTTCATGAAGGGCAGTTTTGACGCGCAAATTTCTAAACCCAGATGGCAGGCGATCGTCCCCATTCTCTGGGTCTTGCTTTTGAGTTGGCTGGTCTTTTTTGATCGACTCGGCAGCACGGGATTACTCGACGAAACAGAACCGCTCTTTGTCGAAGCCGCCCGTCAGATGACCGTCACCGGAAACTGGATCACGCCTTATTTCAACGAAGTCACCCGATTTGACAAGCCACCGCTAATCTACTGGCTGATAGCGATCGGCTTCAAAACGATCGGAGTCAACGAATGGGCCGCCCGGCTCCCCTCCGCCCTCGCTGGCACGCTCCTCACAGCCTTCTGCTTCCACATTCTCAACATCCATCGCAAAGCCAACGAACCTCCCTCCTCCCTCCTCCCTCCTCCCTCCTCCCTCCCCTACCTCGGCTCCGCCATCTGTGCGCTCAATCTTCAGTCATTCTTTTTTGGGCGATTGGGCTACTCAGATATGGTGTTGAGTGTTTGCTTTGGAGGATCGCTGTTTGCCTTCTTTTTGGGATATCTTCAGGTCGATCGCCCCCAACTTCAAGCGCGTTTTTATCTGACGTTCTATACCCTGATGGCGCTGGCAGTCTTGACCAAAGGGCCCGTGGGAATTGTGCTGCCGGGAGCGATCGTGCTTCTCTTTCTGTTTTGTGTGGGCAAGCTGCGAGAAGGGCTGAGAGAGCTTAAACTTTTGCCGGGGATGCTGATCTTTTTAGGGTTGAGTGTGCCGTGGTATGGGGCGGCCTATCTTCAAAATGGAGCGGCTTTTGTAGACTCGTTTTTTGGGGTGCATAACGTCGATCGCTTCACCAGTGTCGTCAACCAACATCAAGGCCCGTGGTACTTTCACATTTTGATTGTGCTGGCGGGGTTCTTTCCCTGGTCGATTTATTTGCCTGCTGCGATCGGTCATTTTGCTCGACAAAACTGGAGACAGAAACCGCGATCGCAACACCTCGGACTGTTTGCTTTAATTTGGTTTGGGGCTGTACTGGGATTTTTTACGATCGCCGTCACAAAATACATTACTTACACCTTGCCGCTCGTTCCGGGTGCCGCCATTCTAGTCGCGCTGTGGTGGGATTATCAGATGCAAACTCAGTCCAAATCGTGGGCGTTTAAGCTGAGTGTCTATGTCAGTTTGGCATTGTGTTTGACGCTGGCGGTTTGTGCGTTTTATAGTCCCAATTGGCTCGATAGTGATCCCTCCATGCCCAATCTGGGTGAGCGAATTCGACAAGCAAAATTGGATTGGGTTGGATTATTGATCTGGTTAGGAGGCGCGATCGCAGGCACAATTTTGATTTTTCAACACAAGATTCAGCGATTTTGGAGCGTTCAGTTAATCACTTACGCAGCATTCATTTTATTGTTTGTCACGCCCGTTTTTGGAGTGATCGATATTGAGCGACAACTGCCTTTGAGAAAGGTTGCCGAAACGGTGGTGCAAATTCGTCAGGCAGATGAACCGATCGTCATGGCAACCAATTCTTTTGAGAAGCCGAGTCTGGTTTTTTACACACAACAACCGATCGTGTTTCTCAACCGCGCCCGCAAACTGCCACCTTATTTAGAAAAATTCCGTCAGACAAAACAGCGATCAGTTCTGGTGATTACAACCAGCAGCACGCTACAAGAAGCCCAAATCTCACCTCAGCAGTACGAAATGCTAAAACAGGTAGGCGTTTATCAAGTCGTTCGTTTTCTGGGTCGGTAATGCAAACAATTCAAAAATGGTGGAGCAACAAAACGAATCGGGCAATCTCAAAGAGATATCTGCCGAAGCAGATCGTCACTCTGCTGATCGGAGGGCTGGTTTTTAGAAGTCTCGTCGCGTTTTTACTACCTCCAGGGTTTGACGAAGCATACTACTACATTTACACGCTGCACCCCGACTGGAGCTATTTTGACCACCCGCCCCTCGTCGCCTGGACAACCGCTTTTGGCATCTGGCTTACAGGCAGCGTCTCACAATTTACGATTCGATTAGGGGGACTGCTACTCTACACCGCAACGCTGTACTTTCTCTACCGAGCCACCGTCCAGTTATTTTCTCAGAAGGCCGGCTGGTGGACATTGGCGATCGCCTCCTGCATTCCCATCTTTCAAATCGGCTTCGGCATTCTCACACTCCCCGATGGGCCGTTGATGTTTTTTTGGTCACTCTGTTTGTGGGTAGCGGCTTGCGAATTTTTTCCATCTGAACAAATATACCGTCCCACTTATCGATTAGCGCTGATCGGATTGCTCGTCGGCTTCGCATGTTTAGGAAAGTATCATGGCTTTTTGTTAGGCTTTGGTCTGCTGGCATTTGTGTTAACTAGTTCACCTCACCGCATCGCTCTAAAATCGCCCTGGACACTTCTTAGTTTTGGATTGTTTCTATTAACGATTTCACCCATTTTGTATTGGAATGGGCAACACGATTGGGTATCTTTTCGCTTCCAAAGTAACCGTGGCATTCCCTCCAAAGGTTACAGCATTCCCAACGTCATCAAAACTGCCCTCATTCAGTCAGCCTACCTGTTTCCAACCTTCGGACTGCCGCTCTGGTGGGTATCCCTTAAGGGACTCGTCCGCCCCCTCCCTCCTCCCTCCTCCCTCCTCCCTCCTCCCTCCTCCCTCCCATCCCGCTTTCTCCTCTGGATTTCCGTCCCCGCCTTCCTCAGCTTCACCCTGATCGGAGGCTATCAGCAAATCTTGCCCACCTGGACAATGCCCGGATTTTTTGCCGCCACCCCGCTGCTGGGTCAACAGGCCGCACTCTGGCAACAATGGCATCCAAAATTAACGAAACGATGGCTAAATGGGTCAGCGATCGTCATCTTCACCCTACTCCTGATCGCCCTCTCTCACGTCAGTTTTGGCACGCTACAGACTCCCAGCAATACCGCATTTTGGGGAGGATTTCTCAAGCCAGAAGAAGATGCGTCGATCGAGCTGGTAGATATTCAGCAATTACGGCGAGAGTTTGCCAATTCTCCACAGCTTTTGGCGGCGCTCAAATCGGCCGACTTTATGTTTAGCAATCGCTTTCATCTATCAGGACATGTGGCAATGGCGTTGACACCTTTGGCCCCGATTCCAATGACTTGTTTTGATCAAAGAGACGTGCGCGGGTTTGCATTTTGGTCAACCGCAACAGAATGGATCGGCAAAACTGGGCTATATATCACCTCAAGTCAATACCAGAAGCGAGAAGACTCGGCGGCTGAATTTGTGCCTTATTTCAAGACCTTTCAAAAGTTAGGAGAAGTGCCACTCAGACGGGGTGGAATTGTTGTTGAAACCTTCTATGTCTATCGCGGAGAAACCTTAGTCAAACCTTATCCTCGTCCGGCAGGTGGCGTAAGGTCTTAGCTTGCTTGAAAGCGATCGCTCAGTTCGTTAATTTCAAACTTTTGGGCCCACTCAATCCAATCACTCGAAACTTTGACGGTCGCGGGCAGCAAAACTGCTACATACGTCTGAGGTTGCTGAACGAGCAGAATGCAATGATTTTGTCCATAAACGATCGCGTGGTCAAAGTCACCTAGTGAGAGCAGCGATCGCAGTCCCAACGTTTGAAAGGCGGTTTGAATCCACATCAGATTGGGGTTGTCTTCGGTGGCAAAATAGCATTGAGGCAACCCCTCTAAATTAAAGGTGGCAATTCCTAAAACAGAGTCTAATCTACTAATCAATGAAATCCTCTGGGAAAAGAGCGATGAGGTCAAAAAATCAGCTTTGAGCATTTCGAGTTAGTAGATTGGGTGGATCAAAGTATATCCTTAATTATTCATGAACTAAAAAACAAATCCCTATAACTTAAGGAATAATTTCTTTTCAGGTTTGTTGGCTTTGAAATAACAAATTGGGGTTTCCACTTAAGCAGATTTACGTGATTTAATTCCTAGAACTGTGAAGCTTTTAAGACTTGCGATCGTTCTACTAATTGATCTCTAAAAAACTTCTAAAAAACAGTCGGCCTGTCAGAAGTAGCTCTTTTTTCACCTGTAATTCCACACTCGACTAAGTGACTATCATTACAAAGCGGGAACCTGTAAATTCTCGATACGTCAACCGTTAAGTTGTATAAAAGGGCTGTCCATGCTGAAAAACCTTTTGTCTGGAGTCACGATCGGCACGATAGCGATCGCAAGCAATTTGAGCCTGACTCAGTGTGCTCATAGCTTTACTCCGGCCACACTGCCGCAGGCTACTTCTACAGCACCCAAACTGATTGCTCAAGCCGATCCATCATTAGCCGCGATGGAGCAATCCATTCTCAAGCAGATCAACCAATATCGCGCCACTCGCAAACTACCCGCCCTAAAGCTGGATTCTTCTATCACTCAGCAGGCGAGGCTTCATAGCCAAAATATGGCGAGTGGAAGGGTGTCTTTTGGTCATCAAGGCTTTGACCAGCGCATTCAAGAAATTGGTAAGACGATCGCTTATCGGGCTGCCGCCGAAAATGTGGCCTACAACATGGGCTACAAAGATCCGGCAACTCAGGCTGTACAAGGCTGGCTCAAGAGTCCGGGGCATCTGAGAAACATTCAGGGGCAATTCAATCTCACCGGGATTGGCGTAAGCAAAAATGCCAAAAATGAGATCTACTTTACGCAGTTGTTTATCCGTGGATAGTACAAATTGGGAGTAGGAAAGGGAGCTTAGGGAATCAAAAAGGACTAGAATAATCGGGCAAATCACAGCAGGGCAGCATCTCCCTCCCGATTCCTACTCTTTTTTATGGACTCCAACGATTTTCAAAACGATTTTCAAATTTACACGGGCGATCTCTCCGCTGACATGCTGGAGACTTATTTGCAGACAGACGCGCTGGCCGTTGATACCGAAACGATGGGGTTGTTGCCTCTGCGCGATCGGCTTTGTCTCGTTCAACTCTGTGATGCTAGCGATCGGGTGACGGTCGTGCGAATCGATCGAGGTCAAACTCAAGCGCCTCATCTCAAACAGCTTCTAGAAGCGCCTCACATTACAAAAATCTTTCACTTTGCCCGATTCGATATCACGACGCTGCGCCATCATTTGGGCATTCAGGTCAATCCTATCTTTTGTACAAAAATTGCCAGCAAGCTAATTCGCACTTATGCGCCGCGTCATGGTCTTAAGGATCTGATTCAGGAGTTGGAGGGGGTGGAGTTAGACAAGAGTGCTGGAAGCTCTGATTGGGGCAACGCGATGAATTTATCTGAAGCCCAACTTCGCTATGCGGCGAATGATGTCCGCTATTTGATCAGCGCTCGGCAAAAGTTAATCACCATGCTAGAGCGAGAGGAGCGACTAGACCTGGCTGAACAGTGTTTCCAATGTCTTCCCGTCTTTGCGTCGCTGGACTTATTGCAATATCAAAACATCTTCGAGCATTAACAAAAATCTTCAAACATCCCACTGATGACGAATTTCTGGCACCGAGGCTGAAACTCTTACAGATTGGGAACGATAACTAGACCTCTTACAGATTCACTAACAAGAGGCTTAATAGAAATCCTTCTGATGTAATATGATCGAACCCATCCAAATCGATAACTCAGTCATTTCCTTCACAGTACCCAAGTTTCACTTTGGGCAAAAAGTTCAAGTAAACCGAAGACCTGGTTATATCCTTGGAGCACAGCGCGAAAAGTATTGTTGGAGCTATTTAATTGTCGAGGGCGATCCGCCAAACAATGACAGTGACGAGCATTGGCATGTTGAAACCGACATCTCTCCAATGGAGTAGAGCCACTCCAAATATATACAAATGCCTGCAAAAGCTTCTCTAAGATCAGTCTAAGGGAGGCTTTTTGCTTTCAACTTAGAATTTAGCTGGATTGTTCCATATACTGGTTGAGATCGTCAATGATCCGACTTAGTTCAGCTTCGGTGGTGATGCGAATCCGATCGTCCCTCAATGTAATCAGCACTTTGGCGGCGAATGGAGTAGGCCAAATATTGGGGTTGCAGAAGATTTCTAGAAAAACATCGCCCGTGTAGCGATATTCCATCGGCTTTTGGGGCGTTGCTCTAGTGCCGGGAGTCCTGGTAGCGGTGGCTTTCAGGCTTTCCATCAGTTGAGCGATCGCTCCCTTTAGGTCGGCAGCGGCTTCGGGGGTAAACCGAAAAGTAACAGAACCTTCGATTAAATTTAGAGTCAGGGATGTCATGGCATAAAGCGATAAATCTTTCTTTTATGGTACGGCGATCGGGCTTCTAGAAATGTCTTTTTTGATTTCCGTTTTTTCATTTTCTCCCAAACCTGTGCTGTTATTGAAAATAGGGGGAAGGCTTAACTAGATTTGTGAAGCTAAAAAATGAGTCGCAAATCAGCCCCGATCGCTCATACAAGGAAAGAACAGATGCCCACATCGGATCGCCTCCAACTTAATGCCAACCCCTTGAGTTTCTGGAGTTGTGATGCTCCGCTACAGACTGCTCTTGCGGTGAGTGCTGCTTCTCAGTCCGGTGTGGGAGGTTCAGTTCAGCCTGGGGTCTCTACTCAGGAGATGGACTTGGGAACGCTAGCCGGGACTCGCATATTAAGGGGTGATGTGAGCGATCGCAATCCCTTAGACAACTATCGATTTAGCGTTACTTCCAGCATTTCTGCCAGCATTACCTTAACTGGGTTGGCTAGTGACGCAGATATTCAATTAGTCCGCGATACTAACGGTAATAAAATTGTAGACGACAGTGATTCTATTGTTAATTCTCTTCAACGGGGCAGTGTTGCCGAATTAATTGGCGCAGAGTTATCTATCGGAACTTACTTTGTACAAGTCAAACAATTTAGCGGTGACACTCGCTATCATCTCAGCGTTTCCGAAGGCGATTGGTTTAGTACTAACTTACGCGACGCAGGACTGATTGGCGAAGCGCGCTACTTACTGTTTGCAGACGGCTCCCTCAATCGCAACGACATGATTACGCTGCTTCGAGAAACCAAAGACTACAGCACGATCGACCTTACAGAATTGACCGACTTGAGAGCGATCGTGACTCATGCGGCTCAGTTTGGAATGCCAGAATACGTCAAGGTTCTTGCCAACAAAGTCGTCTACAGTGAACCCGCCAATCTGCGCTCCGGAATCGGCAGTCTCTATGCCAACAGCAGCGCTGGACAACTCGATCGTCTGATCGGCAAATGGTTTTTGGGACAGGATCGTCCGATCGCGCTTTCCTACGATCGCACCACAACTTATCAATACGAATCTGTAAATGGCGATCTCTTTCAAAACGGAATCAGCTACCAAGATATCGTGCAGCAAGATGTATCAAACTGCTACTTGCTTTCGGCGTTGGGGGCGGTTGCGTTGCGCGCTCCTAATATCATTCTCAGCATGTTGATTGACAATCGAGACGACACTTACACGGTTCGCTTTTTTAACAAGGGCGTTGCAGATTATGTGACGGTCGATCGCTTTCTGCCCGTTCGTCCCGAAGGAGCGGCGGCCTTTGCTAGTTGGGGGGGTGGTCACTTCACCAATCCTAATAACGAACTATGGGTCGCCCTCATCGAGAAAGCCTATGCTCAACTCAATGAATCAGGCTGGATTGGTCAAGACAACAGCAACTCTTACAACGGTAAAACGATTGCGACCACAGCCACTTTTACCAACGCCAGTGGAATCAACTATGGTTGGCCAGACGACACGCTGACACAACTGACAGGACGCACTACGAGCAGTCACACCCAACCCAATAATGCCAATCATCTGATCAGCTTAATGAACGCTGTCAGCATGGTTGCACTCAACACAAGAGCGACGGTTGAGTATGGCATTGCGGCCAATCACTCTTACACACTTCTCAACTACAACGCCATCAGCGATCGCTTTCAGCTTTACAATCCCTGGGGCACTCAAATCGAAGTCACACGCAAACAGATTGCAGATAACTTCAACAGTTGGGATTTTACAACCGTCTCTTGACAGGTTTAACGAAATGAAGACAACAGCGATAGCTCCGCCTATTGATAGATTCTAAGTTGCTCAAGAAAGAAAACAACACTTTCTTAAATGACAAAGATACACATAAAGAAACAGCCTCTCAATCACAAAGACTTGCGCTTTTAACCGTCTTGCTCGATCGCTAGTTGACAGTAGCCTCAAGAGTTCACACACGCTATAGAAAGCTGAAATCTATAAGCAGTCAAGACTTCAGGATTTTTTAGCCCGCTCTGTTCTACACTAATCGTCATAGCAACTAAACGGTATCAGGTGGATCTTGTGATTCTGGACAATCGATCGACAGTACGCAAAGTATTAGTCGTTACTCTACTGCTCAACCTACTTGTCATGGCGCTCAAAACCGTCGTTGGATACTCAACAGGGTCGCTGAGTCTGCTGGCGGATGCCCTTCATAGCCTCACCGATAGCGCTAATAATATTTTAGGATTGATTGCCAGTCGCTTTTCATCTCCTCAGCCCGATCGTGACCATCCCTACGGACACCAAAAGTTTGAGGCGGTCGGCGCACTAGGCATTTCTGCCTTTCTAGGAATTGCTTGTTTTGAGATTATTCAAGGCGCGATCGAACGGCTGATTGGCACCAACAAACCCATTCAAATCTCTGCAACCGAACTCTGGCTACTATTGCTGGTTTTGGGCGTGAATATCTTTGTGGCATTCTATGAGCGGGGAGAAGGAAAACGGGTCAGCAGTCCGATTTTGATTGCGGATGCCCAACACACCATGAGCGACGTGTGGGTGACGATTAGCGTGTTGGCTGGTTTGATTGGGATCTGGGCGTTTAACTGGCAATGGCTGGATGTGGCGTTGTCTTTTCCGGTGGCGATTCTGGTTTTTACGAGTGGATGGTCAGTGCTGCGCCAAAATTTGCCCTGGCTAGTGGATGAGATGGCGATCGCGCCCGAAGCGATTTACGAAACTGCAACGCAGGTGCCTGGAGTCCTAAATTGTCATGACATTGCTTCGCGGGGAGTGGTCGGTCGTCAATCTTTTATTGAAATGCACCTGATTGTGGATGCTCAAGATGTCGAGACGGCGCACCACATTACCGAAGAAGTCGAAACCCGGCTGGCGGAAAAGTACAGTCCTGTCAGAGTCCTGATTCACGTAGAGCCACCCGCTTATCAGTCAGATCACATTAGCTATGAGGCGTGATCGTAAGACTCGTCTGCGAATAGTCACACCACAGTTTGGGTTTAGGAGAGTTGGAAGGAGTCGATCGACTGCCCCACAACCCCGATCACCCAACAAGACCGCCACACTTTTGACTACAGTCTTTGAATATCTTGGCGAATGGTTTCGAGATCGATGTAGGAATCAGCAACGTTAATCAACGTATCATTGGTCATCGAACGCAAGCTAACCACTTCGATTTGCACACCTTGATAGCTAATTTGATTGACTGCATAAGTCAAATCGCCATCGCCACTGAGCAAAATCATCGTGTCGCAGTGAGCCGCCAATGTCAGCATATCGATCGCAATCTCAATATCCAGATTCGCCTTTTTGGAACCATCTGGAAGCTGGATTAAATCTTTAGTAACCACTCGATAGCCGTTGCGCCGCATCCAATGTAAAAACCCTTGCTGCTTTTCGTTGGAGCGATCGACCCCCGTGTAAAAATAAGCCCGCACCAGACGACGATTTTTGGTTAAATAAGCCAGCAGCCGCGCATAATCGATTTCTAAATTGAGTTGAGAAGCCGCATAAAACAGATTGGAGCCATCAACCAAAATCACCACGCGATCAGACTCGCGATAATCTAAAGCGTCATCGGTGTAGCGATCGCGCAAAATTCCAGTTTGCAGGTCACGAGAGCGTCTGTCATCTCCCACCTTTGACTGCTCGGTAAACGCAATCCAGGGTTGATTTGGCGGATGATCAGATTCAAACTTTTTAGAGGACTCTCCATCCCGTCGTGGTCGTGGAACTAGCTGCATTTTGAATGACTCCTTTAGAGCGGCATTTCGATCGAACTCATGGATGGAAAATTCGCCGTTAAAATAATAAAGTAAACATGACAGTGAACTGAAATAGGCACAGAACTTCAAGAGTGGCTCGTTTTTGAAAAGGAAGTAGGAGAAACTGTCCAGGACTCAAACTCCGAATAGGTCAAACCCTGCCTTTAGAATCGTGTTCACAGTCTATCCTAAACGGAGAATTGAAGAGTCGGTTAAACTTCTCCTAAATTGCGTTTAAAGAAATTGAACAGTTCTTATCTTTTTTTATCTATTACTTGATTTCCCTAACAGTCTCTAGCATCGTTTGATACAAACACACAAATCTTATTATTTCTTAAGTATTAGTCCGGCTTAATCCGACTTAATATGACTGATTAGTAAATCAAACCTTTCACATAAACAGATCCCCGACTTCTTGATGAAACCAGGGGTCTGAGGAGATGTTGAATTTAACTTGTCAGCTTGCTATGAAGTTGCCTATCAACTCACTGCTGACTAGTCGATCGGCTGCCGCTTCTCTAAGTCAAATTTGTAGCCTTGGGGCAGAATGTGCAACGTGGCACCACACAAAGCAAGTGGCTCATCTTTGAGAAGTTCATCAACGTTGTTATGAGTGATGTTGGCAACATCCACAATCGTCACTGCCCCTTCGCCAATCACTTCTAACTCTTTGCCATTGATAGCGATCGCTGTATTTTCATCAATGCCAAATCCTAGATTAACAGGTTGTTGAGCAACGGCTGATAGGAGACGGCCAATTCTGCCGCGTTGGGCAAAGTGTTGATCGACCACCACACCTGGCAAAAAGCCCATGCCCCGATCCATTTGGGCAACTTCCATCCGAGGATTGGTTTCTGATTCGCCTTCAACAATCATCATGTCGGGCATCATCGCCGCGCCTGCACTCGTCCCCGCAATCACAATGCCTTCTGAAAACCGCTTATGCAACAAGGCTTCCAGTTCTGTGTCTTTGAGCAACTCGGTGATCCGTGCCTGATTGCCTCCCGTAAAAAAGACACCCGTTGCTTGCTCGATCAGTTCCAACGCTCTTGGGTCACTGGCATCTTCTGGTTTGGCATTGTCCAAAACTTTGACGCTCGCAACGCCCATTCCCTCAAAAAGTTCGGTGTATTGGGTGCCAACTTCTCCGGGCAATCCTGTTGCAACAGTCATGATCACAAGTCGCGCTTGCAGACCGCCCGATCGCCGCACAAATTCCCGCAGGATTTTGCAATCTCCTTCTTTGTCTTCTGCCCCACCAATGATTACTAGCTGTCCGTGTGTTTCGGGCAATGCGACACTTTCTTGAGGTTCAGTTTCTGCTGCCTCTTGCACCTGATTTGCGACCATGCTGCCTCCGAATTTGTGAGTATGTTGTTCACTAAATCATGACAGCCCAGCCACAAATAACATCCGATTGGTAGATTTCAATACAAAACATCTTTCAGTCTTGTGAAATAGAGACGGCTGACACTGGAATTTTTATACTATTTTTTATACTATTATTGCCCTCTAAGCTTTGAACATTTGAAGCCAGGTTAGGAGCTTGTTGGCGTTGCTGCAACTCTTTTAGAAATTGAAGAACATTATCTTCGAGGGGACGATCGCTAATTCTCTTGACAAACTTATCAAAGGGATTGAGATCCACGATGAATGATCCAATTTTCACGCCCACAGGTTCGAGATGTTTACCCAAAAGCTCTTGATGGAGTAGTGGAAAAGCCCGTTGCTTAAGTTGATTTAGTAACCACAAAACATCATTCTCGGTGTATGGTTTTTGTCCAGGATTGGCAACACTTCCAGCAATGGTGTCGCGATCAAAAGAGATCAAGCCCGTCAAATTAAATAAATCACTTTGAGCAATCAAACATTGGGTCTGTTTGCGCGTAGGTAATACACATAATTGAAGGCGATCAAGCAGTTGAGCCAGCGCCCGAATCGGAATCGCACTCTCGGTATTTGAGATATCGGGTGCCAGCAAAAGTGAGGGTTGTCCCTTGATCGAAACGGTATCGGGGCGAAGGTCAGCAATGGCGTGTTTGAGTTGCTCAACTTGACGAGCATCCGTACAGGTTTCTAGAAGAGAAGGCCAGCGATCGTCGCTCAAAAATTCTAGTAGTGCAATGTATTTGCAGCCGAGACTGTGACCCATCCAAAAGTAGCGAGTTTTGTCTTGATAAAGGTCACATTCGTAGCCCAACTGTTGAGCCGTCAGCGCAATTTCTCGCCGCAGTTCATCCTGTTCTTTGAGCAGACCTACCGCCAGCGGCCAATGCCGAAAGCTAAACCGAAACGGCAGCGCAATCACTGTATAACCTGCCTCATAGACACGTCTAAGCAAGTATCGGTAAAACAGTGTGGGAAACGTGCCAAAAAAAGCGCCTCCCATAAACTGTACTACGCCCCTCGGTTGAGGATGAATTGCAACCCAGCTAAAAGAAAGCGGCCGAAAGCAAAATTCTGCATTCATGACGGTGAAGGAAAGAGAGAAAGGACGGGAAGTGTGAAGTGTGATTGTGGGCAGCGATCGTTTCTCAGGAGAATTCGACGATGAACTCAACGCAATGCTTTACTTTGGGTGCATCAAGTTGTCCCTCAAATTCCGCACTTGTAAGGGACTTTGAACCAAAAATCCTGTCTGAAAGTCCCCCAGGTTGGGGGTTTTGCCGTGTACGCACAAGTTGATCGATCTGTCATTGCTGAGATCTTTCGCCCCCTAAATCTCCCAAAAATGGGGGACTTTGAGCCGTCGTCATAGCTCTGAACTTTGGAAATCTTTCCTTTGTCAAAGTCCCCCAGAATGGGGGATTTAGGGGGCTGAAGCCGCCTGAAACGAAGCGACGACTTGTGTATACACGGTAGGGTTGGGAGGCAGAAGCACCTGAAACCGAAGCAGAAAACTTTGTCGAACTTACGTCGATCGAGGCTTCAACGCGAATTGTTGTAAATTCAATAAAGTCGTTGACTGCGTTATTGATCACGTCGTCTAATCAAACCCTCTAGTTAGGGAGAACTTCAAGCCATAAGTTTTGGTTCAAAGTTCCCCCATGAAGGATTTAATAACTTAGAGCGCAGACATTCTCAGCGGTAGATTTAGCTCGGCGAACGATTGATTTAAGGTTTCAATTTCGTTCCCATTTCCACTTCCGTTACCATTGCCATTAGATAACATTGCAGCCAGCA
This sequence comes from Phormidesmis sp. 146-20, assembly GCF_052939475.1. Lineage (NCBI taxonomy): Bacteria > Bacillati > Cyanobacteriota > Cyanophyceae > Leptolyngbyales > Leptolyngbyaceae > Phormidesmis > Phormidesmis sp. 146-20. Next base: position 256,164 of record NZ_JBJPHT010000001.1, read on the forward strand.
TTGACACAAGATTTGCGGAGTCGGTTCCGTTTCCATTGGCAGGGGGCAGACTGGGGATTTCAGATGTGACTTCGATCCCGACTGCACTACCGGGCACCAACAGTCTAGAAGGCTCAGAGGGCACCAGATTGAGCGCTTTGCCGCTTGCCAATGTTAGAGAGTAGTTGATTTGGTCAAAGTCAGCACTGTTGGGATTGCTGGGGAAATCGTTGGGCAAAAACGTGCCGCGAATTTCAGCATTGAGTAGCACTTTGGCGGGCTGAGGCAGTTGGGGTCTGCCAATCAGTTTTTCAAACGGAGTCGAACCCGAAAAATCGCGAGGCAACGACAGCGACACATAGCCGCGAATTTCTAACTGGGGATCAGGCAAACTGGCAAACTTGGTGACATCAGGTAGCAGTTCGACAGAAGCCGTTTTTTGAGCAGGAATAATAAACTCCTGGCTCACATATCGACCCGTCATGCCAATGCGATTGAGCGTCAAGATGTTGTTAAACCCAGCAATGTCGTAGATCAAAAAGGTGTTGCCTTCTAGAATGCGATCGACCGCATCCATATCCGCGGGACTGTCAGGCAAACTGATGCGAAACTCTAATCGATATCTCAGATCTTTGGCTTCGAGGTTAGAGATTGTCAAAAAGTAGCCTTGAACGACGCGACGCGCGACCGATTGCGCTGCGGGAGGTAATGCCATTTTAGGAGCAATTCGCTTGACCAAGAGTTCCAGGGTTGAGACTTCTATCATGGGTTCCTTTGAGAATTGGGTGTAGGCTGTACTTCTCAAATTCTGCTAATTTTCCTAAACTTCTACAGTGCCCATGCGGGTAATCTGTTTTGGAGGCAGGAATGAATGATCTGACGGTGCGATCGATGTCGCTGGCGGATGTGCAATTGGCGTTAGATTGGGCTGCTCTGGAAGGCTGGAATCCGGGACTTGAGGACGCGATCGCGTTTTATGCAGCAGATCCCGCAGGCTTTCTCAAGGCAGAGATGAATGGAGAAATGATCGGCTGTATTTCGGCGGTTTGTTACGATCGCACCTTCGCATTCATCGGTCTATACATTGTCAAACCAGAGTGGCGGAAACGGGGCTACGGGCAACAGATTTGGCAAGCTGCGGGCAGCAATTATCTACAAGATTAGAGCCGTCTCAGCGCTGGATTGGACTGGATGGAGTGGTCGATCGAGAAGCCACTTATCGCCGCCTTGAGTTTATCCCAGCTTATCGTCATGTTCGTCATGTTTATCAAGCGTCGAGCCATGCACAAGGATCTGCACCCGTTCCATCTGATGAAATGACTCCATTAATCAATGTGCCGTTCTCAGAGCTTGTCCGTTATGATGCCGAACTCTTTTTAGCCAGTCGTCCTCACTTTCTAAAACCCTGGATTTCTGTCCGAGAAGGAGCCGCCTACGGAGTGTTGTCCAGCGGTCGCTTGGTGGGATATGGCGTGTTACGTCCCTGTCGTCAAGGTTTCAAAATTGGGGCTTTGTTTGCTGATCACGTTGACATTGCGGATTGTATTTTCGTGCTTTGATCGGTCATGTTGCAAATCAACCTGTCTTCATTGATCTACCTGATGTGAATCCAGCGATCGCGTCTCTAATTCAAAAGTACCGACTACAGCCTGTGTTTACCTGTGTCCGCATGTATCATGGTCGGATTCCAGACGTAGAGAGCGATCGTATTTTTGGTGTCACCAGTTTGGAGTTAGGTTAGGTTTCATCTCTGATTTTTCAGGAACCCTCAAAAGAGGAGCCTTGACCTAACTCAAATGTATGAACCTAATAACTATGATGTGGAAGCTGAGTTAGTCTCGCCCTTCAAATCCAAATGCTTCTTAACAAGTTTCAACAATTCTGGAGGGTGGGGAGGTTTAATTAAAAATTCGGTTGCACCGATCATTGTTGCACGGATTCGATCAATTGAAGACTTGTTCTGGCCGGTAAGAATATTATGGAGTTGTTAAGTCAGCCATTAAAGACGTTTGTTAGTCCTGCTAAAGTTATGGTCATCGAGGTTAATAGCCTTGTGGTTGGTATCGTGGTTGATGGAATTCGAGATACCATGTTTTTGTTAAATCCACGCGAATTGTCCAAGATCTCAAATGCGATCGAGTCCGTGCCCGTTGACTATCTTCAAGGAACAGTGCCTTATCAAGAGCGATCGCTGTACATTCTTGATCCATCTACACTGTTTGCAAAAGGACTAATCACTCAGTAGAGTGACAAACTCTCTAGTTCAAAGTTATTTAGGGAAATGATACTAAAAGGGTAGTGAGAAGTGCTACCCTACAAGTTCTTCAAGTCTCCTTCCTCATCACTGCCATTCCTGTAGCTGAGAAAGCCAGTTTTGCATCAAGGTTGTGACTTGCTCTCGACGGGTTTCAAAGTTAGCAGCCACCCAGATTAGGAGAATTCCAATACACAGACCAATTACCCACTTGAGGAATGAGTAGACCGTAGCTAAAATCACAAGCTGATTGAATACATTAAGCAAAAAGACAGCCGTTCCGACATACAGAAATGCACGGGTCTTTAGTCCCAATCCAGCAAAAATCGCAATCAAACTGACAATGCCCGGAAGAATACCATAGTTCTCTTGAGTAAACAAAGCAACAATGCAAATTAAACCCGCTCCACAAATCCGAACATAGTGGCGAGATTCATGCTTGTCTGATTGCTGAAAAGATGGCTCAATGTAAGCAAAGTACAAAATTGAGACCCCGACCGGTAGCACCTGCCAGAACAACAAATCAACATTCAGCCGATTTAATTGACTCAAAACTAACCAATTTAGTAAGCCAACGCTGAGATAAGTCCAGCGCACTTCTCGACGAATGGAAGCAACTAAACTATAGAAAACGCCTGTAACAATCAGACTGAGCGGCTGTATGATCGCTGCCGTTCCCACCAGCACCAAAAGAGGAACCGCCAACGAAACCCTCTGCCAGGGGCGCTTTGCCCAACCCAACCGATCCCACGGAGTCACGAAGATCAAGAAGGCAGCGATCGCCGTAAGTGCCCCCGCATAAGGACGGAAAACGCTGCTAAAAATTCCGCTAAACCAGGGTTTTGTGCTGAGATACCAGGCTAATCCTGCGGCTTCTAAGAGACCTGCGTAGAGCCAAAATTCGGCTGTTGTGAGGCTAGGGTGTCGTCGTGCCTGAAAAATGGCATACAGCGATAGGATCATTCCTGTTGTAAAACCAATTAGCGCTAAAGTTCCAGGAGTGGGGACGAGTAATGTGAGAACAGCCGCTCCGATTAAAATAAGGCTACTCATTCCCCAGTGAAGATGAGCCAGTTGTTTCACTTCGGCAAGACTTAATCGAAAGTAGTTTGACCACAGCGGAAATAGCCATCTGTAGAGCACCATCAGAACGGCACCAAGGGTTGCCATAGCCATTAAGCGATCGCTCCAATCTAATGCCTGAATTTGATAAAAGAGCAGTTCATAAGCCGATAGAGAGATGCCGATCGCGCCCAAATAAGTCAGTGGTTTAAGCGTCGGAAGGCGGCGACCGACTCCAATGGCAATCAGCGCCACACCCAGAGAAATCATGCCCGTCCAAGACTCAAAGGTTTGCAGACGCAGGAGCAGCGCAAAGCTACCGTAGACCAAAGGCAATCCATGCCAACCCCAAAATCCATTTGTCTGCCGTCGATCGCCCACCACTTGAGTCGCCAATCCTAATCCGACGTTGATAATGCTCAGATAGGGAATGGAGGGTTCTGCCCAGGCCAGGCTTTCGGCAACTAGTAACTCTAAGCCCAGTCCGATGACCCAAAATGATAGCTCTGAGCGGGTTTGCCAGGTGCGGGTGCTGGCGGCTGTCACGAGGAAAATTGCTGCCAGGACAACCAGGGAGGGCGAAGTAAGCGCTGCGTAAAGTGCGATCGCATGAACCGTTGAACCAATCAAAACCCCTGCACAGAGAAACAGGGCCCACCCATCGCTGGCAGTTGCATAAAGGGCAAGAATTTGTGAGGTTCGAGTTTGAAAGATGCGACGCAGTTGCCAAAGTACAGTGGCCGCGATCGCACCCACCAAAAGCCAACTTTCTGCTTCTCGCATTCCCGGCACCCAATGCCAAAGCAGCCAACTGATAAACGTTAAGCTAAATCCAATTGCGATCTGAGCCGCTTCGAGTTGGAGCAAACAGCGTGAGTTTACGACCGTCAATAAGGCTGCTAACCCCAAGCTAAAGAGTCCTATTTCTGGAGATTGTAAGGTAAGAAACTGAACCGCCAGAAGCGCGATCGTGCTGATGCAGCTTGCAATTCGTCGTCTGTCTGAGAATCGAACGGCAATTCCAGTTAACGCTAAAGGAATCACTAACCAACTGGTTGATAAAATTGGTGGAGCTTTCTCTAATAACAGCGTATAGGATGCAGCCGCAAAGCCGAATCCAACATACCAGGCGCTTTTCTGCAATACAGTTTGAACGGTTACGCTAAAAACCCACTCTGCTATCGTGAACACGAGCAAGACTCCTGCCCAATGGCTCTGGTCTAAATCTGGAAACCAATAGTGAATCGCAGATAGAATTGTAAATAACCCAGTGAGATGAGTGAAATGAACTAAAGAATCATAGGCTGAACGAGAACGACAGCGCCAGGTAACGCATACCAGCGTGATAGTCGATAAGAATAAATTGCAGGTTTGGGTCAGGGGCACAAATGCACTCAGCCCAGTGAACAAAATTCCCAACGCTAATGCAATTCTGGCAGCGAGTTTTTCTAAGGCTGGTTTCTGCTGCTGGTGCAACCATTCTGACAATGCTAGCGTGATAGGCACGTAGGGAAATAAAATCAATCCTAACAATGCTGCTGGGATTCCTTGAGTTTCAGTCAGGCGCGTAGAAAATTCAACAATCTGTACCTGAGTTGTCGGAGGAATCAAGCGCCAAAGTAACCAGGACATTTGTAGCGCGATCGCGACCAGTCCCACGACCTCAAATCGCCGCCAAAATCGACGCAGCCGTTCTACACAAACCCATAGCCCGATCGCGCTCACGACCAGCGCCTGCCAGGGCACACTGCCGACAGACACTAACCAGCCCAAACCAAGCAATCCACTGCTGAGTGACCACGATCGCCGCGATCGTTCTGTTTGTTGAGCAAATCGAGCCGTCAGCCAGCCACAAATTCCAAACGCCAGACCCAACTGAGCAACATCCACACCAACAATAAACACCGCCCGGATCAAGAGAAGCGCTAAGGCAAACCCAAGCAGTGACAGTAATTTGGACGACGATCGAGGACGTGCGATCGTTAGCCCAACCGCAGCAAGATAAATCGCTAAAATCGGAAATTGTGCGAATTCCCAACCGCTTTGTAAATAGCTGAGTCCCAAATAACAGAGCAGCGATCGTGTTTTTTCGACGGCACTAGCAGAGAGTAACGAACTTTTAAATAGTGGAAATGTGATTGCTGTGAGAATCAAACCTGCAATTGCTGCCGTTACCCCATTCTGAAGCTGAAAAGACTGAAGGAGAAACCGGTCGATCGCCCAAAAATTAACCGGAACCAACAATAGCGCGATGATTTGTAGCGTCGAGGCTGTCAGCCGCAAATTTTCTTGACGACCCGCCCAGGTTGAGACACCCCAAAAGCTCAAGGTGTAAGCCAACAGCACAAGATACTGACCCACAGGCGGAAAGTTTTGCCACTGACTCGCCGCCAGCACCGCCGAAGACACAATCACCATAAACACGCCCAACACCAGCAGCCAAACGACGCTGAGTTCTGCCATGAAGGACTGCAAAAATCGAGTCAAAAAATTGCTCGGAGCCGGCCCAGGTTGAGAACGCTGCTCTCTAGGAATCGTTGTGATAAAGTCCGTGACTGAGACTTCCGACGGGTCACTTGAAGAGATGGCTTCTCTGACAACGGGAGCCACCAAAACGTCTGGCAAAGCACAAATTAAATAAAGACGGCTCAACGACTGAACTTGTCGATCGGTCAGTAAATCAAGCTGCAACCAGGCTTCTAACCCGTTTAACAGATTGGGATGATTGGCATCTAGATCGACGGTGATGGGGCGAGGAGAAGAGGTCATAGGACGCTTCTAAACAAGGTTGAATGGCAAATTACTAACGGCTAATACCAAATCAACCAACAAATGATACTCATAAAAATCAGTTAATTAACCGATTTCTATCTCTCAGATTTGAAAAAACCTATCAGGCAAGCCGTTTCAAAGTCCCCCAAACTGGGGGATTTAGGGGGCGAGGATCTGTATCAGTAACTAGTGAATTTGGTATAACCACTTGCGCTTCACTCTATCGGAGCGCCTCTTCTGGTAGCAGGATCAATCACCCATTTTCTCAACTGTCACAAAAACTGTCACATAGAGATGATTTACAAAAATTAGCTCCTGGCGATCGTGATTCCTGAAGTGATTAATTTAATTAATGCCAGGTAAGCAGCGGGCTATTAACTAATACAATTCGCAACACTCCGCAAAATCTCGGTATCCTTTACGAAATCTTATACTCAATGTCTTCTAGCGAACTTGGATTCACGATCGACATCTACGATACTAAACCTGGTTTTTCTCAATTCAACGCTTCACTCAATCGTCTGGTGAAGGGAATCAGTTTGCTTTTCGGAGTCCCATCGATCGCATTACCATTCCTAAAAATATGTCAAACGCAACCCTTAAAGGATTCGCTTCACTTCCTGCTGACACGTTTGCGCCTGGGCCTCAGGCGGGTAAAGATGTCGTTTCTACAAATCGTCCTTCTCCATTTTCAGGGCAGCCTGTACAGGGGTTTAGCGCCGTCCAATTTGCAGACAAAGAGACTCTCTGGTTTATGCCTGACAACGGGTTTGGAGCAAAGGGAAATAGCTCGGACTTCTTGCTGAGAATCTACCGCATCGATCCTAATTTTCGAGAAGTAGGCAGCGGTGACGGCAGTGTTAAAGTTTTAGATTTTATTCAACTGTCTGATCCTGACCAGAAAGCACCGTTCAAACTCACCAACAACGACACGTCAGAACGGTTGCTAACAGGAGCCGATTTTGATATTGAATCTTTTGTATTTGATGCGGACGGAACGATCTGGATTGGGGATGAATTCGGCCCTTACTTGCTCCACTTTGACACCAGCGGCAAGCTGCTCGATGCGCCTGTTCCCACGCCCAACTTCTTTAAGCTCAATACACTCAACGGACAAACGCCACTCGTTTTGGGTCACCGAGGCGCAAGTGGATTGCGTCCAGAACACACCTTGGCAAGCTATGAATTAGCGATCGAGCAAGGTGCTGACTTCATTGAACCTGACGTAGTTTCAACCAAAGATGGAATCTTAATCGCACGGCACGAGAATGAGATTTCTGGCACCACGGATGTCGCTAATCGTCCTGAGTTTGCGAATCGCAAGACTACCAAAATGATTGATGGGGCTGCGGTCACTGGATGGTTTACTGAAGACTTCACGTTAGCAGAAATTAAAACGCTACGAGCGATAGAAAGATTACCATTCCGGGATCAGTCTTTTAATGGTTTGTTTGAAGTTCCGACATTGCAAGAAGTGATTGATCTGGCAAAGCGCAAAAGTGCTGAAACTGGGCGGACGATCGGCATTTATCCCGAAACCAAACACCCCACTTATTTCAGCAAGCCGACCTACGTTTCGACTGTGACCCCTGGGCCCCAATCGTTGGCGCTCGAAGAACCTCTAGTCGCAATTCTCAAAGAAAATGGCTGGGACAAAAAAGATTCCCCCGTTTTCATTCAGTCCTTTGAGGTGGGCAATCTCAAAAAGCTAAATCAGCTAATTGATGTGCCGCTGGTTCAGCTTCTCGACGCAGAAGATGTGAGACTCGACGGATCGCTGATTGAAATCAAACCCTACGATTTCGTCGTCAGTGGTGACCCACGCACCTATGCTGACCTGCGATCGCCCGATGGTCTCAAAGAAATCGCTACCTATGCCGACGGAATTGGCCCCTGGAAGCGGATGATTGTCTCGGTCAAAGGCATGGATGCCAATGGGGACGGTCAAGCCGATGACGTGAACGCAGATGGAGCCGTGAACGACGCAGACAAAACCACCCTGCCTCCGACTTCTCTAGTCAAAGATGCTCACGCAGCAGGCTTACAGGTGCATCCCTACACCTTCCGCAACGAGGCGCGCTATCTAGCTGCCAACTACAATGGCAACCCTGAAGCTGAATTTAGACAATTCCTTCAATTGGGGGTCGATGCTTACTTTACCGATTTTCCCGGCACGGGTGACAAAGTGCGCGATCAAGTGGTGGCTGATTTGGTGCGATCGCCCGACAATCCCGATGTTTTGGCAGGCACGAAACTAGCTAACCTTGGCGGTTCGAGAGGCTTTGAGGGAATGGCTGTGAGTCCCGATCGCTTGACGCTCTATCCGTTGCTCGAAGGCTTTGTGGTAGGCGATCCTGAGAATGCGCTGCGGATTCACGAATTTGATGTTGCCTCCAAGCAGTTCAAAGGGTTGGTCGGCTACTATCAGTTAGAATCAGCCAGCAATGCGATCGGCGATTTCACCGTGATCAATGCCACTGAATATTTGGTGATCGAACGTGATAACGCTCAGGGCGCAGCGGCTCAATTTAAGAAGATCTTCAAAGTGGATCTGTCAAAAAAAGATGCCAATGGGTTTGTGGCTAAAGAAGAAGTGGCTAACCTGCTGAATATTCAAGACCCCCATGATCTGAATCAAGACGGCAGCACCACCTTTAGATTTCCCTTCCAAACGATCGAGGATGTTTTGGTCATTGATGCGAATACTATTCTCGTTGCCAATGATAATAACTATCCATTTTCGATTGGCAGACCTCCAGCGATCGATAACAATGAGAGCATTCTACTCACCCTTGATCAGTCCTTAAACCTCGACCCACAGGTTGGTCTGGCAGGTGTGGGATTGCCAACCACATTAATTGAGGGAGGCGACGGAGACAACAAACTGTATGGCACTGCAAAAGATGAGTTGTTTGTTGCAGGGAACGGGAACAACACACTTTTTGGTGGCGGCGGTAATGATGTCTTCAATACTGGTGACGGCAACGATATTGCCTATGGAGGATCACAAAATGACACCTTCAATCTCAGCAACGGCAACAACAAAATCTACGCTGGCGAAGGTAATAATCGAGTCACGACTGGGAATGGTAAAGATCTCATTTACGCTGGCTCCGGGAATGACACGATTAACACAGGTGCAGGAGACGATCTAATCTATGGAGGTCAAGGCAACAATACGATCGCATCTGGTACAGGGAATGACACCGTTTATACCGGAAGCGGCAACGATCGATTCGTTTTGGATGCCGGAATGGGATCGGTGACGATTGTTGGATTTGGTTCTAACGATCGCATCAGTCGCGGTAGCGGTTTATCTGCCAACGCTGTATTGAATGTGACTGCAAGTGGATTGGATACCCTGGTTAGCAGTGGCGATGATCTGCTGGCAACGCTGAAATGGACACAGCCTAACGCCGTTACGATCGTCTAAATGTAACGAAAAAATAGCACTATCTGTAGGGATGTTCTGTCTAGCATTTCTACAGATTTTTAATGCTAAAGAGATTGTAGAAGTGATAGTAAACAATTGATAATGTCACGTTAACCTCATCACAACCTTTTTTGTCTCCGAATACGGTCACAATTGCATCAGGGAATTCCAGGTTAACAACTCTGTTACCAGCAACTATCATGACTGCAAGCTTACAAGCGAACGGATCTTCTCGTTTATTAATCTCTGAAATGACGGAGCAATCCACTTTAGAGCAGCTTCGACAAGGAACGATCGCACCTTCAAAGCTTCTAGCATTACTCACGCAGTATCGATTGTTGCCGCAGCTATTACGTGAGTTGAGCGTTGACTCAGCGATCGCTTCCTTAACGTGCAGCTTTGAGGAAACGATCGCCGCCCGTCAGCAGTTTTATGAACAACATCAGATTGTTGCGGAGAGCGATCGTCAGTCCTGGTTACAGCAAAATCATCTAACGCCTAGCCAACTCGAACAACTCATCACACGCAATTTTAAAGTCGAAAAATTTAAGCAAGCAACTTGGGGCAATCACTTAGAATCCCATTTTCTACAGCGCAAAACCCAACTCGACAAAGTGATTTATTCTCTGATTCGCGTCAGTGATGCAGGGGTAGCGCAAGAGCTTTTTTTCCGCATTCAAGACGGAGAGCAAACCTTTCCAGAACTCGCCCGTGAATACTCTCAAGGTCAAGAAGCCCAAACCAGCGGACTAATCGGCCCAATGGAGCTAAGTACGCCGCATCCCATTCTCGCCAAAATGCTGTCAGCCAGCCAACCCGGACAGCTTCTTCCTCCCACCCGCCTCAATGATTGGATTGTTATCGTCCGCCTCGAAAAATTTCTCCCCGCCCAGCTCGACGACTCCATGCGTCACCGCCTCCTCACCGAACTCTACGAAAGCTGGCTACAAACCAAAATCAACGAGGAATTGACCTTAAACTCCGAACTTTGAGCTTCTAAATGGTGCCTCCTGACTCCTCACCCCTCACTCCTGACTCCTCACCTCTTCATGACCTACACGACCAGCAGCACCCAAAATTTTCTCGCAACGCTTGCGCCTTTTGATCAACTTTCAGAAGCCGCGATCGCCACCCTTGCCAACCAAACGCAGTTATTGCGCTACCGGATGGGACAGGTGATTTTGACGCGAGAACAAATGCCCGGTCAAATTTCGATTTTGTTTGAAGGACAAGTACGTTTGCTAGGGCACGATTTTCACGAACCCATTACGCTAGAACGGTCACAGCCCGGTGCTATTCTGGGATGGGTGAGTTGGATCAGAGGAATTGCTTGTGAAACTGCGATCGCTTCCACTGAAACAATTTGCATTACGCTTCCCATTGCAGCTTTTTTAACATTACTGAAACAAGAATCCAAAGTTTCTGATTACTTTTACAATCGTCCTTCTATCATCGAAGTATTCGACCTACTGACTATCGAACTTCAACGCCGCGCAGACAGCGAATTATTTTTACAACAAACAGGAGCCAAAACCCTTAAAGAACTCGCTCTAATTTTTTACCTACAGGCAGTCGTTCACACGCCGCAGACCTCAAACGACTCCTACACCTGGCTAATTAGCAGCAAACCTACGTCTCCAGATCAGGCGATCGGCGATCGTATCACTCCCAATAGATCCAATCTGCGTCTCATCGGCTTTCCCAGCGCCCTGCTTGCCCCTTCAGCCGCTCCAATTGTCTCAACGCCCCCATTGCTTGAAGAAATTCCCTACGCGCCCGATCGCCCCCCTGAACCTGATCTAGCTTCCGTTAAGCAGAAGTATCCTCACGTCCGAGGTCACGGTGATTTGGAGTCGGCGATCGCTTGTTTTCAGATGTTGAGTCAGCATTTGAGACTTCCTTTTCGACGTGATGGCGTGCGGCGGGTACTGTCTAATCAGAAAGATCGCACTGGAAAATTGTCTCTGATGCACTGTGGAGCCGTTGCTGAATTGCTCGGACTGCAAGCCCAATTGGTAAAAGTGCCCGTGAGCGCGATCGGACGACTTCAGACACCCGCGATCGTGCAGTGGCGTGATTTTGCAGTGCTGTATGAAGTCACTCAAAAAACCATCGTTTTAGGTGTTCCAGAAGCGGGAATTTTGCGACGAAAACCAGAAGATTTAGCATCAGATTTAGAGCCGTCTGAAACGATCGAAGTTCTGCTATTACAACCGACGAAAAGCGCGCCTACAGGGAAGTTTGGCTTAAGTTGGTTTTTACCTTCGCTATACAAATATCGTCGTATTCTAATTGAGGTTTTTGTTGCGTCCTTTTTCGTTCAGCTATTCGGTTTAGCAAATCCGTTAATGACTCAGGTAATTATCGATAAAGTGTTAGTGCAAAATAGTGCCGATACGTTGCAGGTATTGGGTGTCTTTCTAATCGTTATTGCCGTCTTTGAAGGAATTCTTACCAGTTTACGGACTTATCTCTTTGTTGATACAACTAATCGAATTGATTTAGCGTTGGGTTCTGAAATCATCGATCATCTGTTGCGATTACCGTTGCGATATTTTGAGCGGCGACCTGTCGGAGAGTTAGCCACCCGAATCAACGAGCTAGAAAATATCCGTCAATTTCTAACCGGAACCGCGTTAACCGTTGTGTTAGATGCCGTGTTCTCTGTGATATACATCGTTGTGATGTTTATTTATAGCTGGCTATTAACACTAGTGGCTTTAGCCACGTTACCTTTATTTGCAGCATTAACCGCAATTACGTCTCCGATCGTGCGTCGTCAACTGCGCGTCAAAGCCGAACGAAACGCCGAAGCCCAATCGCATCTGGTCGAGGTGCTGTCCGGCATTCAGACGGTGAAGGCTCAAAATATCGAACTGCGATCTCGCTGGCAGTGGCAAGAACGATACGCCCGTTACGTGAGTGCTGGGTTTAAGACGGTTCTCACCTTTACGGCAGCCAGTTCTACAAGTAATTTTCTCAATCAACTGTCAGGTTTGCTCGTGCTGTGGGTGGGCGCTTATCTGGTGCTACAGGGGCAAATTACACTGGGTCAATTGATTGCCTTTCGGATCATTGCAGGCTACGTCACAAGTCCACTACTGCGTCTCACTCAACTTTGGCAAAACTTCCAGGAAACCGCCCTGTCTTTAGAGCGTCTCAGCGACATTTTAGATACGCCGCTCGAAGCGACGGAGGTCGATCGCCAAAATATTCCTATGCCAGTCATTCAGGGCACCGTCAAATATGAAAATGTGTCATTTCGCTTTAATCCGACGGGGCCACTTCAATTAAACAATGTCAGTTTAGAATTTCCGGCAGGCTCATTTGTCGGCGTGGTGGGGCAAAGTGGATCGGGCAAAAGTACCTTGATGAAGCTGTTACCGCGTCTCTATCCACTGGAGTCGGGTCGCATTCTCATCGACCAATACGATATTAACAAAGTTGAGCTTTACTCACTCAGACGACAGATTGGAATCGTTCCGCAAGACACTTTATTATTTGAGGGCACCATTCAAGAAAACATTGCGTTGAATTATCCAGACGCAACCGCCGAAGAAATTATTAACGCTGCAAAGATTGCGGCCGCGCATGACTTTATTATGGATCTGGCGAATGGCTACAACACTAGAGTCGGTGAACGCGGATCATCACTATCGGGTGGCCAACGACAACGGATTGCGATCGCTCGTACCATTCTTCAAAATCCCCGCTTACTCATTCTCGACGAAGCCACCAGCGCCCTAGATTACGAATCAGAACGTCAAGTCTGTCTCAATCTGGCACAGGCTTTTAGAGGTCGCACCGTCTTTTTTATTACCCATCGTCTCAGCACCATTCGCAACGCAGACAACATTCTTTTACTCGATCAAGGTTTGGTTGCCGAGCAGGGCACTCATGCCGACTTAATTTCACTCAAAGGTCGATATTTTTGCCTTTACCAACAGCAGGAGGCCGCTAGTGTATGACGATTCAATTTGATCAGCCTGTTATTTTACAGCGATCGCCCTTCCTCTCGCGTGCGATCGTTTGGGGCATTGTCAGTGTCACCACATTTAGTTTGGTCTGGGCCGGTGTGGCCAAAGTTGAGGAAGCCATTCCCGCGACCGGAAAACTCGAACCTCAAGGGTCAGTTAAAGAAATTCAAGCTCCTGTAAATGGCGTGGTGAAGGCGGTCTATGTCAAAGAAGGTCAGTCGGTAAACCAGGGAGATTTGCTCCTGACGTTAGATTCCACTAGCGCACAGGCACAGCTAACTTCATTACAAAAAATTCGGACTGGATTGATCCAAGAAAAGCAGTTTTATCAAGCAGCAATCGCAGGTTCCATGACCCAAATAGACGAAACAGTGAGGTCGCCAGAATTAGCAGCGTTGACCAAAAATCGCTTGGGATTGGTGTCAGAAAATCAACTCTATCGATCGCAACTCAACGATTCATCAAGCAATCTAACCGCCGACCAACAACTGCGTTTGCGCGCCAGTCAGCAAGAAAAAACATCTCGAACGGCAACTGCACAACTCGAAACCGAACAGCTAAAACGTCAGCTTCAACAAACTCAGACTAGACTTGCCAGCGCCCAAGATATTGCAGCAATTAACCAGGGAATCAACCGCGACCTTGAACCCGTCGCCAAAGAAGGCGGCATTTCTCGGATTCAGTTTCTCAAACAGCAGCAAGAACTGAGAACCAATCAAGCCGAAGTGACTCAACTCATACAGGAAGAGGAGCGTCTAAAGCTGGCGATCGCTCAGTCTGATCAACGCCTCAAAAATACGATCGCCCTCTCGACTCAGGATATATGGGTAAAAATTACAGACAACGAAAAGAAAATTGCCGAAATTGACAGTCAGTTAAATAAAGCGATCGTCGAAAACCAAAAGAAAATTACTGAAATCGATGGTCAACTCAGCCAAACTCAAGTCACCTTAAAGTATCAAGAACTTCGCGCCCCCGCCGACGGCACAATATTCGACCTCAAAGCAGCTAATCCGGGATTTGTCGTTAGCTCGACCGAGCCGATTCTCAAAGTCGTGCCCAACAACGCGCTCACCGCCAAAATTTTCATCACCAACCAGGACATCGGGTTTGTCAAAGAAGGAATGCCCGTGGACGTGAGAATCGATTCCTTCCCGTTCAACGAGTTTGGCGACATCAAAGGGCAGTTAGTGGCGATCGGCTCTGATGTGCTGCCCCCGACTCAGATTCGTCCGTTTTACAGCTTTCCAGCGACGATTCGCCTCGATCAACAATCGCTCACCATCCAAGGTCGTACTATTCCGCTCCAGTCGGGCATGTCGTTGACGGTCAATATTAAAGTGCGTCAGCGCCCCGTGATCAACATCCTCCTTGATGGAATGCTGCAAAAAGTCGAGAGCGTAAAATCTGCTCGTTAAAGAAAAGATGGAGACCGAAGACTTTAGACGATCGCCAATGTCCCATGTCCAATCTTTAGAACCTAGAGTCCAATGTTTAGAATTCACGCAGTTGTTTTTACTGATTGCTAAACAGTTTGGCGATCTAATTTCTAAAAAGTTCTTAATTAGAAGAAATGGGTAAATTGTGCAATACGTAAGTGTTTTAAAAGGGAATAGAGTAAATTTACAGAAAGATGTTACGTCATTTGTATTAAATAATTGAAATAACCGTCAAATTGCTGAAAAAATCTTGTTTTTTTGCCTAATGATTAGTTAATTCTACGAATTTAACGCAATCACGTTTTAATTGATATTAACTTCAAATCACATCGTGATCTCCGTCACACAGCAGGAGCTTTTACGTAAAGATTTCATGAACTAAGCATCAATTTGTTTAATAATTCTGTTTGAATTAGTTAACTTGCGAATAACTCCGTAATTACTCGGTACAATCAGAAGCGAAATCACAAATCAGCGGTTGCCATCAAAAATTCAACTTAAGGAGTTGGAACTGAAACTTTAAACCTGTGGAAACTTAAATCCACAACTTGCCAAACCCTACAGTCCCAACTTAAGCATCTCAGTGCTGCAATCTACCAGAAATCACTCAAGCAATATCACTCGGAATATTCGTTTGAGAAGCAGCATCTACCGAACTTTGCCAATATTGATGGATTAATTGCTCTAGCTCACCTCGTTGAATCTCTGTCCCGATCGTCACATTCCCCGGTGTTTCAAAAAAAATGGTGCTGAAGATCGTATTCATCGCCAACATTTGAAACAGAATGTCTACGACCGGAACAGGTAGCGCAATCAGGTTGGGATCAGAGCGGGAAAAGGAACCTGCGGACACGTCTTTGAGCGTCGGGAAAGCGTAAATCACGTTCTTCTCTACTTCCGTTTGGGTACGATGGCTCAAAGTAAACATCACCCAATCGTTATCTAGCGTTTGCATCACGTAATACTCCAGATGACGCAAGCGACCAGCCAGCAACTTAAGCACAGGAGCGATCGACTCAATCAGCTGAGGCGTATTTCCATCCTGCGGCGCACCCTTGATGAGTGCCTGAATTTGTTGGTCTAGATCCATTTCACCAATCCATCTAAATTTCAGGGGTTTCTTCTACCTACATTCATTGTGATCGATACCTCGTCAAAACCAAATTGAGAGTAAGCAATTGATTTGTAAGACACTAGAAATCGTGGGGGATGTCTGCCAGAGCGTGGATGCCATCTTTGAACTTCTGTTGAGCGAACTGCAACAAGCAACCACTGCCTCTGAGCAAAATTGCCGTGATGTTGCCGATCGCTTGACCCAAGAGGTGGTCAGAATCTGCTCTGAAAGCAAACGCATTCAAGCCTCCGGAGAAGCAGACGCTTGGGCAACGGCGCTGGCTCGGCATCGGCTAGAGCAATGTTTGGGCTACTACCGACTCGGATCTCGGCGTGGTCGGGTAGAGCTACACAGCAACCTCAGCGCGGTCGTTTATCGCTATATCAATCCCATCCAAAGTCAGTCCAGCTATCAAGCTCGATTGACACTGATCGAAGACTTTTTACAAGGCTTCTATGTCGAAGCCCTCACCGCTTTTCGTCGAGAAACGCAGGTCGGCTCGATGTATACGCCCAAATCACTGCTAGATCTAGCTGAGTACATGGCGTTTTCTGAGCGCTACGGCAAACGGCGAATCCCCCTTCCCGGCAACCGTAACCAGCAATTGATCATTCTCAGAGCACAAACCTTTTCTCAACAGCAGCCTTCCGAGACCCTGGTTGATATGGAACGGGCAGCCGAGGGCACACTGTCAGAGTCCGAAACGCCCTGGAATGTGGCCTCGATTCAGCAGGTTCGTGAGCAGATGGTGGCTCAAGAGCCAGAAATTGAAGAAGACACGCTGCGGCAGACGGTGATCAAAGAGTTGATTGCCTATCTCGAAGAACGCAAGCAAAATGATTGTATTGACTACTTTACGCTGCGTCTGAGAGATCTGCCCGCCAACGAAATCGAGCAAATTTTGGGGCTAACGTCTCGTCAGCGCGATTATCTTCAGCAGCGATTTAAATATCACCTGATTCGATTTGCCTTCTCCAGCAATTGGGAACTGGTGCATCAGTGGCTAGAGGCTGACCTGGAGCGCAATCTGGGACTATCAAATCGACAGTGGCAGACGCTACACGACAAAATCACGACTCAGCAAGGCGAATTGTTGAAGCTGAAGCAGGAACGGGCAACCGATGCTACGATCGCGCAATCGCTGGGTTGTACGGTCAATCAAGTCCAAAAACAGTGGTATAAACTTCTGGAAATCGCTTGGGAAATTCGTAATGACCAAGATTCCGGAGGAAGTTCAACTCCTGATGAATAGGGTGTTATCAAATGGATTACGACTCAGAGGCTAAACAAAGAAGTTACCTGAAGTTATTGCAAGAACTGGGTTTGACGAATCCTGCCGATCTCGAAAGCATTGATCCCCTGATCCTTGCCGACCTCGCAGAAGACGCAACTCATTCACAAGACTTTACATCGGAGGTCTCTGAGTCGAGCCAACCCAACCTCTTCAAGGAGGATATGTTACTAAAACCGGGAGAGATACCTGCTGTGCAAGACCGTTTTCATGCGCTGCTGAAACGTCGCCTTCAAATTGAAATTCAACAAAAGCCGCCGCTGTTTCCGTGGGAGAAAGAAATTTCTGACTACCGATCGGAACCAGCGAGCGTCACCAGTCCTGTGTTCTCAACAGCCTCATTGTGGATGGCTCAACTCCGCAATCTCAGTCTGCCTGTTGCCCTGCCCGAAACCGTTTTGGTGCAGCTTTTAGAACGGTGTGAAGCGGTGGTTTTGTCTTCTTTGCGCGAGGGGGCAAAACTCGTCAAGGCGGTGGATGCTCTGTTTCCAGGGCAGACTCAACTGCTTAACGATGTCGCTAGATTAGTCACAGTGGCTCCGGCCCGTTCTGCGGGGACGCTCTTACCCGAAACTGACCTACCCACTAGCTTTGACGATGCGATCGAGCCTCAACAAATGGCCTTGTCGATGATGGCAGTCCGTGAAATTTTGGGGTCTCTGACGCTAACCGTCACACCCAGTCAACCCAAAGTCGATCGACAATGGCTAACCGATCAAGGGCTGCTGACCTTGCAGGCTGAATATCAACTCAGTCAAGGATCGGTGCGGCTCAAGGTAGAAGCAGATCTCCCTTGTGGTGGCAGCCTACAGTTGCAGGGTGAAGAATGGCAAGCCTTAGCCGATCGTCCGGATGCAGGCCGTCTCAATCTAGAGTTACGGGATTTATCTCCCAATAAAACCTACCCATTAGAAGTACAGCTAGGTGAACAAGACAAGCTTGTTTTTGCGATTTCTCCGATGAGCGTGGGATAAAAAATAACGGACGGTAAAGGGTGAATGTTTTCTCAATCAGGTGAAGCATTCTAGTCCTCCAGGTGCAAAGTAGATGCCGTGGTCAGTTGTGGTTCACCCTTTACCGTTTCTCAAGTAATGGATTAGTCCGTTGAATAATATTCATTGAGTTGAACCACGATCGTTTGTGTTCAACTTTTTTTGTGCTGTGTTTGAGGAGCAGAAAAGAGGACTCAAGACTAAAGGCTCTAAATGCTTTTCGGCCCAAAGTCTAAAGTCCAAAGCTTACGGAACTACACAGTCTCCGATCGCGCTAATTGGCAACCCCGACTGAATCACAGGCGGGCCAGCATTCCCCAGCGTGTCAGCCTGGAAGGTTGTCCCAGTTCCTCGTCCCACAATGAGCGGACTGTCACTGGTGTTGTTGTTTAACTTGAGACAGACCCCGCTGCTTCCGGTAGATTGAGCATTGAAGCCGGGGGCGGCATTTTGCGCAAACGTATTAAATCGGACATTAGCAAAGAGGCGGGCATTGTCCAAACTGACCATCCCAATCCCGGCAAATCCGTTGGTAAACGTTGCATTGCCGCGAAGTTGGTTGCCCTGCATTGAGATCTGAAGCGCTGCGTTGTTAAAAGCCACCACGATGATGCCGCCGCCTTCTTGTCCTGGAGGGCCTTCGCCCACATTGCCGATCGCCGTATTGTTATTGACGATCGCAACGCCTTGAACTGTCCCGACAGGCGGCGGAGGCAGAATAATCGGATTGGGCGGTGGAGGGGGCGGATTCAAGCCAACGTTGACTTCGATTCCATTCCGGCGATTGTTGTTGGCTGTGTTGTTGAGAATGTTGAAGGTTCCTTTACCCTGATTGGCGACAAAGGCAAAGATTCCGTTTTGTTCGTTGTTGATCGCCGTGTTGTTAGAAATCGTGGTGATGTTCTCGGCTCGTTCTTGTGCGCCGACAAAGATGCCATGTCCACTGGGGAATCCAGGCGGATCAATGTTGGGATTAAGTCGGTTGCGCGAAACGGTGTTGCCAGAGATGAAGCCAATTTCTTTGCTCGATTGTCTTGCTCCAAAAAATAAACCAATCCCCAAGTTATTTGTCGCAGTGTTGTTGAGAATGTTGGCACGCACGATCGAAGTATCTTCTGATCCGATAAACAACCCATTACTTTCGTTGTCTCGAATCATATTGTTAGCGACGGTCACTTCAACTCGTCCGTTGTTAAAAGTTCCGATGCGAATTGCACCATCTTGACCGATTGTTGATTGATTTGTAGTGACGGTATTGTTGGCAACGTTAGCGTTTAACTGAGCGTCATCGAGCGTGAAGATTTTGATTCCCGATGCGATCGTATCAGCCGTTGAATTATCAGTTACCGTTGCTGTAGTTTGTGCGGTTCCTCGGCTTCTAACAAAAATGCCTTCGGCTCTGGTATCCGTGATGGTGTTACGAGCGATCGTAAGATTGACGGGCACTGAGTCATTTTCAACGCTGATTCCTGGAGCAACGCCATTCATAGTTGGAATCACGTTATCGGTAATCGAGACATTTCCTGAAACGTTGTTTGCAGCGATCGCTGACCCAGTATCAGGCGTGATCCGAAAACCAGACAACGCTGAATCGCTACCGAGCGTAATCGTACTCGTCACATTTGGCAAAACTCCGCTCCCCGACTGAGGGAGAAGGACACGATCGCTCTGGGCCGTTCTAACAGTTTGGGGCACCGCATTAGACAACACGCTGACACCCGCTGGGACTGTAAACCCTGCAACTCCAGGATTAGTGCCAGAACGCACGTACACCACCCCATTCGAGGCTGAATTTAAAGCTTGATTGACCGTCCCAAACGGACTCTCGACCGTCCCGTTTCCGCCCGCCGTTCCCAACTCAACGTGAACCACTTGCAAAGGCTGATTAGTTCCGGGTGCCAAAGCAATTACGCGATCGCGATCTTGCTGTTCATCTACAGTGACACTCATCGTCCGCTCGACAGAACTGCCCAACCGAGACACGATCGTCGGATTGCGGTCTTCTCCTCGCGCTGCATTTCCAGGGAAACTCAGTTCCACATTGACAAACGCTCTCGTGTCAAATAGAGAATCGTGCTGAACGGTGAAGCCGATCGCCGCAAACTCATTGATCTTTGCCGCCAACCGCACTCGCCCCCCCAACGCATCATCGCCCTCATTGCCTGCGTAGTAATACAATCCCGCATAGCCGCGCAGAGAGCCACTTTGTCCGAGGTTGGTCAGCTTGCGCCCATACTCCACATCCACCCCAGCCAGTCCCGCTTCATATTGACGAAAGCGATCGAGAACCAGTGAGTTTTGCTGAAAGGTCGCGCCACGATATGCTTCTCCTAGCTGATTGCGCGTCGTCCCGATCGGCACATAAACATTCGCTCGCGCATCCCAGTCTTCACCCAAAGTTTCAACGCCTGCACCCAGTTGATGAAAGAAGCTGTTGCCTGTGTCGCGATTGTCATAGGCCAAGTAGCCGCCCAAAATGCGCTGGTTTTGAGGATTTAAGGCACGGTAGCCGACGAGAAAGTTGCCACCAAAGGCGCGATTTTCGGTGTCGTAAAGCGCACGTCCTTCCAAGAATGTGATCCGCTGAGCAGGCGTTTGCGACAGGGGAATAAAGCCTTCAACGCCAACCACCTGATTGATTCCTGCGCCTTGACTGTTGTAGCGAACCCCGATTCGAGGCGAGAACGTGGGCACAGGGGGCGGGGGAAGTGTGGCAGTGGGAGGAGCTACAGGAGGCGTAGCGGTTTGGGCGACCTTAGAGACATCCGTCGTTTTGGGTTTGATCGCTTCAACAGATTCTGGAGCAGGCTTGCTGGGCTTGACTGTCTCAAAAGCGGGATGCTTCCACACCTCGTTAACGTAGAATGCCCGCTCAAAGGCTTTGTGGGGCGACACGGATTGAGTTGGGGTCTGGGCTGCCGCAGCGGGTGCAAGGGCGATCAGTCCCCAGGAGATTAGAGTGATATGTCGGGTAAATGGTGACATTGAGAATCCTCACACAATGCTTAGAAGGATGTTTAGAAGAGTGCTTGAATAAAGCGCGATCGAGTTACAGAGTTGAGTGGTCACAAACAGGGTTCCTCAAACGCCTGTCCAAAACGCTGTTCCACAAAAATTCATGCAGGCAATTAGCTGTCGAGAAGTTAGAAGCTGCCTAAAACTGAGTTGAAGCAAGACCTCTTCTGTTTCTTAAAGCTTGAGAATTTTTCAACTCAGCCAACAAACTTTGAGAGGTGCCCAACGTTGCCTCCTACTATGTATTTTTTATGTATTTTTTCTTAAGCCGCCTTTTGACTGAGTTGATGTATCCGTGAAAATACTGTTTAACCTGGCGGCGAACTGCGTCAACAGAGACACCACTACGTGACTTTAGCAAGAACTATCAAAAGTATACCCGCGAATCACTGAGATGCTATTTAAGAAAATAAAGTTGACCAAGGTCGAGGACTGGTGGAAGCACGATCGACACTTAAGCAATCATGCCCCTAATTTTTGGCACGTAAGCAAATGCAGCGATCGACACCTTATATAATCAGGAAGATATCCGACTATTTACTGACAAAGCCAGCCTCAAATAGCCTGTTTAACTCGCTTCTAAAAAGTCAAAATTTAACGATCGGGTTGCCCAACTGCCTCGATCGCCGCTTCTAATGCGATGGCGATGTGAGTCCAGTGAGTCCCACCCTGACAGAAAACAACATACGGATCTCTTAGTGGCCCATCCGCCGAAAATTCTGAAGTGCTGCCGTCGATAAAGGTGCCCCCTGCCATCACCAGTTCGCTCTCGTAGCCATGCATTTCGCCAGGAACCGGATCGAGATAGGAACCGATCGGCGAATTTTGCTGAATTGATCGACAGAACGCAATAATCTTTTCGGGTGAACCCAGCTTGATCGCCTGAATCACGTCTCTGCGAGGTTCCATCGGTCGAGGATTTACCAGATAGCCCAACTGCTCAAACACGTAAGCCGTCAAATGGTTGCCCTTCACCGCTTCACCGACCATCTGAGGCGCGAGAAAAAGTCCCTGAAAGAGCAGCCGATTTTGATCAAAGGTTGCTCCACCAAAGCTGCCAATCCCCGGAGCCGTCAACCGACAGGCGGCTGCCTCAACCAGATCGGCCCGACCAGCCACATAGCCGCCTGCGGTGACGATCGTGCCCCCTGGATTTTTGATCAGCGATCCCGCCATTAGATCAGCCCCTACCGCCGTTGGTTCTCGATCTTCGACAAATTCGCCATAGCAGTTATCAACAAAGCAGACCGTCTGAGGATTTTGCTGTTTGACGATGTAAACAATTTTTTCGATGTCAGAAATCGACAAACTGGGTCGCCAGGAATAGCCGCACGATCGCTGAATCGACACCAAACGAGTATTGGGATTGATCGCATGTTTTAATCGATGCCAATCGATGGTGCCCTCTGGGGTCAAGTCCAACTGTCGATAGTCAATCCCAAATTCCTTAAGCGACCCTTGCCCCGTGCCCCGCAAGCCGATCACTTCTTCTAACGTGTCATAGGGGGCCCCCGCCACCGCTAACATTTCGTCCCCTGGACGTAGAACACCATATAAGGCGGACGCGATCGCATGAGTTCCCGAAACAAACTGAACTCTGACTGCGGCTGCTTCTGCGCCCACAATTTCGGCAAAGACGCGATCCAAAACCTGCCGCCCCAAATCGTCGTGTCCATAACCCGAAACGCTAGAAAAATGATGCACCCCGACTCGATGATTTCGATAGGCCGCCAAAACTCGTTTCAGATTTTCCTTGACCTGAGAGTCAATACCAGAAAAAATCGGGATCAGTGCTTGTTCTGCTTGTCGCAGCTTTGTCGAGCTATCCATCTGCCTTTTGTGGGTGAGAACGCTAAAGTGAAGTTTGCGAGTCGGTTTAACCTGCCTGGACAGCCTGTTCACCAGATCGGAGACATCGGGAACTCATTATACGGCCCTGCTCCCCTTGACGACAGCGCTTCCCATTCAGGTCACTTCTTCGCACAGACTATAGGCACTGTATTCAAAATATCGAGACAACTGCATGACTGTCGCAACTTCAAAACAACTTCGCTTAGATATGCCCGTCATTTTATTTATGGCTGCGGTGCATATTGGGGCGCTCTTTGCGCTCTTGCCGAGCAACTTTAGCTGGGCAGCCGTGGGTGTAGCGGTTTTTCTACACTGGGTTACAGGTGGTTTGGGGATTACATTAGGATTTCATCGTCTGGTGACACATCGGAGTTTTCAGACTCCCAAATGGTTGGAGTATTTTTTGGTGTTTTGTGGAGCGCTTTCTTGCCAGGGTGCGCCGATCGACTGGATTGGGATGCACCGGATGCACCACTTACATTCTGATCAAGCGGCTGATCCCCACGATTCCAACAAAGGTTTCTGGTGGAGCCACATGGGTTGGATGCTCTATGAAGTTCCTTGTAGAGACGAAATTGGCCGATACACCAAAGACATTGCTAACGATCCGTTTTATCTCTTTTTGCAAAAGTTTTTCTTTCCGATTCAAATCGGTTTAGGCATCATTCTTTATTTGCTGGGTGGTTGGCCCTTTGTGGTGTGGGGCGTGTTTGTCAGACTGGTGGCGGTGTTTCATTGCACCTGGTTTGTCAACAGCGCGACACACAAGTTTGGTTATCAGACTTATGAGTCAGGCGATCACTCCAAAAATTGCTGGTGGGTGGCGATCTTGACCTATGGCGAAGGCTGGCACAACAACCACCACGCTTACCAATTTTCGGCTCGTCACGGCATCAAGTGGTGGGAAATCGACATGACCTGGATGACGATCCAACTGCTACAAGCTTTGGGATTAGCAACCAAGGTCAAACTGGCAGGCGACGAGTAGAAAGCGGCCTGTGAGAATCGCGATCGATTTTCCATCGCACTGTTGAACTACTTTTGAACTAATGACTGAGTGTAGAGGCAATCTTTGACCACCCTAAAATTTTGGGTACGCGAGAAAATTGCCTCTACGTTAAAGATTGTGAACTAAATAAAATCGTTATCCATACCACCGCCAACGCTTCAAATCGCTGCGTTTCTAGTCTTCGGGGTTATTAAATTTACAGTCCTAACCTGTAGCCAGTAGATTCAATCAGCGATCGTCCTTCCTCAAAACTGCCCAGTCCCCTGCACAATATGCTTCATCGTCGTCAGCGTCTCCAGTCCAATCAAGCCCCGGCGGTGACCTTTTTGGTTAGACATGCCTAGAAAAATTGCGTCACCTCGTTTGGGGTTGCGGTAAAAACGCGGGGAAGCGTTGATGTAGGTGGAAGCACTGTTGACCCCCAGGGCAAATTGGCGGCTCTCTTGATAGGATTCTGTCGCTAGACAATCGGCATGACCGCTACTGTGATGATTGACCCAATCGATCGCGCCCTCCAGATTATCCACAACTTTGAAAGCAACGACGCGATCGAGATAGGCCTGATTCCATTCAGTCTCTTCTGTGGGGATCAGTTCTGGAAAGTCGCTGACCAACTGAGCATCGCCGCGTACCTCAAATCCCTTTTCTCGCAGACTACTCCACAGCATGGTCAGAGAAGAAGGATTTTGTTGTCGATGGATTAAGACTTTCTCGATCGCATTCACCGGATCAGGCTCACTCATGTGACTATCCAAAATCATCCAGCGTGCCGATTCGAGGCTGCCAGAGGGCGACCAATAGAGATAACAATTGCCCATCGCCGACTTTAATACAGGCGCTGCCGACTGCCGAACCACTTGCTGCACCAGACTTGGCCGACCATAGGGGATCACTAGATTCAAATAGCGATCGTGGATCACCAAATCCCGAATCGAAGACCCCTGATCCGCCGGGAGGGGTTGTAAACAACCGATTGGAAGTTCTGCATCTTCGATCGCTTCTTGCAGGGCTTGAGCAATCACCGCGTTGGAATGACTCGCCTCACTGCCGCCTTTAAGAATCAGACTATTCCCTGTTTTGACACAGAGACCTGCGGCGATCGCGCCCAATTCGGGAAACGCCTCATAGACTAGGGCAATCACCCCCAAAGGCATCATTTGCGAATAGGTCTGGCACTGATCCACCTGAAAGTTTGCGGTCATGACGCGACCGATCGGATCAGGCAACTCGCTCAGATGTTGCAAAATCTGGACGGTGTTTTGAATCCGCTCTGGGGTCAGTTTGAGCCACTCCAGCAACAACTCAGGGACGGCCATTTCTCGACTCATCTCTAGGTCGATCGTATTGGACTCCAAAATTTCGTCCTGATGCCGCTTGAGCGCCTGCGCCATAATCTGAACCGCCCGACTGCGAACGGTTCCCTTGATAGTCGCGAGTTGTAGAGAAGCTCGGTGGGCGTTTTGAATAGCAGCGGTCGGGTCTAAAACAGTCCCCAAAGAGTCATTAGTCATGGGTCAACGCCGATAAGCCAGCCAGACCATGAGCGCGGGCAAGACTGCCAACAACAGCGCCACGATCGCCCAGAGAATGATATTCACGTTGGAGGAGCTTCGCAGCGCCACAGGTAGCCCAATACTCAGCAGCACCAGCACAATTCCTAACGCTAGAGGCAGATAGCTATCGCCTAGACCGGGGTGCACCACATTCCACTGATGCCCTGTCCAGCGCCACGATCGCTTATAGGGATAGCTCGTAGACAACTGCTCGATAACGTATCCGCCTTCTTCAACGACAAAAATCTGTTGACAGCGACTACACCCAAAGGCTTCGGTGAGCGTAATCGGGGTCAAACGTCCGCGCCGTCGGCAGGGGCAGGGGTAGTCGATATTGAGTTCGATCTTGTGGGCTTTTTGAGGTTGCACAAGCGGCACTAGAACAGGATTTTCTTAAATTATCGTCAAATCAGTTGGGCAGACGTGAAATCCAGGCGAGAAATTCACTATGCGACTTGAGAACCACCGCTTGAGAATGGGTAATTCTCCTGATTGAGAAACTTGATAGCTCATTGTAGGGGGCACCACGATCGAAATTCTATCACTCTCCACTCAAACACAGCCCCCCCGATTTTGGTGAGATTTTAATCAAAAGCTGCACAAAAAAGGTTCCATTCTATATTTTGGCGGCTGCACTCTCCCAGTTTGGATCGCTTACCGTTTTGATCCTGTTTGTTCTTTAAATTCTGGGGAACTTTATACTCAACCTCCTGTTAGGTAAAAAATTTAACAAGAAGTTCAGGGTTTGTACCAGTTAAGCCTGAAACTAATTGGTCTACCAAGAAGATTTTGTTTAAGTTTGCCCACCAGGTTGGTTCAGTTCACCCGCCTCTAGTCAAACGTGGACTATGTGAGGCGATCGGTTTAAGGCAGTCACTTCATGAAACACATTCTAATCGTCTTATCTGAGTGGGGATACTGGGGCGAAGAGCTAATTGGCCCCCTCGAAACCTTCGATCGCGCAGGCTACGAAGTTACCTTTGCAACGCCTAAAGGCAAGCGTCCGGTCGCCCTGCCTCCTAGCATGGATCCTCACTACATTGACCCACCTCTGGGGCGCTCTGTCACCTCTCCCCAGGTTGCTGAGAAGGTGCGCTATATTGACCAGTCACCTCGCTTGAGCAATCCGCTAAATTTGTCTGAGTTGATGCCGGAGATGCCTTATTTTAGTTCTCCGAGCCTGATTCGGGATCTCGAAGCGTACTATTCGGCGATCGACAAAGCGCGTGTCAATGTGCTGTATCAATATGATGCGCTGCTGATCGTGGGAGGCAGTGGCCCGATCGTTGACTTGGCTAACAATCAACGCATTCACGATCTCATTCTCAGCTTTGTCAAAATGGGCAGACCCGTGGGCGCAGAATGTTATGGGGTGGCGTGTCTAGCGTTTGCACGAGAACTCGAAGATCGCAAGAGTATTCTCTGGGGCAAGCATGTCACCGGACACTGCAAAGAATATGACTACCACGACGGCACGGGCTTTATGGGCACCGACTTTAACATGGGGCCGCCTCCCTATCCGCTGGAGTACATTTTGCGCGACGCGACCGGGCCAGATGGGGCATACATCGGCAATTTTGGTAAAGAAACGTCGGTAATTGTGGACTATCCATTTATTACGGGTCGATCGACTCCCGATTCTTACCTCACTGGCGAAAAAATGGTGGAAGTTCTAGAAAAAGGTCTGACTCGCTACGGCTGGTAGATCTCTGATAGACCCTTCTATTCATACTTTCATTCAATCCAAGCTCAATTCTTAAGAGGAAGACGATGGCTTTTAGCGCAACCCTGGAAACGACCAATGACATTGCCAAAATTACCTTATCTGGCGATCTAGATGCCAGTTCCGCAGGAATTTTTAAGGCAGAAATCGAGAAGGCAGCCATGCAGCCCATCAAGCATCTTGTTCTATTGATGCAAGATTTGGAATATATCGCCAGCGCAGGGCTGCGGGTGCTAATTTTCGCAAAACAGAAAATGGGAGCCAAAGCTGATATCTATGTGGTTGGCGCTCAAGAAATGGTGTTGGACACGCTCGAAAAAACAGGTTTTGACCAGAGCGTTATTGTCACTGATACCTATGAAATAGCTGCCTGAGTAACGGGATTTTTGTAGTAGGGAGTGGGGAGAGAACGCACGTTTCCCGACTCCCTTTTGTTTAAGTGATTTTAAGTGATTTGAGGTAGGTGGATGATGCAAATAACTGAGCGAATTGAGTCTCCAGATCTGCAATCTTTGACAGTGCCGGGGGTGTTAGATTCTCTAGACGACATTGCTAAATTTGTCGTTGCGGCCACACAAGCGGCAGGTTTGGACAAGAAGGCAGCCTATCGATTTCGGCTGGCCGTGGATGAGATTGCCACCAACATTATTATTCATGGCTACGAAGAAACGGGTCATCAAGGCGATATTCATTTTCAAGTCAATTTGACTCCAGAAATGCTGACGTTGGCGATCGAAGACACGGCCACTTCTTACAATCCCAATCAACAGGATCTGCCGGACGCAGAAGACCTCAACGAACCGCTAGAAAGCCGCAAAATCGGAGGGTTGGGCGTTTATCTGGCGATTCAAGGAGTCGATAAGTTTATGTACGAACGAACGGGCGATCGCAATCGCAATATTTTTGTCGTCAATCGTTCTATGGCTAACGAAGCATGAAAACCATTGAATCAGAAGAACTACAGCTACTACGTCAGGAAATTGCGTCTCTCAAAACAGAGCGATCGGCCGCAGAAGCGCTGAGAACCTTGCTCGAAAAATTGGTCTCCATGGCCCGCACTCCAGCCAAAGAAGAAGTTCTCAAAGAAACGCTACAAGAAACGCTAGATATCTCCAGACGGCTCACCGATGCCGAACGGGGCAGTTTATTTCTTTTAGACAATGATGGCGTGGTGATCGAGAGCATTCTGACTCAGCAGGATATGACGGGAGAGGTGCGATCGCGGCTCATCGGGCGCGTGTTGGACAAAGGACTCGCAGGTTGGGTGAGCCGTCACAAAACTTTGGGCTTGATTGTCGATACCGAAACAGACGATCGCTGGTTAGAACTGCCCAATCAACCTTATATCGTACGATCAGCGCTGGCGGTTCCCATTCTCAAAGGCGACGAACTGTTGGGCATTTTGACGCTGCTGCACTGTGAGCCTGAGCAATTTAGTCCAGAAATCGCCAATTTGATGCAAATCACAGCCGATCAGATTGCCCTGGTACTGGAAAATGCTCGACTCTATGGGGTGCTAGAAGACTCCTATGACTCGCTCGATCGCGCCAAACAAGAAATCGAACTCTACTCCAGAGCGCTGGACGAAGAACTCGAAAAAGGTCGGCAAATTCAATTAGATTTTCTGCCCAATGAGATTCCTCAGTTGCCCAATTGGGAGATTGCAGCGTGTTTTTATCCAGCGCGTCAAGTTGCAGGAGACTTCTATGATGCGTTCACGCTGCCAGGAAATTATTTGGGATTAGTAATCGCAGATGTATGTGATAAAGGAGTCGGCGCAGCATTGTTTATGGCGTTGTTTCGCAGTCTAATTCGCGTATTCTCTGGGCAATTACACGAAGATGATCCCGATCGCACCTTGGAAGCCGTTTCGCTCACCAACGATTACGTCGCTCAAGAGCACAGCAATATGAATATGTTTGCGACGCTGTTCTTTGGTCTGTTGAACCCTGAAACTGGGCAGTTGACCTATGTGAATGGAGGACATGAACCGCTTTATATTGTCGATCGCACAGGGGTAAGAGAAACTTTAAAGCATACTGGCCCCGCTGTGGGGATGTTGCCCAAAATGAAGTTTAAGGTGCAGCAAGTCTACTTAAAACCAGGCGACATTTTGATTGGCTACACGGATGGCGTGACAGAGGCGCATTGCCCCCAGGGTAAGCTGTTTGGCAACGATCGTCTCTTACATTGTCTTCAAAAATCCGCCCCATCGGCCGCTGCCTTATTAGAGCGGGTCAAAGTTGATTTGTTTGCCCACATGGACAACGCCACTCAGTTTGATGACATCACGATTTTGGCGATTCAACATGCGCCGATCGCATCTGACATCTTCTAATTAACGTGAATTCGGTCAAATCCTTCACCACAATTTTCCGTTTGGAACCGCCCCCTCAATCCCCCACAATTGGAGGACATTACACGAGAGCAATTGTCTGAAAGTCTCCCAAAATCGGGAGGTTGAGGGGCAGAAGGACAGAATAACGAAGCGAAAAACTTCATCAAGACGACAATAGAACATTTCTATAAACCGTCTCTACAGGAGGTAGTTTATGCAACTTCTTATTAGAGCGCTTCGATCAACGCTTGTCCCATCGCCTGACATCCCAAAAGTGTTTTCCCTTCGGACATGATGTCTCCCGTTCGGTAGTCCTGATCTAAGACTTTTAGCACCGCTTGCTCAATGCGATCGGCTGCCGCAGGTTGATCTAATCCATATCTCAGCATCATCGCAGCACTGAGAATTTGCGCTAGAGGATTGGCTTTATCCTGTCCAGCAATATCAGGAGCAGATCCGTGAACAGGCTCATAAACTCCCGGCCCCGAACTGCCCAAACTTGCAGAAGGCAACATTCCAATACTGCCTGTCAGCATCGCCGACGCATCTGAGAGAATGTCACCAAACAGATTGCTCGTTACGATCGTATCAAACTGTTTAGGATTCCTGACCAATTGCATGGCAGCGTTGTCTACATATAAATGTGAAAGTTCTACATCAGAATAGTCTTTGGATAACTCGGTGATGCGATCGCGCCAGAGCTGAGACACTTCTAAAACATTTGACTTATCTACAGAGCAAAGTTTCTTCCCTCGTTTGCGAGCCGTTTCAAACGCGACTCTGCCGATGCGATCGATTTCCGATTCGGTGTACGCCATTGTATTCACCCCGCGTTTCTCCCCGGTTTCGGTGGTAAAAATGCCTCTGGGTTGTCCAAAATACACGCCGCCAGTCAGTTCGCGCACCACCATCATGTCCACGCCCTCAACGACTTCCCGCTTTAGCGTCGAAGCGTCAATTAACTGAGGCAAAATGGTTGCAGGACGCAGATTCGCGAATAACTTTAAGCCCGATCGCAGCCCCAGCAATCCTGTTTCAGGGCGCAGATCACGAGGCAGCGTATCCCATTTGTAGCCGCCGATCGCAGCCAACAAAACGGCATCACTATTTTTGCAAGTTTCCAGCGTTTCGGGGGGCAAAGGTTGACCTGTTGCGTCGATCGCAGCCCCACCAATCAGAGCTTCTTGAAACTTAAAAGTGAAGTCAAATTGTTCACCAACCACCTTGAGAACATTGACGGCGATCGCCATAATTTCGGGGCCAATCCCATCGCCCGGAAGAAGCGTGATGCGATACTGCTGTGCCATGAGCGTCTTATCTAAAATGTGAAACGGCTGAACATCCTGCGCGTCACATCATAAAACATTTGTAGGTAACATTAACCAGTGTCGGGGTTTGAATAATGAACGGAGCTACAGTTTTGCAAAATGAATCTACACCTGAGCAGACCTATGATTGAGAAGGCGAAATTTAACGGTTTGAGGAAGGCATTTGAGAACAAAGTGACCATTTGGCTTGTTGGTGATCGTCTTTTACAAAGCGTTCGTTGCTGCATTATTAATGGTGACAGCGATCGCAATCTTTCTGACCTTGAGAAACTTTGAAGGACTGCAAGATTTTGCCGAATCCTATGAACTGGAGGGCAAATCTAGAATCATTCGCTGGCTTCTAGAAAAGGTTCTTGACTTTACTCCAAACACGCTGCGTAGCGCGATCGGGACGGCTATTTAGGCGAGTGTGACGGCGATCGAAGCTGTGGGCTTATGGTTTGAGAAACGTTGGGCCCACATTCTTGTTTTGCTGCTGGTTGGAATTAGCATTCCTCTCGAAATCTATGAGTTAATTCAAGAAATTTCTCCGCTCAAACTGATTGTATTTGTGATTAATATTGCTGTGTTTTGGTATTTACTTCACACTTTTCCTAAACACAAAGCAGAGGTCAAAGGAGAGTGAGAAGCAGGAAGGGTCAATTCATCTTGCGCTCATCCCAAATCTGGAAACACATCTCGAACAGCAGGATGAATCAAGTGATGATTCTGCACATTCAACCCTTTGGCTAATGTTTCATCCTTGCCCAATGCTCCTAATCCATCCGTAGCCAGCTTTAAGACATAGGGAAGCGTACTGTTGTTGAGCGCCTGAGTCGCTGTCCAGGGCACGGCCCCCGGCATATTGGGCACCCCATAATGGACGACCCCCGCTTCGACATAGGTCGGTTGAGTATGAGACGTAGGTCTGACCGTTTCGATACAGCCGCCTTGATCCACCGCCACATCGACGATCACAGAACCGGGACGCATTTTGCTTACGAGATCACGCGACACCAAGGTCGGGGCCCGTCGCCCAGGAATCAGCACCGCCCCAATCAGCAAATCGGCTTGAGGAACGATCGCCTCAATCTGGCTCGAACTGCTGTAAAGTAGCTCAACCCTCGACCCAAACAGCGTTTCTAAATAAGACAAGCGATCGACGCTCAATTCTAAAATACTCACCTGGGCACCCATGCCGATCGCCATCCGAGCTGCCTCAGTCCCCACGATACCGCCACCCAAAATCACGACCTTCCCAGGTTTCACTCCCGGTACGCCCCCCAAAAGCACGCCTCGTCCGCCCTGCTGCCGCTCCAAAAATCTTGCCCCAAACTGTACCGACAACCGCCCCGCAATAATGCTCATGGGCGTGAGTAAAGGCAACCGTCGATCGGACAGTTCTACCGTTTCGTAGGCGATCGCGCTGACCCCGCAGTCGATCAAATGCTCTGTCAGCGGACGGTTAGCCGCCAGATGCAGGTAAGTAAAGAGAAGCTGTCCTTTTTGGAGATACTGATATTCCGTAGCTAAAGGCTCTTTGACTTTGACCACTAATTCTCGATTCCAGATCTCTGAGGCACTTTGGGCAATCTGGGCACCCGATTGGAGATAGTCTGCATCCGTAAAGCCCGACCCGTCTCCAGCCTTTGTCTCCACAAAAACAGAGTGGCCCTGCTCTACCAACACCCGCACACTACTAGGACTCAACCCCACGCGAAATTCCTGATCTTTGGTTTCCTTGGGCACTCCGATTCGCATGTTGACCTCTGTCTCGATCGCATTTCTTTCTAGCTTAAAGCTGGGCTTCTCAGTTAACAGTTACCCTTGTGGCGGGATCTGTGCAGAATCTCGCAGATCTGCTTACAATGAATCTGTCAGGGTAAAGAATTGTAAAGAAAGCTGGCTCAACCCATTTATTCTTTACCTAAACTCTCAACTTTTCTTACTTAACTGCGAGGCCGCAACGATGACTTCTACACCCACCACTCCCAAAGTTCAAGAACCCAAGTTTGGCTTCAACGATTACGCAGAGCGGCTCAACGGTCGAGCAGCTATGATTGGTTTTGTGGCCGCGCTCGTGGTCGAATATGTCACAGGTCAAGGCGTACTCTCCTGGCTAGGACTTCTGTAGCGCTCAGAATTCTGTAAATCTAAGCAGCGATCGGGCGGGGGAAACTCTGCCCTTTGTTGTATTCAGCCTTGGTTGTATTCAGGGTTGTATTCACGCCTAAATCTTCAGCAGTTCTAACTGAGAAGCTTTTCTGTAATTTTGCTTATAATCTTGACAAACTCTAAAGTGAGTTCTCTGAGCTAAGGATCTAACCTTGTGGTTAACACGTAGGAAGATTCAGACGCTTTAAAATAAGAAGTAACGGCGTATAGGCGTAATGATATGAATGCTATCTGGTCGCGTATGTTGAAGTCAGTTTACAAAAAGGAGCCGATTACAGGCTTTGTGATCATTGCGGGTAGCATGGACGTAGCGATCGGAGGGATCGACAGCAACACTTCTCTCGTCGTCTTTGGCCTAAGTGCGGTCGGAATTGCGCTGGCGCTTCGATGGTGGCAGTTACAGCGCCGTTCTCCTGAGTCATCTGCGCGGGGAGCCGTCTATGCGCTGCCGCCAGCGTCTTCTCATTCCGCGCTACCACCGCTTACAGTGTCCAAAAAGCGGCCGACTCCCTAGCTTGAGAAGCATTGCTGGGAAATTCACCCTTTAGTATCCTATTTGGGATGTGAACTGATGGTTTCTCTCGCGTCTGATCTCCTTAAAATTGGCGAAGTTGCTGAGATGAGCGGACTGCCAATCAAAACCATTCGCTACTACGACGAGATTGAGCTACTCACTCCAACGGTAGGACGATCGCAGACGGGCTATCGCTTGTTTCGCCCAGAAGTGTTCGATCGCCTGACCTTTATCAAACGCGCTCAATCGCTGGGTCTGAGTCTGACCGAAATCAAAGATATTCTCAAAGTGCATGATCAGGGCAAACTTCCCTGTGGCGAAGTCAAACATC
Source organism: Phormidesmis sp. 146-20 (assembly GCF_052939475.1). Classification (NCBI taxonomy): domain Bacteria; kingdom Bacillati; phylum Cyanobacteriota; class Cyanophyceae; order Leptolyngbyales; family Leptolyngbyaceae; genus Phormidesmis; species Phormidesmis sp. 146-20. Next base: position 290,293 of record NZ_JBJPHT010000001.1, read on the forward strand.
ACATTGAGGAAAAGGTTTCTGCCATTACTCACCAAATCCAAGAACTCACTACCCGCAAAGCTGAATTGCAGTCCCTACTGACTCACTGGCAAGAACCCCCTTCAGTCGATCGTGCCAGCAAAACCATTTGCCCCAACCTGGTGACCCAAAAGAGCGCTTCATCAAACTTTTAGCTTCCCCTATTAAGCAATCGCTCATCTGTAAAGATTGTTTGGTGCGATCGCTGTTCTCCCAGAAATTTCTCAAATCTGAGGTGAAGTATTCAACAGTGGGTACTCTGAAGTCGGAATCATAATCTGTGTGATTCTCTGTACGTACACGGTGCCTTGCCTAGTGTTTTTCACGGTGAGGTAAAAGTCAAAATTCACCTGATTCCTGGATGGATTTTACAGACTCTTCAGCGTCGAGCATCTTCAATTGCTTCTCGATCCCTCATCACTAGATCAAGCGCTTGACCCGTTTAGCGATCGGGTTGTCATCGTCCCTTTCTTGCAGCTTTCTTATGCGTAGCGTTCCAAATCCAATTCCTTTTGTTGACCTGACTGCCCAACATCAGCCGATCCAGGCTCAGATTGAGCAGGCGATTCAGGGAGTTCTTAACCGGGGCGACTATGTGCTGGGTCAAGCGTTAACTGAGTTTGAGCAAGACTTTGCGGCGGCCTGTGGCGTGCAATATGGAATTGGGGTCGCCTGTGGCACAGATGCGATCGCCCTCGGTCTGCAAGCCTGCGGGATTGGTGCCGGAGATGAGGTCATTTTGCCAGCCAATACGTTTGTGGCGACGCTGATTGGAGTGTTACGATCGGGCGCCACGCCAGTTTTCGTCGATTGTGATGCAAAAACGGCTCTGATCGATCTGGTGGCGGCTGAGAAAGCGATCACGCCCAAAACTCGTGCGATCGTTCCCGTCCACCTTTACGGGCAAATGGTGTCACCAACCCTGCTGTTAGGTTTGGCAAGTACTTACGATCTGCTGATTTTTGAGGATGCGGCTCAGGCTCATCTGGCAGAACGGGAAGGCTATCGGGCTGGCTCGATCGGGGTGGCAGCGGCTTTTAGTTTCTATCCCAGCAAAAATTTGGGGGCAATGGGCGATGGAGGAATGGTCGTCACCAAAGACGAAACGATCGCTCAAACGATGCGAGCCTTACGCAACTATGGAGCACCGCGCAAATATTTTCATACCGACTACGGAACCAACAGCCGTTTAGATACCATTCAGGCGGCCGTCCTGGGGGTGAAACTGCCCTACCTGGCAGAGTGGAACCGCGATCGCCGCCGCATTGCCGATCAGTACCACACTCAACTTAGACCGCTCCAAACTCAGGGTATTTTACCAATTCAAAATCAGTCTGGTAGCGGGCACGTCTATCATCTTTATATCGTCAGAGCGTTAGAGGTAGGCTGTCGGGTCGATCGTGAAACCATTCAGGAAAAACTCAATCATCAGGGCATCCAAACCGGAATTCACTACCCGCTGCCTTGCCATCTCCAGCCTGCCTTCGTCAATTTGGGCTATCGATCGGGAGATTTTCCAGTTGCAGAAACCCTCTGTCGAGAAATTCTCTCACTGCCAATGTATCCAGGGTTGACCAAGGCGCAAATTGATCAAGTGGTGACTGCGCTCGACACCGTGTTATCTCCGTCCTCGTCTTTAAAAATTTCTGCTTAACGCCATGCGAACTGCTCGCCTCTCTCCAACGCTCATCGATCGCTACTGGAGTGACCTCGCCCTGTGGGGATTGCTGACGCTACTCTATGCGCCACTCTTGCTGCACTGGTGTGATGGCTGGCTGCGAAAGAGCATTAGCATCGAACACGAATACTTTAGCCACGGTTTAATTGGGCTACCTTTTGCAGGCTACATCATTTGGACAAATCGCAAACGCTGGCAGCGGATTGACGGTGAGCGACCAGGACTCTGGAAGTTTGCCGGAGCCATTTTGTTACTGTTGGCGGGTGTGCTTTATCTAAGTGGGCTACCCGATTTTGTTAATCTGTCTCTCCCAGTTCTGTTGATCGGGATTTGTCTGTGGCTAAAAGGTCTACCTGGTCTCAAGCTTCAGGGATTTGCGCTGCTTCTAGTCTTTCTGGCGACACCGACCGAGATTCCCTACCTGATTGCGCCCTACACCTTACCGCTACAAAGTTTCATCGCTGCAACCGCAGGCTTCATTCTCAATCAACTGGGGATGGATGTTACCGTTGAGCAAATCTACCTCTCAGTCGGGGGCCGCATTGTCGAAGTTGCTCCCTATTGTGCAGGATTAAAGATGCTGTTCACCGGTTTATATGTGAGCCTGATGTTGCTGTATTGGACGGGAGCTTTGCGATCGCGCCCCCTTTCCATCCTATTTTTGATCAGTACCGTTGTCATAAGTGTCAGCGCCAACATTGTCCGCAACACACTGCTCACTTACTTTCACGGCACGGGGAATGATCAGGCGTTTGGTTGGCTCCACGAAGGCTGGGGCGGTGATGTGTATTCTGCCTGCATGTTAGGCTTGCTGGTCATTCTGCTTAACCAGATCGATCGCTTCTTTCCTGACGCATCTGACTAATTTCTACCCCACCCATCTTCCCCTCATGATGTCCCTTCGCAAGGCTGTGTCTCTTCAACTCTCCAAGGTCGTTTTGCTGCTACTGTTACTGATTTTGGTCGGTATTGGAACCGTTCCAGGCTACTTATCAGGAAAATGGCGTTGGACAGAGCCACCCAAAGTCGTCACCCTGAATAAGTTGCGGAGCCTGCGTGAAGTCGGACTGCCCTTACCCGGTTGGCAAATAGTCCAACAAAAAACTCCACAGATCGGCGAACATAAGTGGCTGAGTCAGGAGATGAGCCGCGCCAATCAAACAGCGACCTTGCTGCTATTTACGCAAAAGGGCCCCAGAGAACAGCCCGAAGTGGAATGGAGCGATATCAACGGTTTTCAGCGGTGGAAGACAGATTCCTCCAAACAGGTCACCTTCACAATCGCAACTCCCCCCACGCAGGTGACAGCCCACTTCTTCCGAGGATGGACGGCTGATCAGACCTACGCCGTGCTGCAATGGTACGCCACCTCTCAAGGAGGACACCCGGCTCCGAGTCACTGGTTTTTTGCTGATCGCATCGCTCAGTGGCAAAATCGTCGCGTTCCCTGGGTTGCTGTCAGTGTGCTGGTGCCGATCGACCCGCTTGATGACATCCAAAAACACTGGACTGAAGTGGAGTCACTGGCTCAGACCGTACAATCGACGCTGATGGCAGACGTGTTGAAGCCAAATTAGACGGGTTGAAGGCATCCTATTGAGTCATCGATCCAGTACTCAAAGCATACAATGTCCTCAACTCAGACAGCCTTGCTCACACCAGGAACAGATTCTTCATCAATCTCATCACTGAAAAGCAGAATGATGGTTGAAGAATAACCTATGACCCAAGATCTCCGTCTCTAATTCGTCTCTAAACTTACAACTTACGCCTCATTCGCCATTTCTCTAATCCACGCCTCATGCCCCCGATCGTGTTGTTATGTCCAAAGTTTTCTCTGTCAGATTAACGGCTTTATCGCTGGTCAGCATTCACTCCATGACCGCCAGTCTGCCGTTTGCGATGTGGTTTTGGGCTGCGAGCACGTCTCCAAAAGCGGCTCTGAGCCAAACGCCTCTACCACCCTCTACCACCCCAGGACAGCCTTCTCCGCCACTCCAGCCAAAGCGCCCTCCAACCTCTCTAGAACTGGTAGAACAAGCCAGACAACGACTACGCGATCGCGGTGAATTGTCCGCTCCGACTCCTGCACCCGTTAACCCTGCCAAGGCTCCGACTGCGCCTGTGGTCGTTCCGACGGTGCCTGTGCCTACCACACCTGCCGCGATTCCCAATAGCTCATTTAACCTCTATCGTCTGGGAACGGGAGACACGGTTTCTGTGGTAGTTCAGCGATTTCCGGATCTCAATTTTCAGGCGGTGATCGATCAAGAAGGCAACATCACAACGCCCTTGCTAGGTAAAGTTCGGCTTCAAGGACTGACGATCGAACAGGCTCAAGAACGGGTGCGTCAGGGAGTCGATCGCTTTGTGATCAATCCAGTTGTGCTGTTGGCGCTGACGGGGCAACGTCCGGTATTGGTGACGATGACTGGAGAAGTTGGGCGACCGGGACAATATGCCCTGCAATTACCGAGAGTTTCTTCGGCGCTGCTGTCAGCCGGGGGAATCACCAACAAGGCAGATTTGCGATCGGTCAAAGTTCGGCGCACCCTCAACGATGGCTCTGCGGTAGAAGAGAGTTTAGATCTGGTACAGCCGCTAAAAGATGGAACTCCCCTGCCCGATGTGCGTTTGCAAGATGGGGATGTGGTCGTAGTTTCACGACTAGAGGCAGGCGCAGAAAAGGATTACGATCGCGAACTGGTCGCTCGATCTGCTCTGGGCAAAGGTAAAATTACCGTCCGCTACTTGAGTTATGTAACCGGAAGACTTCAGCAGTTCGATTTGCCTTTGGGCAGCACGTTTGTGGATGCGTTGGCGACGATCGGCCCCAGTCCTGACAACACAAATCTGAGTCGGATTGCCCTGATTCGATTTGACCCAGACACCAAAAAAGCCGTCACAAAAGAATTAGATGGGAAAAAAGCCCTCACAGGTGATCTCGCGCAAAACGTTCCGTTAGAAGACAATGATGTCATTGTGATCGGTCGCAACTTGGTCGGAAGAATCACCTACGCGCTAAATGTTTTTACCCAGCCTTTTCGCGATGTTCTGGGATTTTTGCTGTTCTTTAGAGAACTGGGCAACAGTGCCACAAATCTCTTTGGCCCGACCGGAAGAGACCGTTAGACTCAAGACGAGGTAAATCGATACAACAAACTTCTCAAAACACCGCTTCCAGACTGTTCAGCTTACAATCAAAGCACCCTTTCTTTTTCACGTTCATCGGTCGCGACAAACCCTGTTTTTCATCCCCCTGGTGTTATGACTCCGCCCATCGTCAAACGTTACTTTCTAGCTGTAGACCGCTATAAATGGATCATTCCTGTGGGTGTTGCGGTAGGAATGGCTGCGGCGGGCGTTGTGGTGTCTCAACCCGAACCCTCTCCGACCTATCAAGCAGAAGCAACTCTGGTAGCTAACCGTCCGCCCATTAGTTTCTCAACGATCGGCACCGAAGTTCGTCAGCCAGTCGAATCACTAACCAGTGACATGCTGATGCCGAGGGAAGTCATCGAAGCGGTGGGCAAAGAGGTCGGCATTGACCCGCGTGAATTAGCCAGCAACACAAAAGTGGATGTCAACGTCCCCAAAGCGGTCAGAGGGCAAGCAGCGGGAGCCGCCGAGGTTGTGGTTTCCTACAAGGATGGGGAGCCAAATCGAGCCAGCGAAGTGGTCAGCCAATACACCAAACGCATGGTCGAACAAAGCCGACTAAATAATTCTGCACGGCTGCGATCGGTCATTGATTCCATCAACCAGCGACTGCCCAAAGTTAGGCAAGAGTTACAACTCGCCGAACAATCTCTGGAGCGATACGATCGAGCCGAAGGCCCCCAACTGCTAGCGGCTCAAAATGGTAGCTTGATTGGTGCAATCACGGGCAGCGAAACTCAGCAGCGACAGCTTCAACTCCAACTCCAAGGTGTGAATGCTCAGATTGCCAGTATCGAGCAACGGTTAGGACTCGACCCCAATCAAGCTTATGCCTCTTCTGCTCTGAGTGCTGACCCGATTATTGGCGGTCTTCGTGCCCAAATTCAGCAAATCGAATCTCAGTTAGCCGTTCTCAGCAAAGATTTGCGTCCAGAACACCCCACCATCATCACCCTCAAAAAGCAGCAGCAGGCCTACGAAGAAGAGTTGAGCAAGCGAGCGCAAGAGGTGATTGGCGGTGATGGAGGAGCAGCCCCCCTAACGGCAGTTCGTCAAAATAGCAGTCTCGACCCAGCTCGTCAACAGCTTGCCAATACCCTGGTCGCCCTCAAGACTCAGCAAGAAAGCCTACAGCAGCAATTGATTGGCACGGTGCGATCGGAGCAAACTCTTCGGCAACAGTACTCAACAATCCCTAATAAGCAACTGGAGCGGACTCGCCTAGAAGATCAGGTAAAGCTCAAAAAAGCCCTTCATGATCAGATGCAAGCAAAACTGGTTGATGCAAGAGCCGCCGAAGCTGAAACTGTCAGTAGTCTGAGTCTATCTCAAGCGCCTGCGGTCAAAGCGAGCGAAGTCAAAGCACCCAAGAGCATTCCGGTGACGCTGGCGATCGGCGGTTTGGTCGGGCTACTGGTTGGGGGCGGGTTGATTTTCCTGCTGGATACGCTAGAAGGCAAATTTTACACCGAAGAAGATCTGCGAGAGGCGCTTCGCCAACGGGATGTCACCATTTTGGGAGCGTTGCCGCTGGTCAAGGTCTGGCAAATTGACGATTCCCCTGTTTTGCTAAGGTCAGATTCGCCTTACGTTGAATATTACGAGCGGTTTCGCAGCAAGCTGCGCTTGGCAGAAGGCAAAGCCCGAATGGTGCTAATCACAAGCACGATCGACCAGGAAGGTAAAACCGTCTCCGCCTACAACTTAGCGATCGCCTCTGCCAGAGCCGGAAAACGCACTTTGCTGATCGAAGCGGATTTACGATCGCCGTCTCGATCCGACTATGTAGGGATTGCGCCCGATCCAGATAGCTTAATCGAGCCGTTGCGCTACTACGGGCAGATCAGCGAGTGTATTCGTCTGGCCCCTGAAGTCGAAAATCTCTATATCGTTCCCAGTGCTGGGCCGCAGCGGCAAGCGGCCTCGATTTTGGAGTCGAGTGAGATGCGGCGACTGCTCGAAGATTCGAGAGGACGATTTGATCTGGTAGTTCTCGACAGTCCTTCTCTAAGTCGCTGTAATGATGCGCTGCTGCTAGAACCTTATAGTGATGGCATGGTAATCGTTACCCGTCCCGGAACGACTCAAGAAAGCATTTTGACAGAAGCGATCGATCACCTAACCGAATCGGACGATCACCGCTTGTTGGGCGCTGTCATCAACGCAGTAGACATTCAGCTTCCTCGTGCGGTTGAAGATGCAATGATCGCTGGTTCGTATGAGCCGTCTTCAAACAATGGAACGGGAGCCGATGAGGAAATGAAAGAAGTCACAACCAGCAACCGCAACTAGTAAAGATTGCTTTATTGATTGCTTTTCAACAAGCCACGAATCTCTTTAAGCAAAGGTGATGAGCCAGAATTGCTGCGTGGGTAGGTAAACACGCCATGACGGGGACTAAAGAGCAACGCCAGTAAGAAAAGTCCTGATACGACTAGAACAATCGCTGGCCCCGATGGCAAATTGTAAAAATAACTCAAATACATGCCGCTTACACTAGCAATCACCCCGGTCGCGGCTCCCAACAACATGACGTAATGCAGCCGTTTCACCAACAAATAAGCCGTCGCGCCAGGAGTGATCAACAAAGACAGCACTAACACCACGCCGACGGCCTTCATGCTGGCTACAATTGTCAAGGCAATCAGCACCATCAATCCGAGGTTGAGCAAATTGACGGGCAATCCAGCGGCCTGCGCGCCCAAAGTATCAAAGGTATAAAACAACAGTTCTTTATAAAAGGCAACCACCACAATCAGAACGATCGCTGAAATAATTGCAGTATCTCTGACTTCACTAGAAGTAACGCCCAGAATATTGCCAAACAAAAAATGATTCAGGTCGATTTTATTATCCTTTTGGATGACCGTAATTAACGTTACTCCCAGGGCAAAAAAGGCCGAGAGCACAATTCCCATTGCTGCATCTTCTTTAATCGGCGATCGGGCCCGAATCCAAGCGATCGCTACAGTACTCAAAACGCCCGCAATGAAGGCTCCTACAAAAATATTTGCCCCGATCAGAAACGCGATCGCCAACCCTGGCAAAACCGAGTGACTAATCGCGTCTCCCAAAAGGGCTAACCGTTGCACCATCAGATAGCTGCCAACAATGGCACAAATCAGCCCGACCAAGATTGCAATGGTCAGCGATCGCTGCATGAAGCCATACTGCAAAGGTTCAATTAGCGCGTGCATCAGGCGGCGGCTCCCGAAAAGAACATGACACGCCCCCCATAAGCCTGCTCTAAGTTTTCTGGAGTCAGAACGTCTTGACGCTTACCACTTGCGACTAAGGTCTGATTTAACAACAGCAATTCATCAAAGTGGGTAATCGATTCGCCCAGATCATGGTTGACGACGAGGACGGTTTTTCCAGCCTGGGTTAGTTCTTCAAAAACTTCAAAAATAATCTTTTGCGTTTTTTGGTCAATTCCTACAAACGGTTCGTCAAAGCAAAACACGTTTGCCTGTTGAGCCAGCGATCGCGCTAGAAACACCCGTTGCTGCTGTCCGCCCGATAGTTCCCCAATGGGACGGTCTTTGTAAGCATCCATTCCCACGCGGGCAAGAGACTCGATCGCCACCCGCCGACTGACCGACGAAAATCGATTAAACCACCCTGTTTTCTTGACTCGCCCCATCATCACGACATCCCACACAGTCACCGGATAAGTCCAATCAATCTGACTGCGCTGAGGAACATACGCGACTTGATGGAGTTGCTCTGCCAGCGGTTTGTCTTGATATAGAACTTCGCCACTGGCCGCAGGGATTAACCCCAGCATTGCTTTGACAAGGGTACTTTTTCCAGCCCCATTCGGCCCAAAGATTCCGACAAGGCGACCTGGCTGCACTGTGAAATTGACACTCTTCAAGGCATCTACTGCACGATATTTGACGCTCAGATTCTGCACAATCAAAGGGGCTGAGGTTGATCGCGCAAGTTTTTTCTCGCTAGTCGGGAAGTGCAGCGGCAGAGGATCAGGAGTCGCATCATTCATAAAGGTGTCAAGCTGCATCACAAATTCTCCAGTGCATCAACTAAAAATGAAAGAAATATGAAAGCTACTAAACTTAAAGTATCCCAAAAGTGAAAAGATTTCCGAAAGTTACAGTATGAAGATTTGTATCAGTTGTACTTGTTCTCCAAAAGCTTCCAGCGTTTCGCTAATGACTATTTCTTTCTTTAGGGATTGGTCAAAACTCGACGGTCAGTAATAAAACTTTAAAGGGCATCAAGGCTCTGCGGACTCCTCCCAAATGCGGGTCAAATCACCCGAAGGTCTACAAAATAAGACATAAAATGAAAACTCTATGAAATCTTTTTCTAAGCAAAGTCAACTGAGAACAACCCTGACAGCCATACTGCTGACCTTGACTTTGAGTAGCTGTGCGGCTTCCAGCGGCGATCGCTCGACTTCCCAAGGCAAACCTCAAGTGGTTGCAACCAGCACAATTTTGGCTGACTTAACAGCTCAGATTGGCAAAGACGAAATTCAGCTAACCGGACTTCTCAAACCGGGAGCAGACCCACATACCTACGAGCCAGTCCCAGCAGACAGCGTGGCTCTAGAGAAAGCAAACTTAATTTTGTACAACGGGTACAACCTTGAGCCAGGGCTAATTAAATTGATGAAAGCCGCAGGCAGTAATGCGCGTCAGGTGGCTGTAGGAGAAGTAGTCCCGTCATTGCAGCTAGAAAAAGAAGGGCGCAAAGTTCCTGATCCCCACGTTTGGGGCAGTGTGCAAAACTCAATTCGGATGGCAGAGAAGATTCGAGATACGTTGATTGAACTGGAGCCAGAAGATCGCGATCGCTTTACCCAAAACGCTGATCGGCTTATTGCAGAGCTAAAACGCCTCGACACCTGGATCACTCAACAGATTCAGACCATTCCCCCCAACAGGCGCAAACTGGTTACGACCCATGACGCTTTTCAGTATTACGGGCAGGCCTACTCGTTGGCGATCGCAGGAACGCTAATTGGCATCAGCACCGAGGAGCAACCCAGTGCCCAAACGGTTCAAAAGCTAGTAGAAACCATTAAAGCGGCAGGCGTACCAGCTATTTTTGCAGAAACTACAATCAACCCGACCTTAATTCAAACGGTGGCACAGGAAGCAGGCGTGAAGCTAGCTACGCAGCGATTATATTCAGACTCGATCGGTGCTCCTGACAGCAATGGTGCCTCCTATATCAGAATGATGGTTGCCAATACCACTGCGATCGTTGAAGCTTTAGGTGGAAAAGTTACTCCCTTTTAGAAGTCGCCGTCAAACAATGCCCGTTCGGTCGAATTTCCGCCCTTTTTGACTCGACTCTTCCAGATTCCAACTCCGACGAAATTAAAGTTAAGGTCTCTAGTTCAACAAAGATCCACAATTACCCTCAAACGCGAAAAGAGCCTTCCCTCTCAGGAAGACTCTCTTCAAACTAACCTAACTCAAGCACTAGACGGTCAAGACTAAGCGTTGATGGCTGGAGCAGACAGGGCGACAGGAGCCGCTTGCCCAGCAGCCAAGTCCAAGGGGAAGTTGTGAGCATTGCGCTCGTGCATCACTTCCATCCCTAGATTCGCCCGGTTGATCACGTCCGCCCAGGTGCCAATCACCCGACCCTGCGAGTCGATGATGCTCTGGTTGAAGTTGAACCCGTTCAGGTTGAATGCCATCGTGCTCACGCCCAGGGCGGTGAACCAGATGCCGACGACGGGCCAGGCACCCAGGAAGAAGTGCAAGGAACGCGAGTTGTTGAATGAGGCGTATTGGAAGATCAACCGCCCGAAGTAGCCGTGCGCTGCCACGATGTTGTAGGTCTCTTCTTCTTGCCCAAACTTGTACCCTGCGTTCGCGGATTCGTTCTCAGTTGTCTCTCTCACCAGTGAGGAGGTGACCAATGACCCGTGCATGGCGCTGAACAGGCTGCCGCCAAACACTCCGGCGACTCCCAGCATGTGGAAGGGGTGCATCAGGATATTGTGCTCGGCTTGAAATACCAACATGAAGTTGAAGGTGCCGGAGATTCCCAGGGGCATTCCGTCTGAGAAGCTGCCTTGTCCAATCGGGTAGATCAGGAAGACGGCGGTCGCGGCGGCCACAGGCGCGGAGTAGGCGACGCAGATCCAGGGGCGCATTCCTAGGCGGTAGGACAGTTCCCATTCGCGTCCCATGTAGCAGAAGATGCCGATCAGGAAGTGCAGGACGACCAGTTGGTACGGACCGCCGTTGTATAGCCATTCATCTAAGGATGCGGCTTCCCAGATCGGGTAGAAGTGCAAGCCGATCGCGTTTGAGGACGGAACTACGGCACCGGAGATGATGTTGTTGCCAAACATCAAGGAGCCAGCAACGGGTTCGCGGATGCCGTCGATGTCCACGGGCGGTGCGGCGATGAAGGCGATGATGTAGCAGATGGTTGCGGACAGGAGGGTGGGGATCATCAATACGCCGAACCAGCCTACGTACAGGCGGTTCTCGGTGCTGGTGACCCAGGAGCAAAACTGCTCCCACAGGTTGGCGCTTTCGCGTCTCTGCAATGTCGTTGTCATGGTGAATAATTACTAATTTTTGAGATGTATGTTGTGGTGTTTTCCACACTTCATACATTAGGGCATTTCTTAAGCTTTGTAAAGAGTTTTCACAATGTTTGTAGAAAGGTCACTGGGTGTTGCCTTAAGAGATACCCCGAAAACAGTCCCTCATCAGGGCTGTAGGCTGTTTTGGATAGGAGCTACGATCGTCCCTCCTTTTATGAAAGTTCACATTTGAAGAAGTCCGAGCTTGCCAGGTCGTGAGTAACTTCAGGCTGAGAATAGTAAATTGGCGACTCCTGAAATCTGTTCTACTGGCGCGATCGAGCGGGGTAATTGGGGTAAATGGACGATCGCTTGTTTGGGAAACCGTTTGATTAAATTCTGATCGACTGTCTCAGCGCGGTTGTTGACCAGGTAGCGTTGAGTGATTTTCAGCTTGATTAAGGATGCGGTCAGTCTCTCAGTTTCGGCGAGGATGGCGGACTGATTCTGAAAGACACCGATAAATTCAGTGTGTTGGGGATTGAGCAGTTTCTTTTGGGTTTGGATGACCCGCTGACGCAGACTCCGTAACCGATTCATAAATTCTGTCCGTCCCAGCACGTCTTGATATTTGATCCATAATTTGAAGATCCAGGACAACCAATCGCCCAGCGCTGTCGGCATTTCTAAGAAACGCAGTAAGTGGCCTGTAGGAGCCGTGTCTAGAACAATCAAGTCCTGTTCTTTGGACTCCAGCAGTTCCATCACTGTAATGAGTGAGAGCATTTCATCGATGCCAGGGAGCGCCTGAGAGACGATTCTGCGCCAAGCTTCGGGACTGTAGGCGATTTTTAGGCTGCTGTCGGAGGTGCTAGACTCGCCACTCATCATTTCAGCAAGCTCCCACAGATATTCTTCGCGAAACTGCTCTAGAACTTGTTTTGAGTCGATTTCTTGTCCGCTTAAGTGAGTCGTGAGGGGTGTGGAGGCGTGTTCTAGTTGAGTACCCAGCGCGTCTCCCAGAGAGTGAGCCGGATCGATCGAGATCACTCGAATGTTTTGATCAGGATGTCGTTGGGCCATGCCCCATGCGATCGCCGCTGCTACCGTCGTTTTGCCCACCCCTCCTTTGCCGCCAACTAAAATCAGCTTGCGGCCTTCGGTGATGAAGTCACTAAACCCTGGTGAAAGGCGCTGAGAAAAATGAGTGGGCGGCGATTCTAACGGGAGAATTTTGACCTGGGCTGGCTGAATTTGGCTAATCAGCCGATCGAGAGCTTGATCTCCCACAGGTTCAACAGGCTGCTGAAAGGAGAGGACGATCGGTTCGGATTCCGCTAGGTCAAAGAATTTTGTGATCAGGTGCTGTTGTTCGCTGAACTGATCGAGATTGCTGGCAACGGGCAAGATGTGGTTGATGAAAAGCCCACCAAAGGGAATGTGTAGCAGTTTGAGCGCGTCCAAAAATCGCTTGGTTTCTAAAAGGCTCATCCACTCAGCGATCGCCACCACCAAACAAGCCGTCTGCGTTTTGTCCTGGAGTAACTGTCGTCCGTTGGCTAAGTCAGATTTCATCTCGATCAAAAAGCGATCGGCTTCGTCTGCGGTGTACCTTCCTGTAAAGCTTTGACTGATGACATGATGTTTTTCTTGAAAGAGTTCTAACGCAGATAGGAATTCGTCTAAAAAGTCCATCAAACTGAATAAGTTTAAAGTGTGACCGCTGGGAGCCATGTCGAGAACGATGCGATCGACCTGCTGATCTCGCAGCAGACGCTGAATTTCTAAAATGCCCATCAGTTCATCTAGTCCCGGCCAACTTAAATCCCAGATGGGTGACAGGTCTTCTTTTTGCACAAAACTACCCCGCTCGATCAGCAACTCCAACACTTTGCCATAGGAGGCTCTAAATTCTTCTAAAAGGGTTGGCGCGTCTAAGGCTCTAATGGTCAGATTGGGTAAATTTTGTCGCGAAACGGCTGTATTGCTAATCGGCAGTTGCAGCACATCGCCCAGGGAATGAGCCGGATCGGTAGATAAGAGAAGAATTTGCTCATTGGGAAACTGCTGGGCCCATCTGCGTGCAAATCCACAGGCGATCGTGGTTTTGCCGACACCGCCCTTGCCGCTAAACATTGCGAGATTCAAAGAGTCAAACTGATTCATAGGGGAGTTTTGCGTTGACGATGCGGAACTGTTTGTGGGAACACTGTGGCTGTAGTTTTCCCAATCGATTGCGGAGGGCTGCGATCGCAAAAAAATTCTGTCTCAAGTAGCGACGGTGAGCCAATGAGTGATTTGTTTAAGGGATTTGAGCAATTATTAGAACTCGCCAAAATTTTGGAGGAGAAAGCAGAGAAAGGAGAACTGAAAGCAGACATTCAGATTAGCCGCAATCTCAGCAGCATTCCTCGTCAGGGCAATATTCCAACAGGAGTCACCCGAGTCCGCCCTCCCAGTCATCCCACAAACGAAACTTCAACGCCGTTGGAGGAGATGGTCAGTTCTCCAGCCTCTCTTAAAGATGTGGGTGGATTGGGAGAAATTTTGCGAGAGCTTCGTGAGTTGGTCGAGATTCCGCTCAAGCGTCCTGATCTGTTGGCAAAATTGGGATTAGAACCGATTCGAGGCGTTTTGCTCGTCGGCCCGCCCGGAACCGGGAAAACCCTGACCGCTCGTGCCTTGGCAGAAGATTTGGGCGTGAGCTACATCGCGATCGCCGGCCCCGAAATCATGGGCAAATACTATGGAGAAGCCGAGACTCGTCTGAGAGGCATTTTTGAGAAGGCGGCGAAGTCTGCTCCCTGCGTAATTTTCATCGATGAGATTGATAGTCTTGCGCCCGATCGCAGTAAGGTTGAAGGCGAAGTCGAAAAGCGCGTTGTGGCTCAGTTGTTGAGTTTGATGGATGGGTTTGCCAAGACCAAAGGCGTGATTGTTTTAGCCGCAACCAATCGCCCTGATCACCTCGATCCTGCGCTGCGTCGTCCGGGAAGGTTTGATCGAGAAGTGCAATATCGAGTTCCCGATCGCGACGGACGCTTAGAAATTCTCACCATTTTGACTCGTGCTATGCCTCTGAGTGAATCAGTGGAACTGGGCGCGATCGCTGACCTGACAGTTGGAATGGTCGGTGCGGACTTGAAAGCCGTTTGTCAAAAAGCAGCGTATACCGCATTACGGCGGCAGGTTGGTTCGCTGAAGGAGCCATTACCCGATGTGATGACAGTGGAACAAGCGGACTTCTTACATGCCCTGAGAGAAATCAAACCATCGGTGTTGCGATCGGTCGAAATCGAGTCACCAAACCTTGCCTGGAGCGAAATTGGCGGATTAGAACTCATCAAGCGTACTTTACAAGAATCTGTTGAGGGCGCATTGCTCTACCCCGAACTGTATCAACAAACAGGTGCAAAAGCGCCCCGTGGCATTCTCCTTTGGGGGCCACCTGGAACGGGTAAAACGCTCTTGGCCAAAGCCGTTGCGTCTCAAGCGAGAGCCAATTTTATCGCGGTCAACGGGCCCGAACTTCTCAGCCGTTGGGTCGGGGCAGCAGAACAGGAAGTTCGAGAATTGTTTGCAAAGGCTCGGCAAGCGTCTCCCTGTGTCATCTTTATCGATGAGATTGATACGCTGGCTCCTGCTCGTGGAAAGTTTAACGGGGATTCGGGAGTAAGTGATCGCGTCGTCGGTCAGTTGCTTACCGAATTAGATGGACTGCAAGCCTGTCCCAATGTTCTATTAATTGGCGCGACTAATCGACCAGATGCGATCGACACCGCTTTGATGAGAGCAGGTCGATTGGATCTGCAACTCAAAGTAGATTTACCTGATGAAACCAGTCGGTTGGCGATTTTGCAGGTTCACAATGGCGATCGTCCTTTATTTGAAGTGGATCTTAATAATCTTGCTGCCCAGACAGAAGGCTGGAATGGCGCAGATCTGGCACTTTTTAGCAATCAAGCTGCTCTACAGGCGATTCGTCGATACCGTGCCCAGGGATTTACTAATCCATCCAACATTCAAATCACAATGGCTGACTTTACCGCCGCTTATCAAGCACTCATTAGCCAGCGCCAAGCGCTTCAGTAATTTGAGACCTGTGATTTGAGAATTGAAGTATGAAGCCAGCCTCTGAGTGAATTAAATAAGCCCAATGAATCAAGGGGGGCTACGTGAACAAAATCTGCTTGCGCGAGTTAAAACGCAGCACTCTCCTGGACTTTTAGTGAAAAAAGAGAGTTACCAATAGCTTCCTCAGAAAAATCGATCTAGAAACCTTACTAAATAAAGAGTTCAAGATTTATCAGTTAGCTTATGGTCGTAACATCAGGAGAGCCATCAAAAACAAGAAAACTGCTAAGTATATAGGCAAATAAGTAGATAGGCACAATTGAATTGAAGATGGTTTTCAAACTGTGCAAGGGTTCTAGGCGAAGCCATCTTTATATTTAATTTGACCTACCCACTTAGGAACGAAAACTAAATAACATCGACTTCTGTAGGTTGGGTAGAGCCTTGCGAAACCCAACGATTACTGGCGACGTGCTGGGTTTCATGCTTCAACCCAACCTACGAAGTTATTTAGTTCGTGATCCTTATTTGTGCAAATTAAAGAGGGTGCCGCTTACCGACACGTTCTTCATAGAGCTTTCGATAGGCATCTTGAGCAGCGGGCTTTACTTTATCCCAAGCTAACCCTGTCTTCCCATGAGTTTCCCCATATTCGCTTCGTAACTCAGGTTCGATCTCGTCAAAGGTTTTTCCGGTGTTGCCATGTCGAGAGAATGCCTCGTAGCCAGTTTGATAAGCGGGGGCGTAATCATCAAAGGTTCGACCCGCCTCAATATAAGGGCGAGAAGTGTGATGAGCGCGCCAGTGTTCGTGTTCGAGGCTGGCATCAATGACCTCAGCCGTTTCCTTGCCTAGTAGCCCGCCACCGATCGCTCCGATCGCGGCTCCTACGACTGCTCCGATCGGGCCCCCAACGGCACCCCCCACGATCGTTCCAATTGTCCCTGCACCAGCAGCACCGAGTCCGGTCTCTACAGGATGGGCACCCGGTTCACCCGTGATTGGGTCAGGATGAGAAGTAAGGTCGCTTAAAGGTTTCTTGGGGTCATTCATGATTCAGTTCCTTGAGAATAATTACCAACTAAAACTTTAGATAGCGAAGTCGTATGCTTTGAAAGAGGCAGGTGCTCTAATGTCAATCCTTCTAGAAAATTATTGGAGTGACAACAAAACACCGCCCACCTCCATTAGTTGCTTTTTAACCAGAGAATTCATCTATATTTGGGGGAGTTTATTCTTATCAAAAGGAACAGGCACTATGTCTGCTCAAGAATAGCAATGGAGAATAGGGGAATCGAACCCCTGACCTCTGCGGTGCGATCGCAGCGCTCTACCAACTGAGCTAACTCCCCTCACCCAGCCATTTTAGCATTTATCAACTGGCATCTAAGCTGCTGTAAACTTGCTGCACGCGATCGAGTTCTAAGTCAGAAAGATAATCAACCGTCCAGTTGGCGCAACGCTGGAGCATGTGGAAGGGGTAACTGTTGGCAACTCCGACGACTGAGATTCCGGCTCGTTTGGCAGCGGCAATTCCGGCAAAGGTGTCTTCGATCGCCAGACATTCAGAAGGCTGTAAGCTGAGATCGGGAAACTGCTGATTAAGGCGATCGACGGCGAGTTGGTAGCCGTCGGGTTCGGGCTTGCTGGCGGTCAGGTCGTCTCCAGAAACAATGAGCGAAAAGTTTTGGTTAAGTTGCAGGCGAGTCAGAACGGATTCAATTTCGCTACGAATAGCTCCACTGACGATCGCCAGTTTGCAGGGTGTTGCTTTTAGGCTAAAAATCAGATCCTCTAGCCCTGGATAGGTCGGGAGTTTTTCTAGCGCTGCAATCTGCTGAAGGTAGGCTTTGGCTTTGCGGGCGATCAGTTGATTGAGGTATTCCTCGGTGACGACTCTGCCCCGACTGGCAAGCAGATCAGTTAAGCAGGCGCGATCGCTTCGCCCCAGACAGATTTCTCGAAATTCTCCGGGTCTGGGACGCAGATTCTCCTCCACTAAAATCTGTTCGATTAGCTTCTCGTGAAGTGGCTCATCGTTGATAATTACGCCATTAAAATCGAACAGAACAGCTTTGAGAACCATGAAACCGTCGCGGATGAGAAAGGCTACCCTCACTTTACCAGTCTGAGAGAAGCGATCGGCTCAAACCTCTTGTCTCTTGCCCCTATTCGAGGAAAAGCTATCGGATTTGCCTTGGTTTTTCTATACTGGTTGCGTAAACCCACTTAGCCCTCTCCCCTATGGATTTCTCTGGTCAACATCTGCGAGGACGTAACTTTAGAGGGCAAGATCTGACGGGGGCAAATTTTTTGTACGCAGATATCCGAGGGGCAAATTTTAGCAACGCGATTTTGAAAGGGGCAAATTTTACGGGCGCAAAAGCAGGACTGCAAAAGCGCTGGGTGGTATGTCAACTGCTGATTTCACTAATGCTGTTATTTTTATCTGGCATCTTATCTAGTGTTTCTGGTTGGTTTGCCGCCTATTTCTTTCAGCCTAAAATAATCTCGCAAAGCACAATTATTTCTGCTGGTGTAAGTGCCATTCTCTTGTTTGTACTTGTTAAAATTGTTCACCAAGGATTCACAGTTCAAGCGTTTGGAACCATAGCTAGTATTGTTACTGCTCTCGCTGCGGGTGAGATTTCTGCTGCTGTTGTCAACAAAGTTTTTGGTGATGGCATTGGTGACGACTCTATTTCTATTGTTATTCCTGTAGCTGGCGCTATTACTGCGGCCGTTATTAGCTTTGTGATTAGTGCTGTTTTTAGTAATCTCGCCGACAGTTTTTATATATCTGTTACTTTTATAATTTCTGGTTCTATTACTGGTGCTGTTGCTGTTACTAGCACTGCTAATGCTGCTATTGCTGTTGTTGCTGCCGTTACTGTCGCATTGCTCAGTTTCTATGCGGCGTGGAGATCGCTAAAAGGAGATGAAAAATTTGACCTAACTCGGACAATCGCTATCACACTCGGCGCGATCGGCGGTACTTCGTTCTGCGGCGCTGACCTCACTGGTGCAGACTTCACCAAAGCCATTCTCAAAAGCACTAACTTCAACCACACCAAGCAAAAACAAACCATTCTGCATCAAGTCTGCTGGTCGGAGGCTGTGAAGCTTGATCGTGCTCGTTTAGGAACTTCCATTCTTGCAAATCCTGATGTCCGTCAATTATTGGTTACGCGCAATGGCTACAAAAAATCCTATGCGAATCTCGATCTCTCTAACGTCAATCTCAGAGGAGCCAATCTTAATCACGCAAACTTAACCAAAACCCTTGCTGTCGGTGCAGATTTTAACCAAGCCTGCCTCACCGGAGCTTGCCTCGAATCCTGGAACATCGACCACACGACAAAGCTCGATCATGTCGATTGCCAATATGTGTTTTTGCTAGAGCAACCCAACAAATTTGGTAGTCGAGAACGTCGCCCCCACGACTCCGACAAAGTGTTTCAGCCCGGAGACTTTGAGAAACTCTATGCCAAAATTATGACCACGATGCAACTTTTGCTGAGAAATGGCGTAAATCCAGAAGCTTTTGCCGTTGCCTTTCAGAAATTGATGCAAGAAAATCCTGATATCTCGCCTGACTCAGTGCAAGCGATCGAGAAAAAAGGCAACGATGTTTTGGTCACACTTCAGATTTCAGAAGGAACCGATAAAGGCAAACTAGAACATACTTTTGATACCGCTTATCAAGCAAAATTAGAAGCACAAAAGAACGCTGAATTATTAGAATCTGAGAAACGCCATAACCAGGAATTAAATCATCTCGCTCTGACGCTGGCTCAAAACACAAATCTGGGAAATCTACTTTCTAACCTCACGATCGTTGCAGGAAACGACAACACCATGACAGATAACAAAAATCAAGGCATCAACACAGGCGCAAACAGTTTCGTCAACACTGGAACTAATAAGATGATAAACAGCATTCTTAACATGAGCGGTGCTGTCACAAATGCCCTAAATCAATTACCAAACACAACGACTGAAGAACCTGGAATCAAAGAATTATTGACGCAACTGCAAACGGCGATCGAATCCGATCCTGAACTCTCAGAAAAAGGCAAGACGAACGCTCTGGAACAAGTCAAAACCCTGGCAGAAGTCGGACAAAACCCAGAACAGTTAGAGAAAAAGAACTTGGGCGAGAAAGCAATGATCTTTTTGAAAGGAACGATCGCCACGCTTTCCGACACCGCCAAACTAGCCGAAGCCGCCAAAGTTCTATTACCCCTGATCGCCAAAGCGTTAGGATTACCTGTATAGACATCCAGCTTGCGAATTTTAGCTTGTCGAGCGATCGAGGTTTCACCCATGACCACTCAAATCGTAACGCCAGTCACCGTCCCCATCAAAAATATTGTGCTTGAACCCGGCAGCGTCTTGACCATTACAGACATTACCTGGGAGAAATTTGAAGCCATTTTAGAAGAACTGGGCGAAAAGCGAAGTGCCCGCATCGCCTACAGCAACGGAGTGCTAGAAATTGTGGCACCTTTACCCGCTCACGAACGCCCCAACCGCATCATTGGTCGCATTGTCACCCTTCTGCTGGATGCTCGAAATTTAGAGTGGGAAGATTTTGGCTCAACGACCTTTCGACGCAAGAAAAAGCAAGCCGGACTCGAACCCGACACCTGTTTTTATATCGGAGAAAATGCCAAACGAGTGCGATCGTGCATGATGTCGATGAATCTGGACGTGTACCCACCGCCCGACTTAGCCATTGAAGCCGATGTCACCTCAAAAACCACACTAGAAGCCTATGCTGGAATCCAGGTGCCAGAAGTCTGGATCTACAACAGAGGCAAGCTAAAAATTAATTTGCTCAACGACAGCGAGTATCAAGAATCAGCCACCAGTCTTGTATTTCCCGATTCGCCCATTACACAACTGATTTGTGATCGCGTCCAGCAAGCCATGCAAGAGGGCACCAGTTCGATGTTGAAGCAGTTGCGGCAGGAAATGAGGGATGAGCTAGTGCAAAACGTTTTGATTAGCTGATTGCCCATTGTCCGTCTTGGATTTCTTGAGTAAATGGTTTGGGCTGAAAGCGCTCACCTGGTAACGGCTTCACGCCGCGAGTCACTTGATGAATCCACCAAAATTCTTGAGTCTGCACCGCACCAAATCCGGCGGTCTCCATCCAGGTATCCAAATTGCCAGCCGCGTAGGATTGAATGTAGGGTTCCTCAAAGATTTGGGTCAGCCACTCAGTTTGACGCAGCGTTTTTTGGTTGCCATCCAGAATCAGCACTTCGCCTCCAGGCGTGAGCAAGCGATCGGCTTCCTGCAAAATGGACTGCGCGACGATCGGTGGCGTTTCATGAAACAGGAGAGAAGCTGTCACCAGATCAAAAGAGCCGTCTGGAAACCGGGTTTGTTCGGCTTTACCGTGTTGCCAGGAAATCTCAAGTCCGGCTTGTTTGGCTTTGTAGTCAGCGACAACGAGCATGTAGGGAGACAACTCTAACCCAATCACGTCGGCTTGTGGAAAAGCCTGTTTGAGCATCAGCGTGGTGGAACCCGTCCCACAGCCGAGATCTAGAATGCGACGCGGATGAGTTTGAATGCTGTCGATCAGACTTTGGCGCACCCAGGTTTCATTAGGCGGCAGGGCGTACTGAGTGATCGGATCATAGGAGACGGCAGCGCTGATGTTGAGATAGCCCCCTTCGATGCTGTGAAAATGTTGGCTGCTGTAGTAACTGGGATAAGCAAGCTGGGGATCGCGAAATTGGTCGCTGGCAGACTGCCAATCGATGCTTTCATAGAATCGTCTCAGGGCAGATTCATCGATAAACAGTCGAGCGATCGGGGCGAGATATTGCTCAAAAATGGTGTCTTTACGAACGGCCATAGGACAAGTGGGGATTGTGGTGTCTAGGGACTTTGGACTGAGCAGCCTTAGAGGTTTTTAGTCTTTGGTCTTTGTCGCGCTTCATTAGAACATCTTCACTGTATATCAATGTTTTGGATCGATGCTCTTAGAGAAGGGTTCAAAGATCGACCGCGAATCTAGTAGCAGATCTAACCGATATCGCTTTAAATGCCAGTGTCACTTTGAAACTTCAAATGTTAATTAAATGTTAATTGATGGCGTTCTCTACTTTTTTCTCAGTCCGCTCCGATACCAATGGGCGATTGTTTGGGGAGAAACCCCTACCAGGTAAGCAAGAATTATCCATTGATTCATTAAAGTGGTTTGCAAAACGCCCAGAGCTTGCCAGCGTCGTCCTGAAGTGATTACGGCGGCAGGGAGAAGGGCGATCGTCCCGTATCGTCTGAGTTGTCGCATCAGCTCAAAATCCTCCATAATTGGCAAATTGGGAAATCCGCCTAGCGTTTTGAACGTGTTGCTGCGTAAGAAGATAGCCTGATCGCCGTAGGGCATTTGTAGCCAGCGAGATCGCCCATTCACGCCCCATTCCACCAGACGCAAACTCCAGAGATCTGCGTCGATTTTGAGCGAAAAGGCTCCCGCGATCGTGGCAGGTTGACTAAGCGCCCGACGAATCATCGTGTCAAAACCAGCAGGCAGCCGGGTGTCGGCGTGAAGAAACAGCAAAATGCTTCCGGTGGCGGCGTTGGCTCCGACATTCATCTGGTGGGCCCGCCCAGGAGTCGATCGCAGCACTCGCGCCCCTGACAAGTGAGCTAATTCCAGAGTCTGATCTCGGCTACCTCCATCAACGATGATTAACTCTATCTCGCTCGCTTGCTGTTGAATTTTCAGTATTTGAGCGATTTGATCAGCCTCATTTAGAACCGGAACCACGATTGAGATTTTTGCACAGAGCATGGAGAATCAAGGCGCAGGGCTTTTGGGATGTTAAGGTTGCGAGGCTTTTTTGGCGATGGTTTGCTCTATTTTTTCAGGTTTCTCTTTGTTCTGGCTTGAGATCTTCGGGTCGATCGACATCACTGAGAACAGGCAAGTAAGCAATCGAACATCCTAATTTCTCTGCGATCGCAACCGTTTGCTGTAGGACGATCGCAGTACTCCAGGCAACCCCAACAAATAGATCTGGCATAAAGTGGCGCAACCCAATTAAGTAGTATCCACCATCGGTTGCCGCACCCAAAACTAAATCGTGAGTTTGCAGTTTCTCGAATGCGATCGCGAGAATGGAGGCATCTAAATCAGGACAGTCTGTACCAATGGCGATTACAGATTTTGCGCTGCGATCGAATGCTGATTGGAATGCTTGAGAGAGACGATCGCCCAAGTCTCCTGAATGCTGAGAAGAATAGCTTAAATCTTTGCCTAACCAGGCTTGCATTTGATCGCGACCCCTTGCGGGTGACTCGAAGAGATCGCTCCCAGAAAATCGAACTTCTACCGCAACAGGACGCAACGTTTGCAAATGTCTCACTTCTGTCAAGGTTTGCTCGGTCATCTGTCGATGTAAGGCGGCCGCTCCTTGGGGCCCCAAAGCTGGAATCAGACGAGTTTTTGCTTTTCCGGGTTCTGGATAGCGCGTAAAAATAATCAGGCAGGGAGTCTCCGAATCTAACGGTGAGACAGTAGAGTTTGACATCGTTTGGTCTCGATCGTTGAGGATTAAACGTTTAGCATTAGGACTTCGACAATCTTAGCGGCTGTTTTGAGCTGAGTGAGCAATGTATCCTGCGTTACTAGACTTTTTGTAAAGTAATCTGGTATAAACTAACTTGAGGTTACTAATTTTAGTGAAATCACAATAATACCGATCTTTTTGAGCAAAAAAGCCAAAAGAAAACATAAGCGAGATGTTTGCTTTGATCCAAAAATAGGGTGCGAGTCATCAACTACCTGAAAGCAGTTAACTTCTAAACGGGAATGACAAACTACTAGAATTAGAATCGACTGGAGTACATCACCAGGCATACTTTAAATACGCCATTGGGTACATTATTTTCTGTCGATCGCAGACTAAGGTAAGACTGCTCTACAAGAGGGCACAAATGTTGTAAAGTTTATGTTCTGTGCATCTGTCTAGTGACTTTAGATCACCAAAAGATCAGCAAAGTGGCTCTACTAGAAACTTCTCTAGCTTCCTGTCGTTTCGCTATTCAAGACTCAGGAGAATTGAAGATAACTGCACAAAATTAGAGAACGCAGAATTAGGAGAACTTGACCCTTCTAGACTGAGATTATGCAAATTTGGCACGTTGGCGCTTCACCCTCAATTACAACCGTAGATGGATGCAACAACACCGTTTGGAGTCTTGCAAGAGAGCAGGCATCTCTCGGACATCACGTTACTCTAGTGCTAGACCAGCAACCCGACCACACAGCGCAAACGATCGCTGACCATAATCCAAAACTCCATCTTTGTTATCTTCCTTCTAACTTTTGGCACTATGAGCCAGATGCTCTCTCCCAAGAGTTTCAACTACAGACTCCTGATATTGTCCATTTTCACTCTATTTTTATTCATAAACAAGCCAGTTTAGCTAGACAGCTACGGCAGATTGGCATTCCCTATGTGATCACTCCCCATGCGCGGGTGTTATCTCAACGATTTGGGCGAAGTTGGATTAAGAAGTACTTCTACAATTGGCTAATTGAGAAAGCCAGGTTTCGGGGAGCCGCTGCCATCACAACCGCCACGGTGCGAGAAGAAGCCGAGATTCGATCATTCATTCCAGGCTATCAGGGCACAATTCACTCGCTGCTCAATCCGATCGATACCTCTACATTAAGTCAAGCTTCCTGGGAAAGGAATTCTCAAGCAACTCGACTGGTTTATTTAGGGCGATTTGATGTGTTAGTTAAGGGCATCGATCGCTTGATTGAGTTAGCGCGTCTGTTACCACAGGTTGAAGTTCACCTCTATGGCACAGAAGACCCCAAAACAAAATCATGGCTCGCTCGCCTCAAAGCAGACTTGCCCACAAACGTCTATTTTCATCCTCCTGTATTTGGGGTAGAAAAGATTCAAGTTCTCAAAAAAGCAGCGCTCTATATTCAAATGTCTCGTCAAGAAATGTTTGGCATCTCGATCGCAGAAGCGATGTGTATTGGCACGCCCTGCGCGATCGCTGAAACATTAAATATCGCCGAACTCTTTCACCATCACAATTTGGGACTGGTATTGCCTGCCGATCTTGAGCAGAGCGCGATCATGTTGTCAAATGCGTTGCGCTCAGAAGCCCGTCTAAACCAGTGGTCAGAACGAGCGAAACAGTTTGCACAAAGTCACTTTGAAGCGTCAGCGATCGCCGCTAACTGTCTTCAACTGTATGAACAGGTTCTCTGTCAGCGTGACCCGTTTTCTCAGTGTGGCAAAGTTCTCAAGCGTTAAAGGCTTTTAGACTGCGCGGAGACCTTAGACTTTAGACGGGAGATCAAAGACTTGAACTGCTGTGTCGAGAGTCCAAGATCTAAAGTCCAGAGTCCAAAGTTCCCAATCCAACGACACGACACCCCATGAGCATTCAGCCTTTTGCGTTGCGAGACAAACTCAAAGCGCTTCATTCAAATTTTTTGGTGGCTAATATTGTGAATTGGACAAGTCACCCGATCGTGATCGATGAGCGATCGGCAATGGTGTTTTCTCCCCATCAGGACGATGAAACGCTGGGCTGTGGGGGGATGATTGCGCTCAAGCGACAGTACAAAGGGTCTGTGAGCGTGGTGTTTTTGACCGATGGCCAGTCGGGAGGGGCCGATTTGAGTGTGATTGGTGAGCAGCGGATAAAACTGCGGCAACAAGAAGCGATCGCAGCCCTGACAATTTTGGGAGTCGAGAAGTCAGATGTGCATTTTCTAAACAAACCAGACGGCACGCTTGATCAGTTGTCAGAACCGCACCGTCAACAGACGGTCGATCACATCGTACAACTGCTGCGTGATTACCAACCCAAAGAGGTCTACGTTCCACATCGTCGCGATCGTCATCCTGATCACGAAGCCACTTATCAATTAGTGCAGGCGGCCATGACACAAGTCGGACTGCAAGCCACAGTTCGAGAATATCCCGTCTGGATTTTTTGGAAAGCGCCCTTATTACTCGATTTGCAGATCAAAGAAATTGTCGGAGCCAAACGGCTATCCATTCAATCTGTGGTGGAGAAAAAGAGAGCCGCGATCGCAGTCTACGATTCACAAACTCATGCGCTACCTGCTGGTTTTCTCAAGCGATTTACTAGTACTGATGAGTTTTTTTGGTAGAGTTTTGGTCTTTTACAGAGAAAAGGACAAAATTCGGCGTTGCTGAACGATAGTCTGAACTCGCCCTCCAATTCTGAAAACCTCCAGACTTTCAATCTCAACGATTCATAACTTACGGAGATCTAACAGGCAGTGTAGATCACCAGAGTTTTGTATTGATCAATTTGCTTGATTCTTCCGGCTGATTCAAACTTGCGAACGATCGGTTCTGCTTGCTGCCAGGCCCATGAGCCAGTGTAGAACACCAGCCTGCCATCAGGATTAAGCTTGTCTAAAAATAACTGCACTAGAGATTCGTCAGTCTGGTGAACTGAAGCAGCATTCTCAGGGAGATAAAATTCGCATAGGTGAAACAGCGATACCAGATCAAAAGTGGGTAACGTGTTTTGAGTCAGCGTATAAATATCTGCAAACAAAACTTTATAGTGCTTCGCCAGGGTTGTATCTTTTAGCACCAGTTGGATGTAAGCGCGATGCTCAGGGGCCGATGCCGTAATGCCCATAACCTCATTTGGTTGAGCAAGCTTCTGATTTTCTAACCCGACAATGTGGTGACCACCCGTGCCAAAGTGAAAGATGGTTTTGTTTTGAATCTGCGATCGCTGCAAATAGTCAACTAATTCGAGATCACAGGGGCATTGGTTACGATCGAGCGCCCAATAAGAAGCCTTTTGATAATAAGAAAGCCCAACCAGTTGAGGAATCGACGGCCGAATCTGTCGAATGGTGCTGATTAACTGCTTGGCGATCGGAATCTGGGTAAGAAGCTTGAGGTTCATCGCAGCCATTGTTTGCCATCTCCCTGAATTGATGTGAACTTTGCACCTTGGACTTTAGACATGATTCATGGCTTCGGTCTAACGTCCCTCTTTGCCGCTTTTGTCGCGTTTATTCAAAGAATTGATATTACACAAGAATTTACAGAAGAGGATTAGTCAAGTCAAGATTGCCAGAATACCTTTTAAAAAAACTGTCTCAATCATCACACAGTAGTAAGAAGACAAAACGCTTCCTCTCTAAAATTAAATCGCTGGACAAGGCAAGCGATCGACCAACGCACCCCTCAAACCCAGTAGATCGCAAATCGACATTTTTTGATCAATCGCCAAATCTCGCTCCCTCTAAATCTCTACAAATCCTGCTGATTAAGCGTGACTTTGAGTTCCCGTCCTTTTTAAAAAGAGTCAGAGGGAGGTTACGAGAAATGACCCCCTAAAAATAGTCATCGCAATCTACTGAAGTTGCTCAATTGTTAGCGAGTCGGCTTAAAGTTGCGGGTAAAGCTCATCCAGCGATCGATCTTGCCGCCCGTGATTTCCAAAATTGGAATATTGGATGTTTTCGTTTCGCCGCCTGCCTCTTCGTAGAAAAAGTAAATCGAGGTGGGTTCTTTGCGAGCTAACCCGTAAGCGATCGCAATATCATTCGCAAGTTTGCAGCTAATGGAAAAAGTGCCCATCTCGATCGAACCGTTGCCTGCGGTGTATGACCAGGTAGTGCCCGGAGACAGTTGACCAGAGGCACACATAAAATGAGTCACCTCAAACATTTTTGCCACATGCACATCGTACAGGCGCAATCGTCCCCCATAGGCGGATTTTGTTGTACTCGTGTCAGGCACCGTCAGGCTAAACGCCCCTTCGCCTGTTGAGATTAACATGGGTAACGCGGTAGCTAACCCTGGGCTGTGAGGAGCCGCAATCGCAGCGATCGACCCAACAGACAACAAAAATTGGCAAACAGAACGCTTCATCATCATCCTGGCGATAAAAGTTTATATCCCAGCGTTCCCACAACCAGCCCAAAATCCTATGAGAACTGATTGCCTCTAGTATTTTGTCGGCAGCGATCGAGTTCAACTCAACATCAAACTGGATCAAAGAGAGGATTTAGTGAGGATTTAGTTTTGATCCATTCCTCACAGGTCAGTTAATTCTGTTAGCCATATGTCATAACAGATGTACAATAAACAATCACAATCCCTAGACTTCCATGTTTTTAATCTAAATAGATCAAACTCAGATCAAGCTTGACCCAATAATTTGTTAAGTGCTCAAGGTTATTAGATCGTTTGAACTGAGAAACGAAAAGATTGGAAGAAACAGGGTGGTTGTTAACCCAACAGTTTTAGGAGCAGATCCAACAATGAGTTTTACGCAATCAATGACCACCTTAATTGAACATTTAGAAACTCGCAGACAACAACTCGATACCGAGCTACAAGAAACCACTGCGGCGATCGAAGTCTTAAAACGGCTAGACGGACAAAAGGGCGATTCGGCAGCAGCCCCTGCGGCAGTCGTCAGTGATAGCAACGGTCAAGCGACCCCCCGTAGACGCGGACGGATTCCTCGCGCCAAGGTCGAAGATACAGCGGCGACCAGTTCCACCTTTAGCCCTCGCACTTCAGTCTTGCGGGCTTATCAAGGAAAAACCATTCGAGATGCGATCAAAATGATTTTGCAAAGCGAAGCGGGTGAGGAGTTTAGCGTTAATGACATTCTCTACGCGCTCTATGGCAAAACCATTAGCAAAGATGCGCTCAAAGTGGCTCGACCGATCGTCCTTGCCGAACTCTCTAAAGGAAAAATGGCCAATCACTGGTCAAACGTGCCCGGACGCAAAGGCTACTATACCTTCCTGGAAGACGGCGACTCAGACGGTGAAGAAGACGACGAATAATCTGCGCGACCCCTTGCGGGAACTCAAAGAGATCGCCATCCCTTCCTCTGCAAAAAGACGCTTGGCTGGACGCTGAGTTCATTCAAAAAATGCGATCGCCCCAAACCGTTTAGAGCGTACCCTAACTCGGTATGATGGCAGTGCTAGTTTAGCGAATTGCTAACCGCCAAAAGAGCGAATCGCTGACTGCTCAAAAACTGCCAACTAAGGGGAACCCCAAGGGTTAACATGCGAATTTTGTTTGTTGCTGCGGAAGTGGCTCCGATCGCCAAGGTCGGCGGCATGGGAGATGTGGTCGGTGCGTTGCCCAAAGTCTTGAGAGCAATGGGCCACGATGTCCGAATTTTCATGCCCCTCTATGGGTTTCTGCCTGACAAAATCAAGATTCCCAAAGAACCCGTCTGGCAAGGGAATGCCATGTTTCAAAGCTTCTCAGTTTATGAGACGGTTTTACCGGGTTCTGATGTACCGCTCTATTTAATGGGGCATCCCGTATTTGATCCGCGTCGCGTCTATGGCGGAGATGATGAAGATTGGCGGTTCACCTTTTTTGCGAACGGTGCGGCCGAGTTTGCCTGGAACTATTGGAAGCCTCAAATTATCCATTGTCACGATTGGCATACGGGCATGATTCCGGTGTGGATGCACCAAGATCCCGACATCTCGACGGTGTTCACAATTCACAATTTGGCGTATCAGGGGCCGTGGCGCTGGAAGCTAGAAAAGATGACTTGGTGCCCGTGGTATATGCAGGGTCACAATACAATGGCGGCAGCGGTGCAGTTTGCCAATTGGGTTAATACTGTGTCGCCCACCTATGCCGAACAGATCAAAACTCCCGCCTATGGAGAAACGCTAGAGGGACTGCTGTCTTTTATTAGCGGCAAGGTGTCTGGCGTTCTCAATGGCATTGATACTGAGGCTTATAATCCTGAAGTAGATAAGAGTCTGACGCAGACCTTTGGTGTGGAAACGTTAGAGAAACGATCGCTCAACAAAATCACGCTACAAGAAGAAGTTGGGCTAGAAGTTAATTCCAAAGCATTCCTGTTAGGCATGGTGACGCGATTGGTCGAGCAGAAGGGGTTGGATCTGGTATTGCAGATTCTCGATCGCTTTATGTCTTACACCGATTCTCAATTTATTTTATTGGGGACGGGCGATCGCTATTACGAGACGCAAATGTGGCAACTAGCCGGACGCTACCCCGGACGTATGGCCATTTATCTGCTCTACAACGACGCACTCGCACGACGCATTTATGCAGGGTCAGATGGATTCTTGATGCCGTCAAGATTTGAGCCTTGTGGCATTAGTCAGATGTTGGCGTTGCGCTATGGCTGTGTGCCGATCGTGCGCCGAACGGGTGGTTTAGTCGATACCGTATTTCACCACGATCCCGAAAATCACACAGGGACGGGGTATTGCTTCGATCGCTACGAGCCATTAGATCTCTACACCTGTCTGGTACGAGCCTGGGAAGGATTTCGATTTAAACCTCAGTGGAATGAACTTCAACAACGAGGCATGAAGTCAGACTTTAGCTGGGACAAGTCGGCTGTTGAATACGACAAGATGTATCGCACCGTTCTCGGCTTGCCGCCAGAAGATCCTCAGCCCCAAAAGCAAGCCGAATTAGCGAAATAAAAGTTTGATATAACGTCAGTCTCCAATAGAGGCACACCTTTAGGAAGGGCAAAAGAAATCTGCGTTTTCTTAGGAGTTCGATGAGAGGGACTTGCTTCGTTTGAATCGGCTTCAGCCCCCTAAATCCCCCATTCTGGGGGATTTAGGGGGCGAATCTCTCAATAACGAAGCGAAGAAACTCCATCGAATTCACGTTGATGTAGCCTCCTTAAGCTCAAAAAGAAAACACGATCGCGGCCACAAAACCTGGATCGTGCAGTTGTTTAGGGGGAGTAGAAAACTGAGGGCACCTTATTCGGTGTCGTCGTGGGCAAAACGATGATAGAGGAAGTCAAGCGCATAGTTGCGAACTTTGTAGTATTCGGGTGTTTCCATAATGCGGGCCCGATCGCGAGGACGCTTAAACGGAATCTCTAACACTTCGCCAATTGCAGCGGCTGGCCCGTTGGTCATCATCACCAGTCGATCGGCGAGAAACAGCGCTTCGTCAATGTCGTGCGTGATCATTAGAACGGTACAGCGGTGTTCATTCCAAATCTTCAGCAGTTCTTCTTGCAGTTCTTCTTTGGTAATCGCATCTAATGCGCCAAACGGTTCGTCAAGAATCAACACTTCAGGGCGAATCGAAAGGGCGCGGGCGATCGCCACCCGTTGTTTCATCCCACCCGAAATTTGGGGAGGCTTTTTCTCCGCCGCTTCGGTCAGACCCACCATCGCCAGGTGATCTTTGACAATCATCGTCTTCTCAGCTTTGGACTTGTCGGGAT
The DNA here is from genome assembly GCF_052939475.1 of Phormidesmis sp. 146-20. Classification (NCBI taxonomy): domain Bacteria; kingdom Bacillati; phylum Cyanobacteriota; class Cyanophyceae; order Leptolyngbyales; family Leptolyngbyaceae; genus Phormidesmis; species Phormidesmis sp. 146-20. The sequence goes on from NZ_JBJPHT010000001.1 coordinate 321,006, forward strand.
AGACCGAATGAACGGCCAAATAGACATTCTCAAACACCGACAGCCAGGGCAACAGCGCATATCCCTGAAACACGACCATGCGATCGGGCCCCGGTTTTGTAATCGGTTTGCCTTGCAGTCTGACTTCGCCATCGGTGGGTTGAGCAAAGCCACTGACCATATTCAGTAAGGTACTTTTGCCGCAGCCTGAGTGACCAATCACGCAGATAAATTCACCTTGCTGAACCGTCAGATTGACATTTTCTAAGACAGTGTAGGTGCCGCCGTCGCGGGTGGGATAGATTTTAGAGACATTATCCACGACCAGAAAATCTTTCTGAGTCTTGGGTGTCACAGAGTCTCGAACTTGCGTTGTCGTAGTCATTAACGTTTCGCTCGTCTTAAGTGTTTGCATGGGTGTCTTGGGAGCATCCTAGGGGTTTACGCGGTGCGAGGCAAGGGGGCATCGAGGGCAATTTCTGCCATGTAGATGTCGTGCTTAATCTTGAGGTCGTTAAGATAAGCGATCGGGTCGTCTGCGCTAAAGGTCACCCCATCAAACAGATGAATCGCACCTCGGCTGTAGGTCAGATCAGAGAGGCCCAATTCTCGTGCCGCTACGCTAAACACATTCACTTTGCAAACGCGCTCCAAAATTTCAACCCAGTTGCGTGGGAAAGGAATGTCACCCCAGCGCGCTAATTGAGTCATGAGCCAGAGATGCTCGGTACGACTGGGACGGTTGACTCCTTGCCCATAAAATTGGTGGTGCGCGTACTCTTTGGGAGAAGGATGCAGGTCACACACGGCTGAATTTGGATCGCCTAGCTGAATGTAATCCACTTCGCAGGCCAGATATTCACTGCGCGATAGGATTTGACGAATCTCTTCGTGATTGTTGGCATCTGTGCAGTAGCGACAAGCTTCGAGCAGAGCTTTGACCAGGGCAACGTGCGTGTTGGGATAGGCATTGGCCCAATCTTCACGAACACCGAGAACCTTACCAGGGTGACCGTTCCAGATTTCGAGGTCGGTGGCGATCGTGTAGCCAATCTCTTCGACCGCCGCCCGAATGTTCCAGGGTTCACCGACACAGTAGCCGTCAATGCTGTCTGATTGCAGGTTAGCCACCATTTGGGCGGGAGGCAGCGTGGTAATCGAAACGTCTTTATCGGGATCAATTCCCCCGGCCGCCAACCAGTAACGCAGTAATAAATTATGCATTGACGCAGGATGCACCACCCCAAACATGTGACGGGTATCGGTGCTTTCTAGTAGCATTCGCTTCAGGTCACTCAGCGTATAAACGTTCTGTTCTTGAAAGCGTTTGTCGAGTGTGATCGCGTTCCCGTTGCGGGTGAGGGTGAGAGCGCTGACGATCGGAATCGGTTTGCCATCCATTCCCCCAGTCGTCAACCAGACAGGCATTCCTGAAGGCATTTGAGCCGCGTCGATGTAGCCACCTGCAATTCCATCCTGAATGCCGCGCCAGCTTGATTCGCGCACCAGATTGACTTCATCTAACCCATGATGAGCAAAGAAGCCTTTTTCTTTAGCGATCGCCAGCGGAGCGCAAGCCGTCAAAGGCACAAACCCGATTTCTAGATTGACTTTTTCTAACCCGTGACGAGCGACAGCGGTGGTCTTTCTAGCACGCAGTTTTTTGATTTGCTTTTGCTGATTGAGAAAGTAGATCAGTTCGCTGCGGTAGCTGTAGTAGTTGGGGTGGGTGATGACTTCCATGCGCTTGCGAGGGCGAGGAATGTCTACTTCGAGAATTTGACCAATTTTGGATTCGGGGCCGTTGGTGAGCATGACAATGCGATCGCTGAGCAAAATCGCCTCATCCACATCGTGCGTGACCATCACCGTCGTCACATGGTTTTCTTCGCAAATCTCCATTAGCTTTTCTTGGAGGTTGCCGCGAGTCAATGCGTCTAATGCACCAAACGGTTCGTCGAGCAGCATCAGTTTCGGTTTGGTTGCAAAGGCACGAGCGATCGCGACGCGCTGTTTCATCCCTCCAGAAAGCTGGTCGGGTGGCTTCTCGGCGGCGTGTCCCAGTCCGACCATTTGAATGTTTTGTTCAACAATTTCTTTGCGTTCTTCGACTGACAGATGAGCCAACACGTTATTGACAGCCAGTTCAATATTTTGCCGAACGCTCATCCAAGGCAGCAGCGAATAGTTTTGGAACACAACCATTTTGTCGGGCCCCGGCTTGAGAATCTCTTCGCCTTCAAGCATCACCACGCCATCGGTCGGCAAATCCAGCCCCGCGACCATATTCAGCAGCGTAGATTTACCACAGCCAGAGTGACCAATCAGCGAGATAAATTCACCTTTGCGAATCTCCAGGTCAATCCCCTTGAGCGCAACATAGCTGCCACCATTGGCAAGGGGAAAAGTCTTTTCAACGTTTTCGACAGCAACAAATTTAGACATGACTAGCAGGGATGAAGAGTGGGGATGAGGGATGAGGGATGAGGGAATTTAAGAAGGAATGAGGGATGAGGGATGAAAAGTGAGGGATGAGGGATAAAAACTGAGGGGTAAAGGCTAGGAGTAAAGAGCGAGAAAGCGATAAGGTGGTGAACAAAAATTACCAACGCCAACGCATTCCTTCTCTTACTTCATCCCTCATCCCTCATCCCTCATCCCTACTGCTTCTGGCTTGGGGGCAAAATCAGGTCTTGAATGTACGCCATGATCTTGTCGAGTGCCCAGCCCACCAAACCGATGTAGACCAGTGCCAAAATGATTTCGCTGACCTGGCTGTTTTGGTAAGCGTTCCAGATAAAGAAGCCGATGCCGACGATGCCAGACATCACGATTTCAGCAGCGATGATAGCTAACCAGGCAAGCCCGATCGAGATCCGCAACCCGGTGAAAATGTAAGGCAGTGCAGCCGGAAAGAGAATCTTAAAGAAGTACTCTGACTTGGGCAAGTTCAACACTTTGGCCACGTTGTTGTAATCGCTGGGAATCTGACGAACGCCAACAGCAGTGTTAATCAAAATCGGCCAGATTGAGGTAATGAAAATGACAAACAAGGCAGCAGGTTGGTTTTGTTGTAATGCTGCTAATGCAATGGGAACCCACGCCAACGGAGGAACGGTTCTCAAAATCTGAAAGATCGGATCGAGTGCTTTCGACATTCCCTTATTCAAACCAACGAGAATGCCAACGCCAATACCCACGATCGCCGCGAGTGTATAGCCCACTGCAACCCGCTTCAAACTCTCAAATACCTGTAGTGCCAGTCCTTTATCGGTGCCGCCTCTGTCGTAAAACGGCCAGAAGATTAGCACCCAGGTTTCTTGCACAACTCGCACCGGACTGGGAAGTGTGGCCCCCGGCAGAGAAGAAAACAGTTGCCAAAGGATGAGTAAGACAGCGATCGCAATCAGTGGATAAACAAAATCTTCGATCCGTTCTTTGAGTTTTGCATTAGCGGCGCGTGACTTCTTAACAGGTGCGACGGTGTTGGGTTGAGCGACGGTCATGGAATTAACTCCTGGATAAGAGGGATGAGGAATGAGGGGTTGCCGCTGGCGGCACGCTTTGCGAAAGGGATGAAAGACCTTGGACTTTAGACCTTGGACAAGGAGGGATTTTAGTCTTCAGTCTTCGGTCTTCAGTCTTCGGTCTTCAGTCTCAGCTAGACGATCTTTTTGATCTTTAAACTGTCCAAATAAGCTTGAGGGTTCTCTGGGTCAAACTTGATGCCGTCAAAGAATTCTTCTACGCCGCGAGAAGTACTGGTGGGAATGTCGGCGGCGGCAATTCCAGCTTCTTTGGCCGCTTCCTTCCAGATGTCTTCGCGGTTGACGCGATCGATCAATGCCTTCGCAGTCGTCAATGTCTCTTTGGGTAAAAAGCCCCAGCGGACACTCTCCGTTAAGAACCACAAATCATGACTCTTGTAAGGATAAGAAACGCTGCCCTTGCTGTCTTTCCAGTAGAGAACTGCCATCGATTTGTCGTCGATCGTGCGTTCGCCCAGGTTGTATTTACCCATCAGCGGCTCTAGCAAGACGGTCTCTGGCACATTAAAATATTCTCGCCGAGCTAGGATCTGTGACAGTTCCTTACGGTTGTCAAAGTTATCACACCACTGTTGCGCTTCCATGATTCCTTTCAGAATCGCTTTGGTGGCTTTGGGATGCTTGTCTGCCCAGTCTTTTCGGATTGCAAAATATTCTTCGGGGTGTGCTTTCCACATTTCCGCAGTCAATGCCGCGATGAATCCATTGTTGTCTGCAACAATGCGGTAGGGCCAGGGGTCGCCTGTGCTGAAGGCATCCATTGCCCCTCGTTTCATGTCTGCGACGGTTTGCGATGCGGGGACGGTGAGCAACTCTACGTCTGTCTCCGGATTGATGCCACCTGCCGCTAACCAGTAGCGAATCCAAAACTCCTGATTGGCTCTCGGAAACGTGTAGGCTGCTTTGAATCGCGAACCTGCTGACTTGAGTTGACTAAAGAGCGCAACCTGGTTGTCTAGCTTTAACCCAATGTTCTTACCTGCGTGTTTGTTAGCGATCGCAATTCCATTCCCTTGAGTGTTTAACTGACACAACACATACATATCAATTTTGGTGTTGTCAGTAATCAGCCCCTCGGTGATCAAGTACGGCATGGGCATCTGCCACTGTCCACCATCAATGCCGCCGCCACCAGAGCCAATTTTGACATTATCTCGCGCTGCACCCCAGTTGGCTTGCTTGTCAACCTTGACTTCGCTCATGCCATATTTAGCGAAAAATCCCTTCTCTTGAGCAATGATTAAAGGAGCCGCCTCGACGATCGGAATGTATCCCAATTTCACCGTTTTGACTTCTGGTTCTTCTCCCGGCTTGACGTTGACCACAGGAGTTGCAGCCGGAGAAGTCTGACCACTATTAGTAAGTGAGTCAGGAGGATTGCCCAGACAGCCTTTTAGTAAAACAGAAGAGGCTGCTGTTGCGCCAGCTGTTAATAGAAACCGCCGCCTAGAAACCGATTCAAACCGAGTCATAACGCTCTCCTTAGCCTTGGATATGAAAACCGAATCCCCATTGATTTGCGCTTCAAGGGGTGCCGAAATCGCAAGCAACAGCTTCAAGAATGAACGTGAGTTTTCATCAAGAATCTGCTAACTTATTTAATTAAAAAAATCGTTCCTAATTACAATCAATCGCTTTGAAAGCTGATCGATCTTTGGGTGGCTGTTAGTAGTTATTAAGTCCGTTATTTGGTTTGAGTAACTTAGCTAACACGCTTGAAATAACATTACTGTCTCAAGTCCCCTAAAGTCCAGTGTGAAGAGCCAAATTACAAAAGAAATCTTAAATTGAATCCATAAGTAAATACCTATCATTGCATTTAAGCAGTTCTGGTTATCTCTATAAATGGGAGATTTACCAAGGGATGTGATTGCTCTAAATAGGCTTTTTCTTAATGATTCTCAACACTTCTAGAGAGCAGTCAGAGTTATTTATAGATGAAACTTGATACCTTTAATAGGTTGCAGATCAAGTTAGCACTAGAACGTTAGAAGCAGCTTTTTCAGTGTCTAGAAATCTTACTGATCCATCTGACTACTTCTCGATCTTTCCGCGTCTTTTGATTGAAATTCTTTAGTGATCAATAGATGAGAGTGAATACCTTGAATTCTTTTAGTTCAGAAAAAACTGATAGGAATTGGAAGTTGATCGCTGCGACCCCTTGCAGGCAACTTGAAGCGACCCCTTGCGGGTAACTCGAAGAGATCGTCGCTCTCAAAAAATACCTTAGGGGGGTATCGGATTTGTCCGATCGCAAGCTATGTCATTAGATACCGTAGGTTATGAGTGACTGAGTTAGAACGTGAAGAAGTCAGATAGCGCGTATTCGTTTGGCTGGTTTGATTGGGTTTGCCTCTGGTATCCTCCCGGTTGGCTGATTTTATTTAACCGTCACTGGCAGCACTACCACCCTGACCCCGACGGCTGGAATTGGCTGGAGTATGGGCTGTTTTTGATTCCGGGCGGGTTTTATGTGGCGTTGCTGATCCGATGGCTGCGGTTGGGATGCCGATCGCCTCGCTCTTTTATTAGCGATCCTGATCCTCATTATCAGCAGATCTTTCAGCGGGAAATTTTGACCCCGATCGCGCAGCGTTATTTTCGAGCCGAGCTGCATCAAGTTGAGAATCTACCCGACTCCGCCCCCGTTATTGTTGCTCTCAATCATGCAGGCATGTGCTTTCCGTGGGATTTTTTGTGTCTGGGCGTGTTGCTCAATCAAAAAAAAGGCTGGTTTGTCGAGCCAGTGGCGCATCCGATTTTCTTTGACCATCCCTGGCTGGTGTGGTGGTTGCCGCCGGGTTGGGCACAGGTGTTAGGAGGAATTCGAGCAGAAAAGCAGCGTTTTGAAACCGCCGTTCAGACCTGCGATCGCTCCACCGTTTTGTTATACGCTCCCGAAAGTTGGCGAGGATTGGCGAAGGGTTGGCGCGATCGCTATCAGTTAGCCAGGTTTGATCCCAGTTTTATTCGTCTCAGCATGGGTGCTCAGGTGCCGATTCTCCCGGTAGCTTGTCTGGGTAGCGAATATTTGCATCCGTGGACGTTGAATAGTAGAAGGCTGGCTCGCTGGCTCAAAATGCCGTTGTTGCCCGTTTCGCCGCTGCTGCTGGTGTTTGTGCTGTTTCCCTCGATGGGTGTTTGGGCAATGAGAACTCGTTTGCGCTATTTCCTACAGCCGATCGAGCGTCCCTGGAGTCGTTCTCTCAAACCTGATGAATCCATTCGATCGACCACATACCACCAGGCTGAACAGATGCGATCGCACTTAGAAAAAGAACTCGATCGACTGAGAAAAGACAAATCGTGACGTGTAGTTGATGAAGTTCAAAGTCTCTCAGAATGGAGAATTTAAGGGGCGAAGATTTGAGAAGCGAAAAGAACTTGATCGAACTGATGTCCAATTAAGGTTTCTGACGCAAAAAGGGATTGGGATCTTCTGCAACCCAGCCTAAATTGGAGTTCGATCGCACTTCAAAATGCAGGTGAGGGCCGTTAGAACTGGGAATGCCCGTGCTGCCGACGGTGCCGATCGTTTGTCCACTTTTCACGGTTTGTCCCACTTTGACCTTGATACCGCCCAACTGGGCATAACGAGTCTGATAGCCTTGCTGATGGTTAATAACAACCAGATTTCCGTAAGCTCCTTGTTGGGCTGCAAAGGCGATCGTTCCGTCTCCGACCGCTCGCACCGGGGAACCGATCGCCGCCGACAAATCAATGCCACTATGAAACACAGGTTTGTCCTGCCCAGCGGGGAGATACCACCCATAGCCCAGCAGCACCGGAGAATTGGCAGAAAGCGGATAGCGGGTCAAAACATTGGGATTAGCCTTGGCGACAGGCAATCGACTTTCTGAGACAGGCGACCAGTTGACACCGGGAATAAACACCACTTTGGGCGCAGTCTGACAGCCATTGACCTCAAACAACAGATCGGGACGCACTTTATATTTAGCTGCAAGATTTCGTAACGTTTGACCCGCAGGCACTTCGGCGCGAATTCCATTGTAGGGAGGAACGAGAATTTCAGCCCCGATCGGAGCCTTGCCTTCTCTCAACACTGCATTCATGCCCATCAGCGTCGCGGGAATCAGATTGTATCGACGCGCAATACTTTCCAGCGTTTCGCCCGATTTGACCCGATGACGAGTGACACGAGAAAGCGCAGGAGTCGGACAGGTTGAGTCTGGAGCCGCTTGACTGGGCAGAGCGAACCCGTTGAGCAGTAATCCGATCGCCGTTCCAAATAAAGTCAATCGCCGCATTTGCTTCTCCCGATCGCTTACCAACCTCCAGTCTAATTTGCGAATGAAATTGTTTCCCCAGGGTCAAGCTTGCCTTCTCAAAAAGGTTTGAAGCACTTCGCTGACTTTTTCGGGCCAGTCCTCTTGCGGATAGTGTCCGACTTCTTCGAGTTCGACAAATTCTGCGTTTTTGGTGGACTGGGTAATCGCTTCCGCCACACTCTTTGGCAACCACGGATCACGATCGCCCCAGGCTAATAGTAATGGCTGTGTCCATTGGCTCAATCCCGTTTCAATTTCTAGCGTCGTCTCCTTAAGTTGGAGCTTTTGAATCGTGGTCAACAGCGATCGCCCCGCATCAGAACTTTTGAGCCAGGGACGACGATAAATGTCCAAGTCATTGTCTTCAATCAGATAGCCCCCACCGCCTTCTAGCGTGCGATCGACCAGCAGCGGATCTTGAGTCAGCATGTCACCTACGAGCGGAATGCCCATTTGCCTTAGCTTCCAGGGCAGTTTGGCAGTTTGAGAAACCGGGGCGTTGAAAATGGCGAGGCGATCGACCTGTTGAGGGTGCCGCAGCGCATATTGAATGCCGACCGAACCGAGGTAGCCCTGAGCGACGATCGAGAATTTTTCTAACTCCATTTCTTTAACAAAATCAGCAAGCGCAGTCAGAAACGCATCCGGTGTGTAGGCAAAATCGCGGCGATCAGGCTTTCCCGAAAATCCACAGCCTAGCCAATCGGGGGCGATCGACCGAAATCCCTGACTTGCCAAAGCGGGCATGACTTCTCGCCAACTGTAGCTTTGAGACACCAACCCATGCAGCAAGAGAACGGGCAGTCGGTTACTCTGTCCAGTCGGCTCAACTTCCCGATAAAACCAGACGTGTGAGCCGATTTCTAACCAATTTTCGCCAGTAGACATCTTCTCTTAACCCTTTCTTAAGTGTTTTGAGCTTATCGTTTTGGGCATCGCTCCGCAAAACATTGCTCAAAATCAATCAAATGTTTGTCAAACTTCTATGATTTATTCACATTTTGTAGCTTTCAATACAGAATTTCTCTGGTATATTAGTCTCAGGTACAGAAAAGCTAAAGAACTGGAGGAATTCACCATGTCAGTCCAAGATAAATCCCGTGCATTGATGGTGCGTCATCACCAAATGATCAAAAATCGTCAACAGTCCATGTTGAGCCGGACGGCTGCCGAGTTGGGCATTCCCGCAGAAGTCGCAAACCTCTCCAACCACACCAAAGGCGAAGACTACCCAACTCCTGGAAGTGGCTACGATCGCAGCAACGTCGGTTTGAGCTAGATCGAGTTGAGAAAGGGCGATCGTTCAGCTTCTGAACGCAAATTAAATGATTGATCCAAAATGGGCGTTTCTTCTATCCAATGAAGGAGCGCCCTTAAATTTTGAAGAGTCGTTAGTTCTTCTGGGGCTGGTTGGTTGTCAGCAGAAATCTAAAGTCAGTTTTGCTCCGGTTACTAGTCCAGCAAGATAGCCTGAAGTTGGATACTATGACTGTCCTTATGACATGGATGTAAGGGGTTATTCTTGTCGTGGCAGATCTGCTTATGAACGAACTGAACGAACAGGAGGTAGAGAGCCTGTTTGCTACGTTCAAAGCCTTGTCCCTGTCAATACTGTTGATCAACCTCGCTCGTCTGGATTTAATCTTTCATGGCTTTTTTGGGGCTGTGTTTTACTGTACGCGCTTGTAAAATTGTGTACTGGAGGATTTGAAGATGGTTAGAAAAAGTAACGCAATTCAGAAGCGCATTATCGAGGTCAATCACCCATTCGTGCAAGATGCCCGACTAGCAAGATTTTTGTTCCATTCAAAGCGTGATTAATCTCGACACTAACACTGCGATTGCATTTGTAGCGGAAGGCTCCACCGTTCGTTATCAACTGCGGACATTTGTTCAAACTCAACAACTGGTCATGGCGCAAACAGCTTTTGATGAGTTTGTTAACATCATCCAGTATTCAGCAAGTGCTTTAGAGCAGGACAGAGCAAACCGATTCCTTGATCGAGTTACGATCATGCCCGACAATCCCTCGATTGCTGCTCAAGCCCTGAAGCCGACGCGGAGTTTAGACCCAAACGATATAATTATTTTAGGAACAGGGGATCAAATGGGAATTGTCACCATGACCGCTGATGCAAAAGCAGTTCGAGCCGCCAGTGCCCAGGGCGTTAATTTCAACGTCTACCTTCATTCCTCCTATCCATTGACAGGTAGCTGAATCATGCAGAAAACAATTCCAGTCCATCTCGTCAGTACCTATCAGTTGCTGCAATGTGCTTTTCCCCAGGGTATTGAAGATCAAGAATATCTTCCTCTGTTGTCGATTCTCTATGAGCAAATGTCTGATCGGAGTTTAGCTCAAGTGATTGCTGAGTTTACAAGCAGAGAATATCACACTGTTCTCAATGATGTGTATCGAGTTGGCGCGGCTGAGACATTGAGAGTTGGAGGAGTTGTAGATAGCGTTAATCAAAAGTTAATGCGCTGCGATTACGAGAAGTGGTTGCTTGAAGGCTAGTCGTGTCGAGAAACGGTCTAACAACACAGTGGAGCGGACGGTAGGGAAACTTTCTCGCTTCGTTCTAGTCTACTCGCCGCCGCTCATTTTAGTTGTTCTGCCGCTTCGGTTTCGGGTGGTGGCGGTTGTTTAAGATCTGTCTCTAGGTTCCATAGCTAAGACTTCTGGGTGTGATCGGGAGTTTCAAGGCGCGACTTACCGCTTTGCGTAAGCCACTAGTGATACGCCCAGCATCACGATAACAACGCCTGCAATTCGAGTTGGGCTTGCGGGATACTTTGTTAATCCAATCGCTCCGTAGTAATCTAGGAACAGTGAAGCCATCATTTGCCCTGCAAACGTGAGCGCCAGCGTCAGAGTGGCTCCGACTCTCAAAGTCGCGACAATGGTTGCCCAGACATACATCGTGCCTAAACAGCCGCCCGTCCACATCCACCAGGAGCTTTGAGTAAGAGCCGCTGAAGTGGGAAGGGGATACCGTGCTATGAAACAAATGAAGAATGCGGTCAATGTCCCCGCTAGATACGAGACAAAGGTCACTTGCATTGGCTCACCGACATATCGCCGCAGCAATGTGTTTAGGGCAATTTGCACAGGAATAAAAGCACCGCCAGCTAGCGCAGCTAGAAAGTAGATCGTCCGTTCATTCATCTGAAACTCCTCCATTATCTTGAAGTTAAGATACTTGATATCGAGATTATAGCGGTTATTTTGATGTCAAGATACTTAGTGTCAAGAAATTTAGAGAGGTGAGTTGCACAATGGATTCTGATCCAGTCGATAAGATTTTGGCGCAGTGGCGACGGGAACGCCCTGACGTAGATGTTTCACCAATGGGCATTATTGGACGGCTCACACGATTAGCCAAACATTTAGAGCAAGCTATCCAAGAAACCTTGTCAGAATTTGGCTTAACCGTTGGAGAATTCGATGTACTAGCCACTCTTCGCCGTTCTGGGCACCCGTACCAACTTTCACCCACTGAGTTGTTCAATACCTTAATGGTGTCATCGGGCACTATGACCCATCGCATTGATCGCTTAGAGCAATCTGATCTCGTTCAACGGATTCCCGATCCGAGCGATCGTCGGGGAACGCAAATTAAGTTAACTGATAAAGGTTTTAGTATCATTGAAAAAGCAGTTGAAGCTCACGTTGTCAATGAACATCGCATTCTTGGTGCTTTAAAGGTGTCAGAACGTGAAGCCCTCACTCAGTTGCTTCGTAAGCTTTTAGTTTCATTTGAATCGTAGTCAAAAATGAACAGTGACGGCTTGAAGTGTTTGGTAGTTGCTGTATAAACGCGGCAGAACAACCCGGTTGGAGCGGACAGTTGAGAGTCTTTTCGTTGATTGCTATGGTCAATCTGCTGCCGCTCATTTTAGCCGCTCGATCGCTTCCCCTTCACTCGCCAAGTCAGCAGTCAACACTTCAGATCCGGTTTCTGTGACCAATACATCGTCTTCAATGCGAATGCCGCGCACGTCGCTAAACTCTGCCAAACGCTCCCAGTTCACCACATGCTGATAAGTCTCGCGATGGGTTGAGTCTTGCAAGATTGCCGGAACTTGGTAAAAACCAGGTTCGATCGTCACCACCATTCCAGCTTTTAGAGGACGATCGAGCCGCAAATATCCCAGTCCAAATCGCTGGCTACGAGTTCTCCCCACTTCATATCCCGCCAAATCGCCCAGATCTTCCATATCGTGGACATCCAAGCCCAACAGGTGCCCGACTCCGTGAGGAAAGAACAGCGCATGAGCATCCAGCTCGACCAGATCCGCAGGTTGCCCTTTGAGAATGCCGAGATCGACGAGTCCCTGAGCCATCGTCTCACAGGCGAGTAAGTGAATGTCTCGATACTCCACATCTGGACGAATTTTGGCAATACAAGCGTCGTGAGCAGCCAGAACAACGTCATACAAATCGCGCTGAGTCGCTGAAAATTTGCCAGAAACGGGCCACGTTCGCGTCACATCCGATGCCCAGCCTGTCGAAGTTTCTGCACCCACATCCGCTAATAGTAAATCGCCCGATCGCACCGGATGATGATAGCGATCGTTGTGCAACACTTCTCCATGCACGGTGACAATACTGCTATAAGCACAAGTCATATTGTGAGCGATGATCACCCGTTCCATTGCACCACGAATGTCTGCCTCAAGTTTGGCATCAGAGGTTGCTGCCATTCCTGCTTGATGAGCTTCTACGGTGACAGCAGCCGCTTTCCGCATTTCTACGAGCGCAGCATCGTCGTGAGTGAGGCGGAGACGAACGATCGCTTGAGCTAATTCGAGATCTACTCCTTGAGATGACTTAGGCGAAGCGATCGCTCGATCTAACCAGCGAGATTGTTCCTGTCGAGTCAACGGATCTTGAACGGCGATTGTGGCAGCCTCTTTAACATGGTTTTCTAACGCTGAAAGGGGATAGGCAGCATCGGCGGCGATCGTTGCGGCCAGTTCTTCTCGTGTTGGGGAAGCTCCATGCCACAGCGCACTCGCTGGACTCGCTTCATCCACAAACAGCGTCAGTTTTCCAGCCTCCAACCGAATCGCCGCATTCTCCAACGGCAACCCCGCAAAGTAGAGAAAGTGACTACTCGCCCGAAACGGAAACGTATTAGCCGGAAAATTACGAGAACTGTGACTGCCCGACCAGAGAACGATCGGGCGATCCATCAGTTGAGCAAGCTGTTGACGACGACGTTTGAGTGTATCCGTAAGTGTAGTCATGAAGGTTAAGACGCTTTGAAACTGTAATTAACTCAAAGTCTCCCAGAATGGGGAGTTGGGAGGCAGAAGCTCTAAACACCAAACCAAATTGAATTCACAACATTAAACTCACAACATTGAATTCACAACATAAACTCGCATCATTGAACTCACCTTAACTCAATGCCCCGCCACAAGAACTTCCCGCCCCAGCCGTACAGCCAAAACAATGACGACCCGTTACAATTTGACGCTGTGCAAGTTCGACGGGATTAAAGTCCCGAATGTGGGGGGGACGATCGCTCGATCGACACTCCAGATCCAGCATTTGGTTAAAATCGCAGTCATAAAGCCGCCCATCCCAGGACACTGAAATCGTATTGCGACACATCAACCCATTCACCGTCGCGGCATTAAAGGAATTCACCAGCAGTTCTAGATAAGTCTGCAAGTTGCCCGATTGCTCCAGCCATTCTAGATAGCGAGAAATCGGCATATTGTTTAGCGTAATCAAGCGATCGAACTCAATGCCATAATTCTTCCGCAAACCTGTCTTCCATTCTTGCTCTAGCTTGGTCTGACTACTGGCCAAAAAAGCGCCTACCGGGTTGCTCATCAGCGTCAGTCTGCGTTTGGGGTCGCCTTGTCCATATCCGGCTGCATTGAGAAGATGGAGAGCGGCGATCGACTTCTCAAACGTACCGTCTCCGCGTTGAGCATCGGTATTGCGCTGACGATAATGCGGCAGAGAACAGACAATTTCGACCCCGCGATCTCCCAACCACTGAGGCAAATCCTCCATTCGAGGTAACAGCAACACAGTCAGATTGCAGCGATCGATCACCTGTTTTCCGCGTGCGACACATTGATCGACGAGATAGCGAAAGTGCGGATTGAGTTCGGGTGCGCCTCCCGTGATATCAACCGTACGAGCCTCAGTCAGATCAAGGGCCCGAAGACAAAGGTCGATCGTTTCACGATTCATGTTTTCTTGAGTACGATCGGGGCCCGCATCCACATGACAATGACGACAGGTCATATTACACAACTTGCCGATATTGATCTGAAAAATCTCTAATTTGGCAGGCGTTAAAGGATGTTGTCCTAGTGTTTTAGCAAAGTTGCCTTCATGTAGGGTGTGGGATAGATCAACGTCAGCCAATACGCTGTGTTGATATTGAGTCGATGCCAGTGGCGCATGTCTCTTATGCAATGACGTTGCCTTGGTTCTTTTTGAACTCGTCTCAGATTCCGCTTCAAAATGGCTCAAAAGATTTGTTTTAGACTGCGTTTCAGAAAGTTCCATGACCTCAGCTTTTAAAGTGTCTACAATTCATGATCCAAATCTGTTAATTCAACACGCCGATCACATCGCCACCTGATTGACATGATCAAGCATTTGCAGCCCATGAATGAGCGAAGAACCGCCCCGAATCGCCGTTGCCACATGGACAGCTTCTGTCATTTGTTCTAGATCAGATCCTTGCTGAAGGCATTCTTTAGAATAAGCATCAATGCAATAGGGACACTGAACGGTATGGGCAACGGCTAAAGCAATTAAGGCTTTTTCCCGCTTTGACAAAGCACTTTCTGCAAACACCGCTTCATAATACGCGAAAAACTTTTCTGCAAGTTCTGGGCTACCTTCCCCGATCTGACCAAAATGAGGAAGATGCTCTGGTTTGTAATATTGCTCCATTGGGTTGCTCCTTGGCATATCCTTTAGGGTAGAAGATCCAGGCGAGTTGCGGCCCGTCACGACTCTTTAACCGATTTAACCCTACCATTGTCGATCGCCATGAAATTGTCGCCGCTCCTGATTTTTCTATCGTTCGGGTTCTCGCTCACGACGGCTGTGGCAGCAGATTCACCTCAACTCCAAAAGTTGCTCAACACTGGACAGTGCGAGGGATGTGACCTGCCTGGAGTCAGTTTGTACAGCTTTGTTTTAGACGGTGTAAATCTGCGGGGCGCAAACCTCAATTCGGCAGCGTTGCAGGGTGCGAAACTCAATTTTGCCACGCTGGAGAAGGTTAATTTGGAGCGATCGAACCTCGCCCTGGTTGAGTTAAAAGATGCCAACCTACAGAGCGCAAACCTATCTCAAGCCAATCTGTATGGAGCAGATCTCAGGAATGCTGATCTGTCGGGCGCAAATTTACAGGGGGCAATTCTGGAAGGCGCAGATCTGAGAGGAGCAAATTTAAGTAGAGCAAATCTCCAAAAAGCAAATTTTATTCGAGCAAAAATGACGGGCGCAAACTTAACCTCCGCTCAACTCAAAGGTGCCAGAATGCCTGATGGTCGCGAATACAAACAGTAGTCTCAAACAAGTGCTTTTTGGAATGGTTGCTTAAGTAATATTAAAATGCTGATAAGAATCAAAATATCTTATTTATAAAACGCTGGTTTTACTTTTAATTAATCAAAAATTTCTGTAGGGTAACACTCAGGATTAAATAGCCCCGGCGCATCAATTCACCGCTATGAAAACAAACCGACCTTCGCAGGCAGAGCCGCCCTCCTAATCAGCCAGGGTGGATTTCGTTTTGGTCGGCACAGTTCAAACCGCTAGCCAGAATTACGGGCGATTAAATCTTTGCTCCTTTAGCGATCGAGCTTTCGATTCCGTATTAGCCCTTTCTTTACCGTCTCTTCACGGTGTTACTTTACGAACTTCGGTAAAATTAAGGAGACTTTTAGAACAGAAGTCTTCTCTCTTACGAGAGAGGTATTAATCGTGCGTTGTGAAGAGTTTGTGAAGTTTAAATTTTTGTGTTAAATACTCCGGACTGCCAGAACTCTCAGTGTAAGGATCGATCATTGTTAGGAAAAAACTCCGTATTCTTTGGGAGGGTGATTGATTTGTTGAGGAAGTAGTTCTATTGATCAAATGGTCAGAACCTGTGCATCTTTTGAGCGATCGCCAGTTCCATCTCTGCGTGAAATCTCTTAAGTAATTCTCACCATTTGAGTCAGTTCTTTCACAAAAGTCAATTTTCCGCCAGCCTCTTTTTAGAATGCTGGATTTGCGACGGTCATTGGGGTTTTGAGGGTGCTTCATTTGGTCATATCAAGGAAACCTAAATAAACTTATGAACTGGATAAGTGGAACATCTACGTCCTCATCGGCTGCTTTGTCTGGAGAAATAAAACTGCTTTTTCAAAAGCCCCCGATCACAAGTGGAACCATCCAAGACCCGGCGAGCAGGCTCTCTCTAAGATCCGCCTCAACCGGATCACCGCTAGGAGCGAGTTCTTCCTTACCTAATCCCACTCCTGTCGAGACACCGACTACCCTACCCACGCCAGCCGAGTCCCTGAGTGGGCAAATTGTCTTTATTGACCCTCGGCTGCCCAATTACAAAAGTTTGGTAGCGGGGGCGATCGCTGGGGTCAATGTGGTTGTTCTGGATGCAAAACGGGACGGCATTGCTCAGATTACTCAAGTGCTGGCCCAAGCCACCCAAGTTTCTGCGATTCATATTGTGTCCTTTGGAGATGAAGGAGTGTTTACGCTGGGAGCCGCTCAAGTGACCAGTCGATCGCTCGATATCTACCAAAACAGTATCCAAAAGTGGGCAACCTCCTTTGCGCCAGATGCAGATATTCTGCTCTATGGTTCCAAGATTGGAGCGGGCGCAGGTGGGGCAGCCTTCGCCAAAAAGCTGAGTGACCTCGCCAAAGCAGACGTTGCTGCCTCCAACGATCGTACGGGTCAAGGCGGCGATTGGGTTTTAGAAGTCAATACGGGCGCGATCGCGACCAAGATTGCCTTTGAATCCAATGTCACATCCACGTATGCCGCTTCGTTTGACTTGAGTTAGACCGTGAGCAAATTTAGCTTGCGTTAATCAATAAATGCAGGGTGTTGGGTTAGTTTAAAACTCAATGCCCTTTTTTATTAGCACGATCGAGAGTTGAAAGCTCCGATTCGTAACTTTTTAGAGTCTTAATTAGAGACTTCAGTTCAATGAACCTCTTTAGTTCCCGAAGCGAAAAACTTTCACCTTGAACCTTGGGTTTCCCGCCGCTTTGGGGCAATTCATCCCCTGATTCAGCAACGCCACAAATTGATTTGATATCAAATACTTCTGTACAACGCGCTTAGACACTGCAATAAAACAAAACTTACATCGCAAAAGAGAAGCGTTATTCTATCCATATTTTTAATTCTTAAATCTTCATAAGCTGTGACGGCTTGCGTAAGTAGATCTGCTGCCGTAAGGGGTTGAGCGCTTTTAGCTTCAGTGTTTTCCGTGGTTTTTTTATATTATTCAACCTATAGACTCGACTCAATATCAAGTTCAAAGTCAAATTTAGACCAACTGCTTATTGCGACGCAGAACCACTCTTTCTTAAAGATTGTTTGACTCGCCAAACCTCCCAGCTACAACCGTTTTGTAACTATCCCATGCAACTCGATCGAATGGCTAAATCGCCACAAGTCAAGGAGTTCTTCTAAAACCTGGAATAGTACTTTCACGAATGATCTCTTACACCGCTTCTCTTAAATGGATGCGGCAAAATCGGTAAAAGACTAGAGATCAGAAACTGAAGCTGTTAAGCACTGTTCAAATGCTCGATCGATAGCCACTCTCGCGTGAATCAGTATTGCGATCGCCAGAACCCCAGGCTGAGAGATACCACACCGGACTTGGGAATTATTAGGTACAAACAAAAAATTTTGACATGAGTCAGGCGCTCAACGAGGGAAAGTTAACATGCTAGTGGATGATTCATCTACCGATACACCCAGTGGTCTTTTAGGTGTCCGAAGCCGGATGCATTTTACAGGACGACTGGATGTTAGAACCAGTGCCCAGCAATGGAGCCTTTACCTGTATATGGGGCGTTTGGTTTGGGCAAGCGGTGGCCCTCATCCCAGAAGACGCTGGCAGCGATACTTGACCCAGCACACTCAAGTCAGCCCTGGTGTCTCAACGAGCGTTCGCGCAGTGGACAACTGCGAACACTGCCAGGACTATCACACCCTGGCAATGTTAGTTAAGCGTCAGCAAATTACACCAGAGCAAGCAGTGGCTATCATTCGCAGCACCGTTGCAGAAGTCTTGTTTGACATCATTCAACAAGAAGAAACCAAACCTGTCACCTTTAACTCTGACGCTGAAGATGTTCTCGATACGTCTCTCGCATTATTGAATGCAGAACAGCTACTCCTAGAAATCCAACAAAACTGGAATGCCTGGCGCACACTGGGGTTGGCAGACCATTCCCCCAATCTGGCTCCTGTCTTGAGAAATGCAGAACAACTTCAACAATACACCTCCGAAAAGGTCTACAAAACGCTGGTGTCTTTTGTTGATGGACGACGCACCCTGAGAGACCTGTCGGTGTTGATGAAGCAGGATTTGTTGCAGTTAACACGAGTGTTGGTGCCCCTCTATCGCAAAGGGCTGGTCGCCCTGACTAAGATTCCAGATCTGTCTACTCCAGGAATCGGGACGCGACCCCTTGCGGGTAACTCGAAGAGATCGCCACACCCGACCCCACCTCCTTCAGGGATTCCAACTGCTCCTGTTGGTGGCTCCTCGGTGCCCATCTCTAATGCGCCTATGATTGCCTGTATTGACGATAGCGTTCGAGAATGTCAGGTGATGGAGGAGATTATCACTGACGCAGGCTATCGGTTTGTCGGCATTCAAGACTCAATTCAGGCGCTGCCGATTTTACTTGAGCAAAAACCTCAATTGATTTTTCTGGATCTGGTGATGCCGATCGCCAACGGGTACGAGGTCTGTGCTCAGATTCGGAGAGTTTCTCTATTCAAAACAATCCCAATCGTGATTTTGACCAGCAATGACGGAATCATAGATCGAGTGCGAGCAAAGATGGTTGGCTCCTCTGGGTTTCTGGCAAAGCCAGTCAATGCTGAAAAAGTGTTAGCGATCGCTCAAAGATACTTAGCCGTTTAAGTGCAACAAAGCTTTGAGTGCAAGGGCTTTACTCAGACCCCAAGCCTCAAAACTCCCCCTACCCCATTTAAGAGGAAAAGAATTTATGAGCACGGTTTTAGTGGTTGAAGACAGCGTGACGGAAATGCAGATTTTGACGAGTTATCTCAAAGGTGCAGGTTTATCAGTCGTCAGCGCTCAAAGTGGCGAAGAAGCTCAAGTTAAGTTGAATGGAGCCAAGCCTGATTTGATTGTGCTGGATGTGATCTTGCCCGGTCAAAGTGGTTTTGAGCTTTGCCGAGAACTTAAAGCAGACCCCAATACGAGCAAGATTCCCGTAGTGATTTGCTCCACCAAAGATACAGAGGTCGATAAGATGTGGGGCAACATGCTGGGCGCAAATGCCTACATTCCCAAACCTGTCGATCCGGTGGAGTTGCTCAAGACGATTCGCCAACTGATCAAGTAGAGGGGGTCAAGATGGATATGTCAGATCAGGCTCTCTCACTCGATTGGACGATCGCCACAAACCATGAAAGCGGACTATCGAGGTTAGAGGGTCTGTTTGAGGATGAGGCAATCGTCGAAGTAGGGCAAAAGTTTCTCCGCTTTCGGCTCTGCTCAGATCAAGACGCATTACTGCCCGTAGACGAAGTTGCAGCGGTGCTGACCCTTCAGACTCAGGACGTTTTGCCCGTTCCTCACATGCCAGATTGCGTTTTAGGGATTTATAACTGGCGCGGTGAAGTGTTGTGGCTGGTGGATTTGGCTCATCAGGTGGGGTTAGATGCCCTGGTTAAGCAAAATTCTCGGTTGACAAGCTGTATGGCGATCGTCCTTCAGGTCAATGGGCAATTTCTCGGACTCGCTGTTCCAGACGTTTATGACATTGAGCCACATGACCCCCAATTGCTCCAGCCGCCCCTGTCTGAGTTGTTTTCGCCCAAATTGCTGCCGTTTGTCAAGGGGTATTTGACCGGGGCAGATCGGCAATCAACCGAAGACCAGCGCAGCACCGTTTTGGAGGTCACGGCCATTCTGCAAGACCCACGTCTGCACCTTCATCAATTGAACTAGTAATTTTGACTAACCCTAAATCGAGGAATTTCTCATGGTAGCTTCTCGTCGCAACGAACCGACCCTGGACATGTCGTCTTTCTTTTCACCCGAACCGACCCTCGAAGAATTCTCAGAATTTCTCTCCGAATCTCAACCCAACGGCAACAGTAACGGTCACACTCAAGAACCATCTGAGCCAGAAGAATTTGAACCTGCGCCAATTAGCAATGGTAACGGTAATAGTAATGGCAACGGTAGATCAAAGGATTCTCACCGAGACATTCAACAAGTGATCACCGCGCTGACCGGGTTAAAGTCAGAACTCAAACGGGCAGGACTTTTAGACAAACCCAACGTCCAGAATTTGTTTCGTCAGGTGGCTGAATTTGCGGCCACTCAACCCAAAAGCTCCCAGGGACAAACTGCCGCAGCCACCCGATACCAGCGCAAACAGTTACTAGCGATCGCTTCTCAAATGCGACAAGTGACGGATCTAGAAGCGCTACTCAAAGTCGTGGTAAAGGTAGCTCGTGAGTCGCTGCAAGCCGATCGAGCGATGATCTACCAGTTTGAGACGGGTGAGATGGGCAAGGTGGTGGCAGAATCGCTCCAGCGCGGGTGGACTCCAGCGATCAGCGATCGCTTAACGCTCACCTGCCTATGTTTTGACCAGCCAGAAGACTATGTGAGACAGCAAGTAGTCGTAATTGAGGATGTGAACCGAGTTGATCTGACCCCCTATCAGCATCAGTTTCTCGAAAAGCTTCAGGTCAAGGCTAATTTGAGCGTCCCGATCGTCATTGGCGGTCAGCCTTGGGGGTTGCTGGTTGTTCAACAGTGTGCGAAAACTCGACTCTGGCAAGAAGCCGAAATTAACCTGCTTTATCAAGTCTGCTTAGAGCTAACCATCAATCTGCAACAGTCCGAGTTTTTGGTCAAGCTGAGTCAGCAGGATGAAAAGGAAAAAGCCAGCTTCAAAATTCTGGATCGGATTCGGCGATCGCTCGATATTGACTCGATTTTTAGAACCACCACTCAAGAAGTTCGGCAGTTTCTCAAAGCCGATCGCGTGGGCATTTATCGATTTGAATCCGATTGGAGTGGCGAATTTGTTGCGGAGTCGGTCGCCAGTGGCTGGGTTTCTCTCCTACAGGAGCAGATCGACAACCCGATGCTCAAAGAAAATATCAGCGACTGTAGTGCCAAAATTTTGGGCGGCGGTGCAAAAACGACAGATACCTACTTACAGCAAACCCAAGGGGGACGCTTTTCAAAAGGCTCTACGTTTAGAACCGTGAATGACATTCACCACGAAGGTTTTAGCCCTTGCTACATTGACATTTTGGAGCGATATCAGGCCAGAGCTTATGTCATTGTGCCGATCGTTCAAAATAACCGGATCTGGGGCATGTTGGCGGCCTATCAAAATTCTGGCCCACGCAACTGGCAAGACTCCGAAGTCGGGCTGATGACGCAGATTGGGACTCAACTAGGTGTGGCCTTGCAGCAGGCAGAAACGTTGCAGCAGGTCAAAAGTCAGTCCGAGCAGTTAGCAAAAGTTGCAGAGCGAGAGCGGGCTGCGTCTGAGGTGATTGAGAGGATTCGCACCACGCTGGACATCGATACCATTTTTAAGACCGCTACTCAAGAAGTGCGTCAACTCCTGCAAGCCGATCGTGTGGGAGTCTACCGCTTTGAGTCTGATTGGAGTGGCGAGTTTGTAGCAGAATCCGTGACCACTGGCTGGACTTCGGTGATGCAAGAGCAAGAAGACAACCCCATTCTCAAAGA
Source organism: Phormidesmis sp. 146-20 (assembly GCF_052939475.1). Taxonomy (NCBI): domain Bacteria; kingdom Bacillati; phylum Cyanobacteriota; class Cyanophyceae; order Leptolyngbyales; family Leptolyngbyaceae; genus Phormidesmis; species Phormidesmis sp. 146-20. Next base: position 342,819 of record NZ_JBJPHT010000001.1, read on the forward strand.
CAATATCAGCGAATGTAGTGCAAAAACGTTGGGCGGCGGTCTCAAGACGACCGATACTTATCTTCAAGATACCCAGGGCGGCAAGTACGCCAAAGGCACCAAGTTTCGCGTCGTCAATGACATCTACAAAGCCGGATTTTCTGCTTGCTATCTGACAATTTTGGAGCGGTATCAAGCCAGAGCCTACATTATTGTGCCGATCGTTCAAGACAACAAACTGTGGGGACTGTTGGCGGCCTATCAAAATTCGGGCCCGCGTCACTGGGAAAAGGCAGAAGTCGCACTGATGACGCAAATCGGCTCTCAGTTGGGCGTGGCGCTTCAGCAGGCAGAATATGTGCGGCAGGTGCAAGACCAAACCGATCGTCTAGCTAAAGTGGCAGAACGAGAGCGCAGCTTTGTCCGAGTCATTGATCAGGTGGGCAAGTCTGTAATTGAGAAGATTCGACTGTCTCAGGACATTGAAACCATTTTTGGGCAAACCACTCAGCAGATTCGTCAATTGCTGCAAGCCGATCGCGTCGCTGTCTATCGGTTTAACCACGACTGGAGTGGTGAATATATTGCTGAGTCGGTTGCAAGTGGCTGGGTCAAGCTCGTCACCCCTGACCACAAGATGGTTTGGGAAGATTCTCACCTGCAAGAAACTCAAGGCGGGCGCTACCGCAACAACGAGTCTTTTGCAGTCAACAACATCTACGAAGTGGGGCACCAATCCTGTCACGTTGAGATTTTGGAACAGTTTCAGGTGAAGGCCTATGTGATTGTGCCGATTTTTAAGGGGCAAAAGCTTTGGGGATTGTTGGCAGCTTACCAAAATGCGGCTCCTCGCCAGTGGGAAGAGTCTGAGGTTAATCTGCTGGCTCAAATTGGCGCACAGTTGGGAATTGCCTTGCAGCAAACTGAGTTTTTGGGACAGATTCAACGTCAGAGCGATCGAGAGAGAACTTTAGCGAGAGTCAGCGATCGCATTCGTCAATCGGTGGACTTTTCGCGGCAGTCGTTGGATATTGACAAAATCTTTCAGGTGACCACGCAGGATGTCCGGCAGTTGATGAGGGTCGATCGTGTCGCAGTCTATCGGTTTAGCCCTGATTGGAGCGGCAGTTTTATCGCAGAGTCGGTCAGTGCGGGTTGGTCAAGACTGGTGGGCAGCGAGGTCGGAACCAACGTCAAAGATACCTATTTGAGAGAAAATCAAGGCGGACGCTATCGCAATCGAGAGAGTCTCGCGATCGATGACATTTACAAAGCGGGTCATGATCCTTGCCACGTTGAGCTTTTAGAGAAGTTTGAAGCGAGAGCTTATATTCTCGTTCCGTTGATGGTTGAGCAAAAACTATGGGGCATTTTTGCGGCTTATCAAAATTCGGGCCCTCGCGATTGGGAAGAAGCAGACGTGACGCTGCTGAACCAGATTTCGATTCAATTAGGGGTTGCGCTGGAGCAGGTTGATTCTCTCGAACAGTTGCGCGTCCAGTCAGAACAATTAACCAAATCAGCAGCACGAGAAAAAGCGGCTAAAGAACAACTCCAACAGCGCGTGATCCAACTGCTGGCAGCCATTCAGCCTGTATTCTCTGGTGACCTGACGGTGCGCGTTCCCATTACTGAAGATGAAGTGGGCACGATCGCCGATGCCTACAACAACACGATTCAAAGTTTGCGGAAGATTGTGTCTCAGGTGCAAACTGCTTCGACCAAAGTGGCTCAGACTTCTCGAATCAGTGGAGGCGCGATCGGCAAACTGTCTCACCAAGCAGAAGAACAACTGCAAGAAGTCACACGAGCGTTAGACCAGATTCAATCAATGGTTAGTGCCACTCAAGCCGTGGCTGCGAATGCTCAACAGGTTGAAATTGCAGTCCAGCAGGCTAACCAAACCGTTCGATCTGGAGATGCTGCGATGAACCGGACGGTGGATAACATTTTATCGATTCGGGAAACAGTTGCGGAAACGAGTAAGAAAATCAAGCGACTGAGTGAATCATCACAAAAGATCTCAAAAGTGGTCAGCTTGATCAGCAACTTTACAACCCAAACGCAACTGCTAGCATTAAACGCTTCGATCGAGGCCACTCGCGCCGGAGAATATGGAAGAGGTTTCTCAGTGGTGGCGGATGAAGTGCGATCGCTGGCTCGTCAATCGGCGGATGCGACCAGAGAAGTTGAAAAACTCGTGCAGGAAATCCAAACCGAAACGGGCGCAGTGGCAACGGCAATGGATCTGGGAATCCAGCAAGTTGTCGGCGGCACCACTTTGGTAAATGACACTCGTCAACAGTTAAATGAAATTGTGGCCGCAACTGCAAAAATCAGTCAATTGGTGCAGGGAATCACGCAAGCAACATTAGTACAAACTCAGCAATCACAGCTTGTTACCCAGGCGATGACAGATGTGGCAACGCTGGCCAACAAAAACACGGCTCAGTCGGGTCAACTTTCGACTTCATTCCAGGAGTTGATGATCACGGCTCAACAGCTTCAGACCAGCGTGGGGCAATTTAAGGTGAACTAAAAGTTTTGAGTGTTTAGCTTTGAGTTTTGAGTTGCTTGCAGTGGATTCAAAACTCAACCTTGACGGCCCCACTTTTGCTCAAAATTCAAACCTCAAAACTCAAACTTCTATGACTCCCGACCCTACCATTCGCAAGCAAGCTTATTCCTATTTTCTAGCTGAGGCGCAGGATCTCTTGCAGGAAATGGAGCAAGATTTGTTGAGCTTGAGCCGCGATCTCTCCGAGTTACCCGCAAGGGGTCGCTCTCTCGCAAAAGTGCATAATCTAATGCGGGCAGCCCATACGCTCAAAGGTGCGGCGGCAAGTGTGGGATTTGAGAGCATGAAAACGATGGCTCACACGCTGGAGGATGTGTTCAAAACGTTTTATCAGCCTGAAGTAGCGATCGATGCCGAGTTAGAAGCGCTGCTGTTTGAGGGCTACGAATGTTTGCGGATGCCGTTGACGGCCGCCCTGGCGGGAATGGAACCCAATGATACCGAGGTTTTAGAGCGGGCGACTTTGGTGTTTGGTCAGTTGCAAACCAAGTTGGGCGACCACTTCAATCCGGGAGCGGCGATTCCCAGTTCGGCTGAGTTGGGGTTTGACATTACCCGATCGATTTTTGAGTCAGGCGTGCAAGAACGTCTAGAACAGTTGTCAGCCGTTTTGTCTGAAAAAGATCCCGCAAAACTCACCCAAACACTGCAAACTCAATCAGAAGTGTTTGTCGGTTTGGCGGAGTCGATGGGACTCTCTGGCTTTGGGGCGATCGCTCAAACTACCCTAACAGCCCTCAAAGTCAATCCTGATCGCGTGACTGAAATCGCTCAGGTCGCTTTGGCGGACTTTCAACGGGGACAGATTGCGGTACTATCGGGCGATCGCACCAGAGGAGGAGAACCGTCAGCATCGCTAAAACAGTTCACTGTCAAGTCAAAAGTCCAGCAGCGATCGCGTTCCTCCACTCCCCAACGTCGGCTAACCGGATCTTGGCAGCGTTTGATTGCTTTGTTAAATCGTCCCCTCTGGACAAAAGCGCCTTCTCCCACTCCACCGTCGATTTCACCTCACAAACCTTCTAGTTCTAAAGCTGTTGTTTTGGTGCAGCCCGTTCCTGAGTTGGATGAGTTTGCTTCACTCGGCGCAGCTTTAGAAGAACTTGCGAATAGCTTTCCCGAAGTCGTGAACCCACCAGAAGAGACGAGGTTTGAACTGTGGGACGTTTTGGAAGAAGAGACTTCTAACAAGCCGTTGCAGGAATCATCTGTCCAGTTGCGCCAAGAAGAACCGTCACCCACGATCGCCCTTAATCCACAGTCAGAAACCCCAACATCTTCAACCATTCGAGTGGCTCTGGAGCATTTAGATGCGCTCAACAATTCCACCAGTGAGCTACTGATTAATCACAATCAACAAGCGTTACAAGATGAGCGGCTGCGGGTGATTCTTCAAGACTTGATGGATGGATTGAGACAGCACCAGCAAACCATGACAAGGCTGCGAGACTGGTCTGACCAAATGCTGATTGCCCCCGAACAGGAGCGGAGAAAGCGGTTTGAAAGGTTGGGCACCAGTTCTGAAAGCAGTCTCGCGAATCATTCCACCCAAAACTTATTTGATAGCTTAGAACTCGATCGCCACAGTGAGTTTCATGTGCTGTTACAGTCTGCGTTGGCGGAGGTGGTGCGGCTTGAAGATGGAACAGACGCGATCGATTTAGTCTCCAGAGAAGCCAGCCATAGTCTAAAAAAGCAGGGTCGGCTATTGTCAAATGTACGTGACGACTTGATGAATGTGCGAATGGTGCCCGTGGGAACGATTCTCAACCGCTTTCCCAGAGTGTTGCGGCAGTTGATGGAGACGCACGGCAAGACGGTGGATTTGCAGCTTCGAGGCACTCAAGTTTTAGTCGATAAAGCGGTTGCCGAAAAGCTCTACGATCCGTTGTTACACCTAATCCGCAATGCGTTTGATCATGGCATCGAAGCCGCAGAATCGCGTCGTCAGCAAGGAAAGCCCAGTACGGGACAGATCGAAATTCACGCCTACCAGCAAGGCAATCGAACGATCGTAGACGTGCGCGACGATGGACAAGGGTTAGATTTGCAAAAGATCTGTCGGCGGGGCTATGAGCTGCAATTGCTGTCGTCCGATCGCGTCGATGATTTCTCCAGGTCTGAGCTACTTAGTTTGTTGTTTGAGCCAGGATTTTCGACGGCGGATCAGGTGAGCGATCTGTCGGGGCGCGGAGTCGGGTTGGACGTGGTGAAATCGAGCCTGCGATCGCTCAAGGGCAGCATTACTGTAGATTCGGAAGCCGGTCGAGGAACAACTTTTTCGCTGCAATTGCCCCTGACGTTGATGAGTGCGCGGCTTCTGGTTTGTCAGGTGGGGCAGGGCGTATATGGATTTTTGTCTGACGAGGTTGAGAAAGTTCTCACGACTCAAAGCGGAGAGATTGAGACCATTTCAGGTCACCGCCTGTTTCACTGGTCACAAGCAGCGCGTCCGATTCCCCTTTATCCTCTGTCACAGTTGGTCAACTACGGGTCGTCTCTTTTGCCCTCCGAACGGGATCGCGAGGTGTCTTTTCCAGTGCTGGCGGGTGACATTTCGCCACTGCTATTGATTCGTCAACAAGGCGAACTGTTTGGGTTAGAAGTTGATCGGATCATTGGTGAGCAAGAATTGGTGATTCGTCCGATGGGAACGGCGATCGCGCCCCCCAGTTATATTTACGGTTGCAGCGTTTTGGGTGATGGGCAGTTGATTTTGGCGATTAACGGCGGCGCACTGGCCAGCCAAGGAAGGAGTCCACGATCGAATGCTGCAATTGAAACAGAGATAGAACGCTCAATCATTCCCGATCAAGTACCAGAATTAGCGCGATCGACTCCTGAGACTCCTCAATGTGTGCTGGTGGTAGATGACTCCATAACAGTGCGCCAAACGCTGGCGTTGACTTTAGAAGGGGCTGGCTATCGAGTATTACAGGCGCAGGATGGATTGGAAGCGATCGCTCAAGTCCAACAGCATCAGGAAATTCAACTCATCACCTGTGATGTAGAAATGCCGCGTTTGAATGGGTTCGAGTTTTTGATGCGCTATAACCAGGAGTCCTCTACCGTTCAGTCGCCTGTCGTGATGTTGACCTCTCGAAGCAATGAAAAGCATCAGCAGTTGGCGGCGCAGTTGGGCGCTTCAGCGTATTTGACCAAACCCTATACAGAACCTGTGCTGTTAGACACGATCGCCGGATTGATCGCTGAGAAGGACGTTAAAAGTCAGGCATAGGGAATTCTAAAGTTAGGCTTTTATTGTTTTCTGGAGAGTTGTGATGCGATCGTCTTTGCTGGATAAGTCAACGGCTGTGGTGTCGGAGGAGGTAGCTTTAGAATCGGTGAAAGTGGTGGTCTTTACGATCGCGGGCTACCGATTAGGATTGCCGATGGATGCCATTTTGAGAGTGGTGAATTGTCCTTTAGAGTTGCGCGATTCCTCTACTGCTGTCGAACTGGTGCATCTCAAACATCAGGCGATCACGGTGCTAAATTTGTATTCTCATTTGGCGCTCAAGCAGATCAATCCTCATCCCAACGCGGGACAGTTTTTGGTTGTGACAAAAGTTTTGCAAGAGGTTTGTGCCATTCGAGTGGACAGTCCGCCTGACCTGATGGAGCTACTGCCTTCCACAATCCGCAAGCTCCCAGAACCTTATCGACAAGGGCATCCCCTAAATATCGCCAGTCGGGTAGCCGTTTTACCTCAAGGCAAGGCAACCGTTGCGATCTTTTTATTAGACATGAAGCGAGTTTTAGACCGTGTGATAGCCACTGACAAGTAGCATTTTGGGCGTTGCTGGTTATAGATTAACGATTTCTCAACTCTCCGATAAAGAGAAGACTTTGAACCGAAACTCTTGTCTGAAAGTCCCTTAGAATTGGCCGCTTGGGGAGCAGAAGATCTGAGCAACGAAGCGAAAGAGCTGGCTCTTTTCGAGTTACCCGCAAGGGGTCAAATTCGCGTTAATTACAATAAACTTCTATACCGATCGCACCATTTAGCCTCAGACTCCGATAGGATTAGCGCCTGTAGAGAGAACCAATCTAAGGGCGTTTTTTGTTGAGGAGTGTTATGAGAAAACTCTATTTCTTGCTTCCCGGAACGGACGAAAATTTTGCCTGTGGTGGATTGTGGGCAGAGTTAAAAACACTCAATTTGGCGAAACAAGTCTGTGATGCCGAGGTTGTCACTTATCGACAGCGAGAAAAAGAAACCATATTTCTAGATGACCTGCTGCGCGAAAATATAGCTTTAGAAGAAGCCATTTTTGTTCTTAGCTGGGGATTTGATGTAGCCGAGCTTGCGGCTCGATTGAGACAGTATCACCTGGTTTATCATGCTCACAGCTCAGGATATGGGTTCACTTTGCCTTCCGATATTCCGATCGTCTCCGTCAGTCGCAACACGCTTGGATACTGGGGACAGCGATCGCCCCATTCACTGCTTTACTATTTGCCCAATCAGATCTCAAACGAGTTTCAAAACCAACATCTAGCGCGTGATATTGATGTGTTGGTACAATCTCGCAAGTCTTCTAAATATTTAGTTCAAGAATTAATTCCAGCATTGCAAAAGTGTTGTCGAGTCTGTGTCGTAGATTCTTATGTAGATGATCTTCCGGGTTTATTTAACCGTGCCAAAGTTTATCTTTACGATTCCGCAGAGTATTGGCAACAACGGAGAGTCAGCGAGGGATTTGGGCTACAACCGATGGAAGCACTGGCCTGTGGATGTCAGGTTTTCTCAAGCGTCAACGGCGGATTGTCGGACTATCTCGATCCAGGATTTAATTGTCACAAAATTGCGGGATATAGCAAAGAATATGACGTGCAGCGAATTCTTAAAGTGTTGGAAAGTCAGCCGATCGAGCTTCCAGAAGCCTTCTTTACAAACCATCGCACCGAGACCATTATTCAGCGATTACAGGTGATTTTGACCGAAATCAATGACTTCTTTGATCACAAAAAACACCCTTCATCCCCGCTCAAAAACTTAACCAATATAGGAATTGCCAAGCTCTCGGCTCAAAGAATCTTCGGTAAGCTGAAGAAGAAATTGCTGCCTCGCGCTAAATGACATGTCCCAATCTCCACCCACAAAGAAAGCATTGCCCCCCAAGCTGATTATCTGGTTTGGCCGATTTGTCTGGACGACGATGTGGAAAGTGATGATGTCAAAGCTGGCTCCTCCTGGCAAGTCTGGCGAGTATTTGCGGCCGAGCAGTCAGTTTCGCGACGTAGTTAGCATTGAGGAAGGCAATTCGTATCAACCCGCGATCGTTCGCTACAAACTCCTGGTCGGCTTGGGGTGTCCGTGGGCCCACAGAACGCTGATTGTCAGGGCGCTTAAGGGTTTGGAAGATGTCATTTCGGTCTCGATCGTGTCTCCCTCCCCGATCGCAGGCTGGACGTTTGACCAACCCGAATTAGGCTGCAACACGCTGGCCGAATTATACCAACTCGCTCAACCAGGATATACGGGACGATCGACGGTTCCGGTACTTTGGGATAGTCAAGAGAACGCGATCGTCAACAACGAAAGTTCAGAAATTATCGTCATGCTAAATGCTGCGTTCAACGAGTTTGCAAAACATCCCAACTATGATCTCTATCCGACTGAGTTACAAGAAAAGATCGATTACTGGAATGAGAAAACCTACAACGCTGTGAATAATGGGGTGTATCGCTGCGGATTCGCTCAAACGCAAGAAGCTTACAATACTGCCTGTGATGAATTATTCACAACTTTAGATGAGATTGATACCGCCTTAGCAACCACTCGCTACCTGTGCGGCGATCACGTTACGCTTGCAGATATTCGTTTGTTTACAACGCTGTTTCGCTTTGATGTCGTGTATTACAGCCTCTTTAAGTGCAGCCGTCGTAGAATTCAAGACTATCCCAATCTGGGGCTTTATTTGCGTGACCTCTATCAGCTTCGGGGCGTGGCTGAAACTTGCGATCTAGAGAGCGTCAAACGAGACTATTACGGCAACTTGTTTCCGCTTAATCCAGGCGGCATCATTCCTTTAGATCCCGATTCGACTCACTTACTTGAGCCACACGGACGAGAAAACCTGGGGAGAGCGATCGAGCTTCATTAACCTTCAGGTAGACATTCAAATAGCATTCAAATAACGCCCCAACGACACCTTTCTCGCTTGAGCTTGTTACCATCTGTTACATCAAAGACCAAATCTGTTGCCTATTGCGAACTTTTAGAATAGTAGAGCGGAGATTTTTGCAAGAAGCTTCTATGATAAAAAGCATTCAAAATTGCCGCAGGATACCCCTACCTCAACCGCCAATCCTCCATGCCAGAGACCTCTACCCGCGATCGCTACCTCGACTTCATCACTCAAATCGTGCAGTTAACGCTCAAGGGCAACATTCGCTCCAAAGAGCAGGTTTATCAAATGCTGGTGCAAGAACTCGAACCCGACACCGAGGAAATTTTTGAGGAATGCCTGCGCGATCGTCTCTCCACCACTCAGCAAGAAGCCAGCGATTCGGCAAACGAGGCAAAACAGGCCAGAGCCACCCGCAGCATGAGGGCACTTCAGACAATTCAGGGAGAATGGAGCCGCTGGCAAGCCCAAAATCAGGCAAGATCGGCGATCGTCACTGCCATTCACCAACTCACTCAGTCCGAACCCGCTCAACGCACGCTCATTTTTCTCAAAGTCACCGACCCCAACCATCCCCAGAGCCTCAAACCTGACCAACTCCAACAACTGGCCACCACCCTGCGCCAACAGCCCATCTCCGACCCCGACACCAGAGACGAACTGACCCAAATTGCCGAAGGTATCACCCGTGGACTCGACTCCTGGAGAACCTTGCAGCCTCACCTCGTCAGTTGGATCTATGACCCCGATCAAATGGGCTTTGGCAGTTCCACTGAACAAAACAGCCCCTGGGCACTCTGGTCAAAACAAGCGATCGGCAGCGTTCCCAAATCCCTTTTTCGAGCGCTCTATGAGCAGCAGTCCGGCAATGATTGGGCCGCAAGTCAGTCAGACATTACCCTGGCAGCCTGGGTCGAGTTGATGATCGTGCTGCAATCCCTGCAACAAGGTTTGATCCACTGGGTCGAGAATCTCATCTACAGTTCCAAGTCCGGCTCTAAAGTGGCGATTACATTATTTCTCACGTTTAGCGTCGTCTGGTCAGAGTTGGCGAATGGATTTGGTCGATCAACGTTTCTCAATACCCTCAATCAGGGGCGCTATTCTGAAGGCGCGTTTCGAGTTACTTTACAATGGCTGCGCGTCTTTGCCCAACGCGATTACTTTCCGCTATACGGCACCGTTTTTGCCACGTTTACGGGGGGTTATTTTCGCAATGCCATGAATTATTTGAGTGAGCCGCTGAAGCGATCGCCCGGTACGCAAGAAAAAGCTCGAATTCTCACCTTGTTAGGATCGTCGCAGCGCGTTCGGGGCCCGTTAGATTTGGCTAAAGAAATGCACGATGTGGCGCGAGAAATTGCTCAAGAAGCGGGCGATCGTCCCTGTGAGATTGCCAACCTCAACCACCTCAGCCGCATCGCCGTCACCGAGAAGAATTATCCAGAAGCGATCGGCTACAGTCAACGGGCGTTGATGTTTAGTCGGCAGTCGGGCGATCGATTTGGAGAAGCCAACGCGCTGGCAAACTTAGGGTATGCCGAAGTCTTTTTGGCGCAGCAGCTTGAATCTGATCCGGATGTCTACGAACGAGCGATCGCCTACCTCGAACAAGGGCTAGACCTCTCAGAACGGCTGAACGACGGACAAAGTAAAGCGCTGTGCTACACCAGTTTGGGCAGTGCCTATGTAACATTGGGACAAGCCGAAAAATCGCTGCCGTTTTTGGAAAAAGGAGTCAAGTCAGCAGCTTATACAGGCGATCTCTACATTCAATCGCTCAATTTAGCTCAGTTGACCGAGGCGTTTTATCAGATGAAAAATTTTGACAAAGCGATCGTTTCTGGCAGTCTTGCTATGTACCATCTAGAACAACTCGGCTCTAGCGATTGGCGACAACCTGCCGGACTACTCACCGTCTTACAAGGACAAATGGGAGCCACCTTTGATCAACAAATGGAAGAACAAAAATCCATGATCATCGACGTAATTGGTGTTGACGGCTATGACCACATCCCAAAACTTCTAGAACAATATCGCACCTCTTAAGCAAACGGATACTCATTATTTGGCTATGTTCCAGGTTAGGGCAATATTACGAGATTAGTTGTTGGATGGCGCAAATTGAGAAATTGCAAAACTTTTGCGTATTCTGAGTAGCGATTTATATTTGATAAAGCAGCATTTTTGTATATCTACTCAGTTTGTGCATGAAGCGATCTGCCTCCTCAGTTCCAACATTTGACTCAATGCTTTTGCCGACAATTCAGGCTCTACAAATTTTGGGTGGGTCTGGTACAACTGAGGAAATTTACGAAAAAGTAGTGCAGATTCTCAACGTATCGGACAAGGTGCTTGAAATCCTGCATGGCAGCACGTCACAAAGCGAAATTGAATACCGACTTGCCTGGAGCCGGACTTATCTAAAGAAATATGGGCTTTTGCAGAATTCAGCACGCGGTGTATGGTCTTTGGTTTCCACTTCCATTAATCTCGATGAGCTTGATGCCAAAGAGATTGTTAAGGCGGTTCGAGATGCTGACAAAAATAAGGTTTCTCCTTCAAATGCACTAGATGAAACTGTTGGAGCGGTAGAAACTTTAGAAGAGCTTGCATGGCATCAGCAACTCCACAAAACATTGCTGTCTCTAGATCCATTTGCATTTGAGCGTCTGGCACAACGTTTATTACGTGAGTCTGGGTTTATCCAAGTACAGGTCACAGGCAAATCTGGTGACGGTGGAATTGATGGTGTTGGGATTGCTCGTATAAATGGCTTTCTGAGCTTTCACGTTCTCTTTCAATGCAAGCGTTATCAGGGGTCGGTAACAGCGGGTCAAATTCGAGATTTTCGTGGAGCAATGCAAGGACGAACTGATAAAGGTTTATTTATCACGACTGGTACATTTACAAGAGATGCTATCAAAGAGGCCACACGAGATGGTGCGCCGCCCATTGATTTGATAGATGGAGAGCAGTTAGTTCAACGATTAAAAGAGTTAGGTCTCGGTGTCAAGATAACCATGATCGAGTCTGTTGAAGTTGATGAAAATTGGTTTGCCAAGATCTAACTTTGCCGAGATCTAGGTGTCGATCGCACCCCTCAGTCACCTAGTTGAACCATCTTTTTTAACGCAAGTCCAACAAGATTTTTGACTCCGATCGCTTCGAGTTACAAGGGGGAGTAGATTTTGACTATTTCCTAAATTCTCCATCAATGGAGGACTTTGAATCGAATAGATCAAATCAAAGTCCTACAGAATTGGGGGGTTGGGGCAGAAGCTCAGAACAACGAAGCGAGAAATCTCATCGAATTCACGTTAAACTGACAAGGCTGACAGTCACGACTGCTTTAACCGACCATTCGCTGACTACTAGACGAGGGCCAGGGCGCGTTTGGTCAAAGCATCAGCGGTAATGCCATTCACAGCCATCAATTCCCCGGCACTGGCAGTCGTCTCGCCCCGCTTCCAAGCAAAGGTGTCACGATTGGCAGAACTCCGCAACATCAAAGGTTCTAGCATTCCACTTGCGCCTCCCGTCACCCCAATCAGCGCGTCTCCACCAAACATCGCCTCAAACTTAGCGTCATCCAAAAATTCGCCATCTGGTTGAGAACACAGATCCCACGCGACATCGTGAGAACGGTACAGCCGACGAGGATTGACGATCGAAACGACTCGCACCGACAGGCCTTGTGCCTCTAGCTGAGAAGCGGCTTCTAAAACAGGCAGCAGCGTCATATCGCCGATCGCCGCAAACACGACTTTTTTACCCGCATTTGGCGTTTCGTGAAGGACGATCGCGCCCTCTTTCAAAGCCTGACGCGCCTGCTCAAAGGTCGTGCGAATCGGCAACGGAGACTTACTCGCCGTGATCACAACGCCCTTATTTTGGGTAGACAACGCCCACTCATAGCACACCTGAATACTATTAGCATCCGGTGGAAACAGCGGAAACACATTGCCATTTCGCATCATGCTGGCAAAATAGGCTTCGATCTCAGGACGTTGGTGAGTCCAACCATTACGACCTTGTTCGAGGGCCCCAGCCGTGAATAGCGTAATTGTCGAAGGAGTCGGACGGCGCAATTCGGCCATCGCCTGGGTCACCGTTTGCCAAATCGGAACGCCATTGATCGCAAACGATTCATACGAACACCAGAGCGATCGCCCCCCCATCAGTGTCAAACCGGCCGCCAATCCCGCACAGGCATCTTCACTCAATGGTTCATAAACCTGTCCTTTGGGAGCCTGGTTATACAGCGCATCTTCGACAGGGTGAATGATTCGTAAAGCCTGGTTGATGTTGGCGATTCCAGACGCTTCATTACCATCCGCATTCGTAACGACAAACGCACGATCGCGCTGTCCCACCGCTCCCACTAACAAGCCCATTGCTGTCGTCGAAACTTTGGAGTCTCCAGTTGCGAATTCTTCGAGCGGCAGTTGTCCCAAATCTGGCAACGGTAAGATCGATTCGGTGACGACCGTTTTGCTGGCTGGCCCGCCCCCCGATCGTTCGCAGTTGGTTCGCACAATGTCCCAGGCGGCGGGTGAGAGGGCCCGAGCTTTGAGCGCCGAAATAACGTCGGCATTCTCTAACGTATGTTGAGCATACAGATTATGGGATTTTGCGCCTCTAGCATGAACGCCTGCACCTTTGAGTTGTTTGATAATCAGAACGGTGAGTTTGCCGCCGAGAGCCGATTTTGCTGCGCGATCGGTGGCTACCAAAACTGCCTGCGTGAATTCCAATCGGCGATCGAACGAAAACGCCGTACTGTCTACATAGGCTCCGGGCTGATTGCGATCGTCATAGTCCTTTGCGTCAATTAGAACTACCTCTTCAAACCCATTGCCGCGCCAGTAAGTCAGCATTTCCTCGTTGGATTTGGTCGAAACCATACTGTGATGCTCTTGCGAAAAACCATTCCACACCAAAACGGGCAAGAAATTGGTCACCGTCGGATAAGCCGTGTGAAAATGCGCCATCGCGCTGACGATATACGGCTCGCCCAATCCCCCATCGCCCACCGTAAAGGGAAATAGCTTGTCACGATGCAACAGGGCGGCCGCCATCGCAAAGTGTTGACCCTGACCCAACGGGCCGGCCGGGGCCAAAATGCCTGGAATAAAGCCCGACAAATGTCCTAACAACCCATGCTTTTCTCGAAAGCGATCGCGCAACTGCTGTACGGTTTGAATGCCCATATCTTCAAGCGATCGATCCAAAAACATCGCACTGTAGAAACCGGGAGCATGGTGGCCCACTTCGGTCATGATATTTTTGTAGCCAAGCATGACCAGGGCTGCATACGCCTCGACCTGACTTGCAAATCCGCCAGGGTGCCCCGATGCCTTGCTCGCCGTCACTTGCAAAATCAAATAGCGCAACGCATCCGCCGCTAACAACGTTTGATAAGCCGCAGTCGGATCAGTAGGGTCAGCGATCGCCCCTTTGCCGGATACGATCGCCGCAGCTTTACCGTGCGTTTCAAAACCAGGGAGCGCTTCACCAAAATACTGAATGCCTTCACAAAAGAAGGGAGCGGTTGACTGAGGGTTTGGGGTGACTGCGGTCATGCTTCAGATACCTGTGATGAGTGAGTTAACTCTTACTCATACTACATAGAGGGGTGTGCAAAAAAGAAATCGTGTCGCTGATGGAAGGGATTAGAAAAAGGGATGAGGGAGAACTTCGATGACCTGTTCCCCCTTTGGGGGTAATCCGCTTCGCGAGGAGGGAGGAGGGAGGAAAGAGTGATTGAGGGTTTGGGTGGGTAGTTGAGAGTTTAGTCACCAGAACTTTGAGAATAGCGATTAGCATGGAGTAACGATCGCTTCCACCTTTTGGGGCTTGCTAAGAACTAACTTTACACTCCTAGCTCCTCCCTCATCCCTTCTCTCTTCTCCCTCCCCCTATGCGTGACTTTCTCAAACACACTTTTGCGACCCTGCTTGGCATTCTGATCTTTATGGGTCTTAGCTTTGGCGGTCTGCTGCTTTTGGTCATTGCTACAGCGTCTAGAGACCCGGAGCCACGGGTTAAAGATAAGTCAGTTTTGGTGTTTGACTTGTCTCAGACAATTACAGACTCTAAGCCCAATTCCAGCACTCGCGAAGTTCTCAATGAAGCGCTGGCTGGAGATGAAAGTGAGAGTATTACGTTAAAAACGGTGCTGGATACGATCGACGAGGCGACTCGAGACAAACGCATTGTTGCCCTCTTTTTACACGGGGGAAGCGGGGCCAGCAGTTCTGGGTTTGCCACGCTCAAAGAAGTGCGAGAGGCGCTGGAGCGATTTAAGGCGGCGGGTAAAAAAATCTATGCCTACGATGTGGATTGGGCAGAGCGAGAATACTATCTAGCCTCGGTGGCCAACACGCTGGCAGTGAACCCGATCGGGCAAATGGAAATCAATGGTCTTAGCTCAGAAAGCATGTTTTATGCGGGGGCGTTGCAAAAATATGGGGTGGGCGTACAGGTAACGCGGGTGGGCAAATATAAGTCGGCGGTCGAACCGTTTCTGTTAACCAAGCGCAGTCAGGCCAACCGAGAGCAAACCCAAAAACTGCTGGGCGATCTGTGGGGCGAATTTCTAACCACCACCAGTAAAGATCGCAAAATGACCGTGCAGCAAATGCAGGCGATCGCCGACAGTAAAGGCACGCTCACCGCAGACGAAGCGCTTAAATCCAAGCTGGCAGACAAGGTGGCTTATTCTGACGAAATGGTGTCAGAACTCAAAAAAATTACGGGCGAAGACGACGAAAATAAATCCTTCCGCCAAATCAGTTTGAGAACCTACGCCAGAGTTGCCGAAGAGGCCGTGCAAAAGCGAGGTGGCAAAAATCAGATTGCAATTATCTACGCTGAAGGGGATATCGTCAACGGTCAAGGCGGCAGCGGAGATGTGGGCGGCGATCGTCTGGCTCGACAATTGCGCCAACTGAGACAAGACGACGATGTAAAAGCCGTGGTGCTGCGTGTTAACAGTCCGGGGGGCAGCGCGACCGCTTCAGAGATTATTCAGCGAGAAGTCATTTTGACCAAAAAGGTAAAACCGCTGGTTGTCTCAATGGGCAGCGTGGCGGCCTCTGGGGGCTACTGGATTGCGACTTACGGCGATCGCATCTTTGCGGAGGCGAATACGATCACAGGGTCGATCGGCGTGTTTGGGTTGCAGCCCAACATTCAGAAAATCGCCAATCAAAACGGACTGACGTGGGATGTTGTCAAAACTGGACGCTTTGCAGATAGTCAAACGATCACTCGTCCCAAAAGCCCAGAAGAATTGCAGCTAGTACAGCGATCGGTCAACAAAATTTATGACCAATTCCTGACAAAAGTTTCTGACTCGCGCAAGCTGCAAAAAAATAGAGTGGCAGAGATTGCTCAAGGCCGCGTCTGGTCAGGCATTCAGGCAAAGTCGCTAGGTCTGGTCGATGAACTGGGCGGACTCGACGATGCTATCAAGGACGCTGCCAAACGAGCCAAGTTAGGCGACGACTGGCAGATCGAGGAATATCCCAAATCCAGCACGTTTGAGGAACGAATTTTGCAACGGCTGTTTGGGGCGAGTCTTGGGGCTAAGACTACTGCCAAAAGTCCGTTCTCTCAACAATTTAACCAGCTTCAGGGTGACTTGACTTCGCTCAACAAGATGAACGATCCGAGAGGCGTGTATGTACGCTTACCTTTTGACGTTCGCATTGATTAAGTCTACGTGAATTCGATGAAATCTTTCGCTGCGGTTGTGAATCTAGGCAGCCCCCTAAATCCCCCACGAGTGAGGGACTTTGAACCCAAAATCTTGTCTGAAAGTCCCCCATTTTTGGGGGGTTGGGGGGCAGAAGCACTGAAGAACGAAGCAAAAAAACTTCATCGAATTCACGTTAAGAAAGATGGAAAAGCTTCTCTAAACTCAGGAAGGCAGACGTTTTTTATCTGTTTCTGAAAGACTAGAATTCGGCGTGATTCAACACTAAAAATTCATAGAAGCGCGATCGTACTCGTCCGGGATTTGGGTAGAGTAAGGTGTACTTCTCTTTAGTGTTGTTGTCATCAGTCTATGGGTATAAAAAATCAGCGCTTTCTCCTGTTCGTCTTGCTCTGTAGTGCTACGGGCGTGATCGTCGGAGGAACGGCAAGTTGGGCAGAAAGCAATCAATGTATACAAGCTAATGTTGTGACGAATCAGTGTTTGACCCAAAGCCCTACCGTTAAAACGATCGAAGGCATGGCAACGGGGTTAGTCGCTGGGGCTGGGGCTGCTGTCGGCGCAGCTTGGCAACACAAACGACAAGGGTAGATTCAAGTTTTCATTCAACGATTTAGGACGCGGGTAGGTCGATCGACTTCTCCGCGTCTTTGTTTTTGAGACAGACTTAACGTGAATTCGATGGCGTTTTTTCGCTTCGTGATTCAGCGCTTTCGCCCCCCAGCCCCCCAATTCTGGGGACTTTCGGATAGGATTCTTTGTTCAAAGTTCCTCACTCGTGGGAGATTTAGGGGGCTGCCCGGAGTAATAACCGCAGCCAAAGATTTCATCGAATTCACGTAGACTTAAAGACCTGTGAATTCGACAGAAGTGCCTCACGATGCTTGTAGATTCGAGAAGGCAAAAGCTCGGATCAGCAAAGCGAAAAAACTCGACCAAATTCACGCTAAAAACTGTAACGACGATCGCCCACCCAAATTGTCAGCGGCACCGCATTGCCTTGAGCGTCAATCTTCACCTCGACAACACCGGGATTTTTGCGCTGATTTTGCTGAATATTGTCGTTGACCTCATCGCGTCGGCTTTCTGGCATGTAGTAGGTTTCTAGCCCAAATTGAAGCGAACCATACTGACTTCGCCCTTTGAGCGCGATCTGGTTGGGCTTAAGATTAGCAGGACGATCGCCACTCACAGCGACAGGTTTCCAGGGCTTGGGGCGGTTAGCGGAATTGTTAGCCGGGGCTTGCAAAGTCACATAAACGATCGTGTCTTCAGCTAAGTAGTCTTGAGTACTGGAATAGTTGCTGTTTTTGGGCAGAGACTTCCAGCCGGGGAGTGACTTGAGATTGTCGGTTCGCGAAATGTCGTAGTTAAGGGTGACCGAGTAGCCGCGCATCAAATCGTAGGGATCGACGGGAGCCGTTTGCAGAACAGCCGTTCTTCCGGTGAGGTGGGTGTAGACTGCCTGGGCTGGCACCGACGCGATTAAGACCGTTTGCAGCACCAATGGTAGCCAAAATCGCCATTGAGGAAGGGGGTGCGCTGTCTCGACGGTTGGGTTTGCAGGGGTTGGATTGGCAGGGGTTATATTTTCAGATGTGGGGTTCATAGTGATTCCTCTGGGAGAATTTGGGGAGAGGGGGCGATCGTTCTCACGTAGCGCTCAAACCAGAGTCCGGCGGCGATAATGCCCACTCCACAGAGAACAAACACCAGCGATTTGAGCAGCAAGCCTGTCTGATATTCAAGTAGACGGCTGTAAATTTGCAGGGCTAACAGAACGATGCCAAACCAGAAAAGGCGACGATCGCCCGTTCCCAGACTTTCGCGAATCGTGCCAATTCCCAACATTGCCAGCAGCACGTTTGAGACAAAGGTGGCGAGAATTTGAATCTGGCTGATTTCTGTGTCCCAGTAGATCAACAGCCCCAAGATTACTAAAAAGCTGCCCACAATCACCGTGTTCAAATTGACGCGAAGCCTGCCCGATCGCGTTCTGCCTGATCGCACCAGATAGACCCATTCCACCACCATCAGCACCGTCAAAATCAAAATGCTGGGCAGCGATCGCCATTCTGGAAGCTCGAAATTGGGTGAGGTCGAATGCGTCAGACTCCAGGCACCCTTAAAGGACAGCCAATAGAGCAAACTACCCAAAAGCAAAACGGCAACCCCGCGCGCCAGCTTCTGAAACGGTCGGCTAATCCGGGAGGATGGTCGCCGCAAAAGGTCATTCCACAAACTATCGTCATAGCCCCAGAGCAAAGCGGCAGGCAAAATGGCCACCATCGCCAATCCCAGCCCAGACTGCAAAGCATTGGTAGAAATCGCATTGGACAGAGAAGACCCGACTGCGATCGCCGTAAAGAGAAACAGGACGCGCGATCTCTTTGAGTTACCCGCAAGGGGTCGACACCAGTACGCTAACGGCAGATACATTAACCCAGCGACTAAAGGCATTTGATGGATGATTAGATTCAAGATCGAAAATTCATCTGTCCGACTCACCTGCCACCAGCCCCACCAGTAGCCAATCCCAATCAGCATGATCGCCAACCCGCCTAGCGAAGTCAGCCGCAGACTATAGGCCATCAGCAAAACGCCAATTCCCCAGGTGAGAAAAAGTTCGTGAGGTGACCCGCCAATGTGAAACATTTGAGCCATCAGGGCCATGTTTGCGCCCAAAACGAGCGATCCCAGCAGCAAAAAGCCTTCACCAAGCCGACTTTGCCATTGGTCACGCGAACCTTTCCAGAGCCAAAATCCCGCAAAATTGATGCTGGCAAACAGTGACAACAACATCGCAACTCTGGCCCCGCGCGGGATATCTTGCCAATTTGCGGCGACAAAGGTGATCACGCCCAGACCAATTAAAATGCAGCCCAAGCCGATAAGGATGCGAGTAAAGCGATTTTTGTCCTGGAGGTCGAGGCGATCGAGCTGATAGCGATCGGACAATTGCTGAAGTTGTGTCGGATTGATCAAGCCGTCAGTTTGCCAGGTTTGCACTTCTTGACGAAGCTGACGGCGAAAATTCTCGGAGGGCATGAGATACGCTCCTATAGGTAAATGTGGCGTACTCCCAAATTCTCACAAGTCAATGGGCGAAACTACTGATTTATGCCACCTGTTTAATTGGCGATCGAACCTTCGTAATTGCGTCAAGCGCCAGAGGTTTTTCTACGATCGACTGGAGTCTGGCAATTCGATCGTTTGCTTGATCAAACTATTTGACAGATCGATCCTGGATTCGTCGGCGCTCCATTGGACGATCGTCGCATCTTTAAGCTGACAAACCCGTTCGCTGGTATAAATTCCCTTAATTTCTTTGCTAAAAATGGCTTGATTGAGATAGACGTAAGTGTGGCAGCCGCCATCTAATGGAAAACACCAGCTTTCAACTGTGACAGAGTGCCGACCGCTGGGCGAAGTAGAAACCGTTAAGCAGGGTTCTCGAAACTGTAAAACGAATAAAAGCCACAGGGTCAAGAATGCCAGTAGAGGAATTGACAGCGCTGAAGGAATGAGCACGATCGCCCTCAAAGCGCGAGACTTGGACAAAGTGACGGTTTGCAAGACGGCCCACAGCGAAGCTGCCAGCGTCAGCAACAAAAGGAGCAGCCCACTATAGCGACCTCTTAATTCGTAGCCAGGAAACCAATAGTACAGAATCAGCAGAGTCCAGAAGAGAAAGTTGAGGGCGATCGACAAACTCAAGCTCAGTGAAAGTCTTCGTCGGGACATAATTCAGGTTTTTTCTTCAGCAGATTGATTGTTG
The DNA here is from genome assembly GCF_052939475.1 of Phormidesmis sp. 146-20. Taxonomy (NCBI): domain Bacteria; kingdom Bacillati; phylum Cyanobacteriota; class Cyanophyceae; order Leptolyngbyales; family Leptolyngbyaceae; genus Phormidesmis; species Phormidesmis sp. 146-20. The sequence continues at coordinate 363,011 of NZ_JBJPHT010000001.1, forward strand.
ACCGTCCCGGATGACTCGTGCAAGTCGGCGAATTAGCGCTGAGATAATCGTTGCAAAAACGCTGCATGTTCGGCTGACTTTTCGCCACTCTCCAACGGCAGAGTCCAATTCACTGAGGCTTTAACCATGCTGAAAAAGAATCAGAAGTTTTGAATATTTTAGCTCTTACGATCGCTCCCCTTTTGCCCCGCTCGACTCACTCCGCTCTCTTTGGCACGCTGCGCTTCGGGTTGATTGATCTGCAATTGTTGGCGACCGTTGCGAATGATGCGCGTCATCTCTGCCATCTGAGCTTCCATATCGCGAAGTACTTTATCGGCGTATTGGTCAGCGCCATTTTGAATGTCTTCACATTCTTCGATCGCCAGTCGCCGCAACTCGTCTAAATCTTGTTGAGCCTGACGACGCTTATGCTCAATTTCAGCAAGGGTTTGCTGTTGGATGACTTCACACTCTTCTTGCACCTGAACACGAATTTGTTGAGCCTCTAACTCTGCCTGACGAATGATCCCCGTCTCGTTTAGAATCTGAGCCGCTCGCCGCTCGGCCGCCTCAATCATGTCTTGGGCATACTGCTCTGCCTGAATGAGAATTTCGTCTTTTTGGCGAACAATCTCCTCAGCTTCGTGAAACGCTTCTGGCAGGCTCAACCGCACCAAATCAAGCTGATCGAGAAACTGATCTTCATCGACAAGGGTGCGCCGACTCCAAAGCAAGCGAGGACTGTCGAGAATCATCTCCTCCAGCCGATTGAGTTCTTGCTGAATGTCGGGGTTGCCCACTCGTGCGCCCTCTGCGTAAGCGGCTCGACCTTGAGAAGCTCCGTTTGCAGAGTTATCGGGACTTATGCTGGATGATTCTTGGCGTAGCATTGGTAAATATCTAGAGCGACATGTTGGGGAACGAGATGGTCGATCGGGCCGCCAAATTTGGCAACTTCTTTGACCACGCTACTACTGAGAAAGCTGTACTCATTCGAGGTGGCCAGAAATATGGTCTCGATTTGGTCAAACAGGGTTTTGTTAGTATGCGCCATCTGCAACTCCATTTCAAAGTCTGAGACAGCGCGCAACCCTCGTAGGAGAGCAGTAGCGCCTCGCATCTGGGCATAGGTCACCGTTAGCCCTTCAAAACTATCTACTTCTACGTTATCAAGATGACGGGTCGCGTGGCTAATCTGCTCCATCCGTTGTTGGACGGTAAATAAAGGCACTTTGTTGGGGTTTCGCAGGACTGCCACAATCACGCGATCGCACAGCCGAGTCCCCCGTGTGATGATGTCGAGGTGCCCAAGGGTGATGGGATCAAAGCTACCAGGATAAATGGCAATCACAGAAAAATTTTTGATGAATACAGAAATTGTAGAAGCAGAAGGGCGAACAGAATCGAATGATTTGAGGAAGGCTTTCTATTGAGCAAATGCACTCAGATCAGCATACCTGGATCTCACAAATCTGCAATCCGTTTTGATGTTTGGAAAGAATATTTGTGGTCAGAGAATCCGCTTGGAAGTGGGCCTGATCGTCTATGGGTTAACTCAACGCGACCCCCTGCGGGTAACTCGAAGCGACCCCTTGCGGGTAACTCGAAGAGATCGCGATTTTCGCTTCGTTGTTCACGGCTTCTGCCCCCAACCCTACCCATTTTGGGAGACTTTGAAACGTAGACTCTTCCAAAAAGTCTCTTATCTGAAGCCTGATTGTGAAAGGATGAGATTCTGCTTCACGATTCAATCGCTTCTGAGACGCTTGACCACTTCACCTGCCAAAAGTTGATGAGTTTCGGTCAGCAGGTCGGGAATTTTGTCGGCGTGGGGACTGTTGGACAGGCATTCTTTTAAGGCTGAGGAATCGATCGCCTCTGCTCGTACGCCTGGAAACCAATGATTGGCTTGACCCAGCAGGTTGTAGCGCATTTTGGCGTAGTCGGTCATGTCGTAGGCGATCGCCAGATTTCGCAACCACAGCACCACGGGAATATTTAAGCCGCCGGGGGTTTGTTCGTGAGTCGGGAGACCTATTCGCCAGGTGTTGAGCCAGTCTTCGCCCAAGCGTTCGATCGCGGCCTTTTCCAGTCGCTCGATAATCGGGGGCAAAACTTCGTCAGCGCGATCCAACAAATCCAGCGTTTTCAAGTGTTCGTCAAAATCTTGGGGACGGGCTGCCCCGACGCTGAGAGTATGAACTTCGGGATGACTCAGGCAAAATAAATTGTTGAAGACGATCGGACTCAATGGCGCACACAGATCCAATAATCGCGGCGACGGTTGGTAAAGCAATCCGCCTTTGTTAGAGGGACTGATGATAAATACGCCCATGTCACGTTGATTGGCAGCGGCGATCGCTTCCCAGTTTTGCTGGTTGATGTAATACCAGTGCAGATTGACGTAATCAAATTGATTGGTCTGAATGGTTTTCACAATCAGATCGGTTGATCCGTGAGTTGAGAAGCCAACAAACCGGACTTTGCCCTGTTCTTGAAGCTTTCGCGCCACTTCGAGGCAGCCACCCGGACGGATCGACTCGTCTAAATGACTTTCTAAATTGACTCCGTGGAATCCCAACAAATCGACGTAATCTAGCTTCAGATAGCGCAGCGATTGTTCAAAGGTTTTGAGAAACGCTTTGGGGTCGGCTGAGGGTTCGATCTTGGTTTGCACAATTAGCTTTTCGCGAGGCAACTTTGGCAAGATTTGACCCAACTGCATTTCTGAAGTGCCGTAGCCGCGAGCCGTCTCAATGTGATTGATGCCCACGTCGAGCGATCGCCGAATCGTATTCTCTAAGTTTTCTTGACCATCAGCAGGAATCTCACGCTCGGAGACATCTTGCCACTTGTACTGATAGCGCATTCCCCCACAAGAGAAGACGGGGATTTGTAGATTGGTGCGTCCAAAGCGGCGATAGAGCATAGGAAAGGGATGAGGGATGAGGGATGAGGGATGAGGGATGAAGGGATTTGCGCTGTGAGTTTTTAATTCAGCATTGGGCAGGGAAAAAACTCTAGAGACTATCCTAACGAGTTCATGTGGGATTCTGGCGATTTGGGTTACGGCGATCGAAGCCAAAAACTCAGAGTTGGCACTGACCTCTACAGATTTTGTTAAAAGGTTTACAGGTTTTGTTGAGGCGTTTACAGGTTTTGTTGAGACGTTTACAGGTTTTGTTGAGACATTTACAGCAAAGGCTTGAACATTTCTAAGTTTCGCCAAGACGTTTGCGGCAAATGCTTGGACGTTTACAGGTTTTGTTGCAGCCTTTATTGTGTTGGCGCGATCGCATCGACCCTTCAATCAAAACGATGCAAAACGAACTCCTTCAGGGATGACATCGCCGCCTTAAGATAGGGACATCCCCGTGAAACTTTTGCTCAAGCGACCTATGGATAGCGCGATCGCTCTACGCCGCATTTCCGTCCAGGACTATCACCGCATGGCAGAGGCTGGAATTTTTCGACCAGAGGAGCGGGTTGAGTTACTGGAGGGGCAACTGATCAAAATGGCAGCCAAAGGAACGGCGCACAGTGCATCCGTGAGTCGAGTTGAGGCATTGTTGAGAAGCTGTTTGAGAAATCGAGTGCTGCTGAGGCTGCAAGATCCGATCCGATTAAATGATTACTCCGAACCAGAACCCGATATTGCGATCGTCCTCCCTGATCCAGGCTATTACGAAGACCATCACCCCATTCCCTCAGAAGTTTTTTGGCTAATTGAGGTGTCAGACACGACGCTGAAATACGATCGCGAGGTAAAAGCCCCCAGTTATGCTCGATCGGGAATCGTAGAGTATTGGATCTTAGATGTGAATCAGCGTGTGCTTCACGTCTATCGATCGCCCAGTCAAAATGGCTATCAATCCGAGATCGCTTTGGCAGAAGAGAGCCAAATTGCACCCCTGGCATTTCCAGACTGTGTGATTTCGGTTGGGCAAATGCTGCGATCATTGCAATAAATCGGTGAATCTACTCCAGCCTTTGAGGAAAACGACCCCTTGCAGGTAACTTGAAGAGATCGCTTCCAAGCTTGAGAGACCATAAAAACTCATCCCTCGCCCTGTTTTACATTTCACGAACGATCGGCTGTCCATCCTTAATCTCGCCAATCAGCACCACATCGGCAACATTGACAAACAAGCCGTTTTCGAGAACGCCGGGAATGTTGTTCAACGTTTTTTCGAGTTCGGCAGGGTTATCGATGCGATCGAACTTCACGTCTACCACCAGATTGCCCTGATCAGTGACAACCGGCCCGGCTTTTTTGATGCCCATCCGCAGTTCGGGTTTGCCACCGAGTTTAGCGATCGCTTTCATCACCGGAGTCACCGCCATCGGAATCACTTCCACAGGCAACAGAAAGGTTGAACCCAACTGATCCACCAGTTTGCCGCCATCGACTACGACAATAAACTGAGCCGCTAAACTATCGACAATCTTCTCCTGAGTGTGAGCCGCACCGCCCCCTTTGATCAAATTCTTCTGAGGGTCAACTTCATCCGCTCCATCGATCGCGATATCAATGCCATCAATCTCATCCAGCGACACCAGCGGAATTCCATATTGCCGTGCGAGAACGATCGCCTGAAACGAGGTCGGCACCCCTTTGATATCTTTGAGATCACCCGACTTGAGGCGATCGCCCAACGCTTGAATGGCATAAGCAGTCGTTGACCCAGTGCCCAGCCCTACAATAGAACCAGACTGCACCCTGGCGGCGGCGGCGACTCCCACCTGCTGTTTCATAATTTTTGCGGGGTCAGTTTCTGCGCTCATAATCAAATCCTATTGGTTAGCAAATTCAGCAGCGGGCATTCCAAACGCTCCAAGCTGCAACAGTCAGTCTACTATTTACGAGGGTTCCGCCGATGAGCCGAGACGAAGATTTTTTACCCGAAGAATCCACCGCGCTATCACTGCCCGATCTGCTGCAAAAAGGCAATCAAGCGGCTCAGGAGGAACATTATTCAGACGCGCTGACTTACTACGACCAGGCATTAGATCAACATCCAGAGTGTGAAGAAGCCTGGTATCAGCGAGGAATGGCTTTAAGCGCGATCGCCCGACTTGATCCGGCTCTCGTCAGCTTCGATCGAGCGTTAGAACTCAATCCTCACTACCCCGAAGCCTGGATCGGTCGCGGCAAGATTCAGACACAGAAGTCGAAGTACAAAGCCGCGATCGCCAGTTTTGATCAAGCGTTAATCCTTCAGCCAGACAGCGCCCAGGCCTGGTTAGAGAAAGGCAAGCTTGCCGCCCTGATGCATCGTTATAAAGAAGCGCTAATCTATTACAACAAAGCCGTTAACTGTGAAGACCTCAAAGAAGCCTGGAGCGATCGGGCAAACATTCTCTGGTTTCTCAATCGCCGAGAAGACGCTTTAGACAGCTACAAACAACTCACCCGCCTCAATCCCCAGGATGCAGCCGCCTGGAGTCAACAGGGCAACGCACTCTACTGGCTCAATCATTACGAAGAAGCAGCAGAATGCTACGACCAAGCTCTCGCACTCAAATTGGATGCGGATGTCTGGGGAAGTCGAGGGGCCGCCCTAAAAAAAGTGGCGCTCTTTGACGAAGCGATCGCCAGCTACGACCAAGCTCTCAAACTCCGACCCGACGACTCAACCCTCTGGCACAAAAGAGGCCTGACCCTGAGAAGCATGGAGCGATATGAAGGCGCGATCGCCAACTTTGACAAAGCACTTTCTCTCAAACCAGACCTCTACGCCGCCACCCGCAGCAAGCTGTTCACGCTTTTCAAAACTCGACAGTTGAGGAAATACCTTTTTAGCAAAAACCCAATCGATCAAGAAAAAGCCTCCCGTGATCTGCAAAACGTTCTCTCAACGGCGATCAAAACAAAAGTGCCAGGAGCGATCGTCATTGCTCTCACCACATTTTTTAGTCTAGGTGGGTTCTACAGTCTTTTCCTAAATGGGATTTTCTTAAACGGAGTGACCACTCGACTCACTGCGATCAGCGTGGCTCTGATCTTCTTACTCATCTCTTATATGGGGGAGTGGATCGAAGAAGGGCGCAATTGACACTTCCCATGCCTAAAGGCGAGGGGATTCTTGGCTCAACGAAACCACTTAACCTAGATTCCTTGCAGTCTCTAGCCCAGAGGTGGGATTCTCCCCAAGCGTTAATTCGGGTATGCCCTACCCTATTCGCACGAGTGCGAGTCCTGTTTCGGTCTGAAGCCAATTCGCTTCAAAAGGCTGGTCGTCTAGCTCCTCTAAATCTTTTACCTACTGCGAGGAGGGAACTAGAACCATGCAGTAGAACCGCATAGATTTAATTGTCAAGGTGCAGCGTGTCTTTCGACAACCAGGTTTTTTAAGTGGTTGATTACCTTGCCACTAGAATGAGTGTACCAGATGAGTACACAGCATGACTGAAAAACAACTTCACGTTAGAGTCTCCGAGGAGGAAATGAAACCACTTGAGCGCTATGCTAAAAAGTCAAAGCGAACCAAGACAGACGTTGTACGTGAATTTCTGCGTTCCTTGTCGTGAGAGATTGGCGCTACCGCGCCGTCGCTATCCATCCCCATGCCTAAAGGCGAGGGGCTTTCCGCTCAATTTCGGTAAGCTTAACTATTTGTAAAGAAAAATTAAGAACCTTGCAGTAACGTTGAGAAATTGCCCAAAACCTGATGGGGCCTTTACGCTAAGAACAGACGAGACCTCTTGTTTGAGGTTGGTTTTCGCATTGCAGCAGACCAATCTTGCTTTCTAAACAAACTTCAAGAAGTCAACCTCTAGGTCAAACCTTTGAGACAGGCGTTGAGAGGAAAATTCATGAATATCGAAAAATACCGCGTTACATGTACCCTTTCGTTTGGCGATATTTACGGTCAAATTATTGTTTGGCTGATCGTGCTGTTTATTAGTTTGGCGGCGGCAATGGCTCTGATGGGTGCAAGTCGTCCTGTGTATGCGTTGGCTACGGTCGGATTGGTGCTGGTGTTGTCTCTGCCATTTTTGCTGTTTGCCTTTGTGACAACGCTGCTCAACCATATTGAATTTACGGCCGTTGATCCTGCCCCTCAACCTCAAACTTCAGCAGCGTCTCCGACGGGTCAGCGAACGGTGCAAGCAGCAGGCTAATTTTGGTCAACCTTTAAGAGTAATTTTTGAAGCGTGAACGATCGACCGCTTTTAGGCGCTGAGAGTTGTCGATCGTGGCCTGTCGATCCAGTCATTCAGGGACTATATTGTATCCTGTTGAGTTTGAGGCAATCTTGTGGCTGAAGAAAAGCGGAAAAATCGGTGGCTGCTAAATGTGGTGCTAATCATCGCCACGGTGGGCTTGTTAGGAGTGTCCATTATTCCTCTCATTGCCTCGACGTTTAATAGTCCGACCCAACAGGCAAAGGCGGTTCCCAGTCCAGCCCAGTTGATCGAGGCCAAAAAGGCAGACGTTGAGGCGCAAGCCAGAGGGTACGAAGAAGTTCTTAAGCGTGAACCTGACAATCAAACAGCGCTGCGAGGATTGCTAGAAGCCAAACTGCGATTGAATGATGTCAAGGGCGCGATCGATCCGTTAGAAAGACTGTCTAAAGCAAACCCAACTCAGACGGAATACGGCGTTCTGTTGGCTCAGGCAAGACAGCAGACGGGTGACCTCGAAGGATCTGCTCAGGCTTACCGCAATATTCTCAATACCAAACCTGGCGATTTGAATGCCCTGCAAGGGTTAGCCGGATTGTTGATTGAGCAAAAACGACCAGAAGCGGCGATCGGGCTTCTACAAGACACGCTAAAGAATGCGCCTCAAGCGAATAAAGCTCAAACGGGCAGTGTGGATACGACGGCGATTCAAGTTTTGTTGGGTAAGGTTTTTGCATCTCAGAAGCGATTTGACGAAGCCCTCAACGTCTTTGACGAAGCCATCAAAACCAACAAGCAAGATTTTCAGCCCGTGTTTTACAAAGCTTTGGTGCTAAAAGAACAGGGCAAAAAAGACGAGGCGAAACCTTTGTTTGAGACGGCTGCTTCGTTGGCTCCTGCTCAATATAAGGATCAGATTCAACAGGCTGCGAGTGATGCGCCTCCTAAAGTGACGATGCCTGGTGCGACTCCAGCTAGTCCTGGTGCGACCAGTCCGGCTCCGGTGGCTCCTCAATCTGAAGCGGCTCCGCAAGTCCAGGGCAGTCCTTCTGTTGAGGCTCCGGCTCCCAAGAGCGAAGAGGAAAAGAGCGAGAAGAACTAGCGTGTGGGGGATGGTTGCCTGACGAACTACGCTGCTTCCATTCCCTGACTGAATCGATCGTTCCCTTTTATCCTTTAGCCGCATTTGTGGTTTGACATTGGGTGCAAAGACCAAAAAACTCCAGCATGTGATAGTAGATTTTGAACTGGTAAGAGTCGTGCAGTTGAGATTCTAAAGCGTGGACGGGGCACTGGTCGATCGCCACTGAGCTACCACACTGAACGCAGGTGAGATGGTGTTTGTCTTCTTGCACCAGACTGTAGAGTGCTTCTCCATTAGCCAACGTTCGCACTTGCACCATACCTTCTAGCTTGAGTGACTCCAGGGCACGATATACCGTTGCCAGCCCCATGCTCAGGTCTCGATTCCGCAGTTCGACATAGAGATCTTGAGCAGAAATCGCTTTGTTTAAGGTCTTTAAGATGTCCAGGATTCGTTCTTGACTGCGGGTGCGTTGTGCTTTCATGGGTGCGTCCAAAATAAAATCGAAATTCTGCGCTTTCTGATTGAGAACCACAGCTTTGGGGTGGTGCAGTCTTAGAATGATAAAGCTGTTAGCATTCAAGACGGTCTTTGTAGCAATCAGGACATGGCTGTGACTCAGAAATATCAAGCTCAAATCTATGTTACTCTTCGCCCTTCGGTGTTAGATCCGGCGGGGACGGCGGTGCGATCGGGCTTAACTCACATGGGATACGACAATGTTGAGCAAATCAGAATTGGCAAGTACATTGAGCTAACGCTGAACGCAGAAAATGAAGTGGCCGCGCGTGAACAACTCGATCGCGTCTGTGACCAGCTTCTCGCCAACCCCGTTATTGAAAATTATCGGTTTGATCTCAAGCAATTGTCTACACCATTGAATATAGGTTCATAGATCAGGGATTTAGAAGGGATGAGGGATGAGGGAGGAAGGATGAAATTTGGGGTTTTGGTTTTTCCGGGGTCGAATTGCGATCGCGATGTGGTTTGGGTGACGCAGGGGTTACTTGATCAGCCGACGCGCATGATCTGGCACGAGGAAAGTGATCTTTCGGATATTGATGTGGTCGTCGTTCCGGGGGGGTTTAGCTATGGTGATTATTTGCGATGTGGAGCGATCGCTCGATTTTCTCCGGCGATGCAGTCTACGATTCAACATGCAGAACAGGGCAAATGGGTGCTGGGCATTTGTAATGGGTTTCAAGTGCTGACAGAGGCGGGTTTGTTGCCGGGGGCGCTGGTGAGAAATCGAGATCTGCATTTCGTCTGCGATCGCGTCCCGCTAAAAGTTGAGCGTACCGATTTACCCTGGACGCAGGCTTATCAAACTGGAGAAGTGATTACATTGCCGATCGCGCATGGAGAAGGCAGCTATTACGCGGATGCTGACACGCTCAAGTCGCTCGAAGACAATCAGCAAGTTTTGTTTCGCTACTGCAATTCCTCTGGTGAATCTGATCCAGTTAGCAACCCCAACGGATCGATGAACCACATTGCGGGCATTTGTAATCGATCGGGTAATGTATTGGGAATGATGCCTCACCCGGAGCGATCGGCTGACCCGGCCCTAGGCGGTGTCGATGGAATGCGTTTGTTTAAGGGATTGCTGACGATCGCGGGTGTTGGTTAGAAGTTGAGCGATCGTCGGCTAAATTCTATTTTTAGACCTTCTCCCTCGCAGAGGTTGCTGGCCCTTGGTAAAGATTAAAACCCGTTGTTCTAGGTCTGCAAGAATTTATTGCTAAACTCTTCACACCAACAACGGAGAGCGCCGTTATGAACATCTTAATTCGGCTCCTTCAGGAAGATGAACTATCGATCGCTGAACATATCTTTCGACTTGCCTTTGGCACATTTGTTGGATTGCCTCAACCCACCGATTTTGGCGGTGACGCAGACTACATCAAATCCCGATGGAACGTTGATCCGACAGCGGCATTTGCTGCCGAGATTGATGGGAAACTAGCTGGCTCCAATATCGCTATTTCTTGGGGGAGCGTTGGTATTGTTGGGCCGCTTAGTGTTCATCCTGACTATTGGGATCAAGGCATTGCTCAACGTCTAATAGAACCTGTGATGGCTCAATTTGCTCAATGGGGAACGCGACAGGCTGGGCTGTTTACTTTTCCAAATAGCCCAAAGCACCATGCACTCTATCAGAAGTTTGGATTTTACCCACGCTTTCTGACCTTTATTATGGCGAAACCGATTCAGGCAGGTCAGCAAAACTTAGTTGCAACGAACTACTCTAAACTCGACCCGCAGCAGCAATCTGATTGTCTCAAAGAGTGTTTTCAACTTACAGATGCAATTTATTCTGGGCTAGATCTATCGCGTGAGATTCTAGCCGTCCATGCTCAAAATTTAGGTGATACCGTTTTGCTGTGGGATGAGACAGGTCTAGCAGGATTTGCAATTTGTCATTGTGGTGCAGGTAGCGAAGCGGGTAGTGATGTCTGCTCGATCAAGTTTGGGGCAGTGCGCCCAGGAATACGAGCAGGAGAACAGTTTGAACAGTTGCTTGATCGGTGTGAAGGCTACGGAGCGGCTCAAAAAATGTTGCGTCTCGTAGCTGGAGTGAATACTAGTCATGATGCAGCCTATACCAGAATGGTTGCTCGACGTTTTCGCACTGAAATCATTGGTGTCGTGATGCACAAGCCAAATGAGGCTGGTTACAGTCGATCAGACGTTTTTGTATTAGACGATTGGCGCTAGCAGCTGTTTAATAATTCGATCGCAGCAGACTATAGAAGGATTCTAGTACTGTTGTCTAAATGATTGAGCGTTCCTGACAAGAGCGCTCTTTTGATATGAGGAATTGTAACTTTTAGATTGCAAAAGATGTTTATAAATTAAGAAAGTTTGACTTAGGAATGCTTGAAACAACCTGAATTCATTCTCTAAGTTTTTATAAAGAAACAAGATTTTTGTTAATGAACTTTTGTAAAAGAACTAGTGCCGAAAAGCCTTGAAAACTCGTAAAAGTGCAAGCACGATCGCTCAAGAAAATTAACAAAACTCCCCTAGAAAAATGAAGATAAATATCCGTAAGATGAATGCAGGTAAATTATTTGCCGATTCATTCGTTACGGCTATATTTTTTGTCGTTTCACGCAATTATCACCACTATGACCACAACATTAGAAAGACGCGACGGCGGCAATCTGTGGGATCGGCTTTGTGACTGGGTTACCAGCACCGATAACCGGATTTATGTCGGCTGGTTTGGGGTTCTCATGATCCCCACTTTGCTGTCTGCAACGATCTGCTTCATCATTGCATTCATCGCTGCGCCCCCCGTTGATATTGACGGCATTCGTGAGCCTGTAGCTGGCTCCCTGATGTTTGGCAACAACATTATTTCGGGTGCAGTCGTTCCTTCCTCCAACGCGATCGGCTTGCACTTCTACCCCATCTGGGAAGCCGCTTCTCTGGATGAATGGCTGTACAACGGTGGCCCTTACCAACTGGTTGTTCTCCACTTCCTGATTGGCATTTTTTGCTATATGGGTCGTCAATGGGAACTCAGCTACCGTCTGGGAATGCGTCCCTGGATTTGCGTTGCCTATTCTGCTCCTTTGTCGGCTGCGCTGGCTGTTTTGTTGATCTACCCGATCGGTCAAGGCAGCTTCTCAGATGGAATGCCCCTGGGAATCTCTGGCACCTTCAACTTTATGATCGTGTTTCAAGCTGAACACAACATTTTGATGCACCCCTTCCACATGTTGGGTGTCGCGGGTGTGTTTGGTGGCAGCTTGTTTTCGGCGATGCACGGCTCACTCGTCACCTCTTCTCTGGTGCGTGAGACAACCGAAAACGAAACGCAGAACGCGGGCTATAAGTTTGGTCAAGAGGAAGAAACCTACAACATTGTGGCGGCTCACGGCTACTTTGGTCGGTTGATCTTCCAATATGCGTCGTTTAACAACTCGCGATCGCTGCACTTCTTCTTGGGTGCGTGGCCCGTCGTTGGGATCTGGTTTACCGCTTTAGGTGTCAGCACGATGGCATTTAACCTGAACGGCTTTAACTTTAACCAGTCGGTTCTCGATTCTCAGGGTCGAGTCATCAATACTTGGGCTGACATGATCAATCGTGCCAACTTGGGGATGGAAGTGATGCACGAGCGCAATGCTCACAACTTCCCGCTGGATCTGGCTTGTGAAGAGGCAACTCCAATTGCTCTACAAGCTCCTGCAATCAACGGCTAATCTAGTCGGTTAAATCTCTATCAAAGTCCTCGATCGTTCATCGTTTCGGGGACTTTTGCTATTTGAACCGAACAATATCTTGTCTCAAAGTCTCCCAGAATTGGGGGATTTAGGGGGCAGAAGCCGACTAAAACGAAGCAAAAAACTCGAAATCGAGTTACCCCCAAGGGGTCGAATTCACGCAACCTTAGTAGGCTATTCTTCTCCGATCACGGCACTGCGATCGAGCAGCAGCAAATTCCGTAGTTGGTCGGTGTCGAGGTCTGTGAGCCAGCTTTCACCAGCGCCAATTACCTGTTCTGCAAGCGCTTTTTTGCTTTCGATCATTTCGTGAATGCGCTCTTCTAAAGTGCCAGTGCAAACAAATTTGTGAACCTGAACGTTGCGAGTTTGTCCGATGCGAAAGACACGATCGGTTGCCTGGTTTTCGACAGCCGGATTCCACCAGCGATCGAAGTGAAAGACGTGATTGGCGCGAGTTAGATTTAACCCGACACCTCCCGCTTTGAGCGACAGAATGAAAATGCGCGGCCCTTGAGGATCTTGTTGGAAGCGATCGATCATTTCTTCGCGCTGCTTTTTAGAACTGCCGCCATACAGAAAGAGCGTTTCTCGTCCCAGTTGCTTTTCGAGATGGGCTTTGAGAAGTTTTCCCCATTCTGCAAACTGCGTGAAAATTAAGGCCCGATCGCCCTCCGCCACCGCTTCTTCGAGCATTTCTTCTAAGCGTTGCAGTTTACCCGATCGAGACTGAAAGATTGAACTGTCAGGGTCAGGAATGGGCTGATCGGTTTCTTCTGTTTTGAGCAGTCCTGGATGGTTGCAGATTTGCTTGAGTTTGGTGAGCAGTGCCAGAATAATTCCCTTACGCTGGATGCCTTCAGCAGCTTCGATGTCTTTGAGAGAACGATCGACCACGCCTTGATACAGTGCAGCCTGCTCGGCCGACAGTCCACAAAAAACGGTCATCTCTTGTTTGTCGGGCAGGTCTTGAATGATGTCACGATCGGTCTTCAGTCGCCGCAAAATAAAAGGTTGAGCCAGCGATCGCAATGTTTGTAGAGAAGTCGTGTCGCCGTATCGCTCGATCGGAATGGCAAATCGCCGCTGAAAAAAGTTTTTAGGCCCGAGATAGCCCGGATTCAAAAAGTCCAGAATTGACCACAGTTCAGATAGCCGATTTTCGACGGGCGTTCCGGTTAGGGCGATGCGAAACTGAGTTTCTAACTGCCGAACGGCTTGCGATTGTTTTGACTCGACATTCTTGATATTTTGCGCCTCGTCTAAGACCACGCCCTGCCAGGGAACAGTCGTCAACGCTTTGAGATCTCGCTGCACCAGGGTATAGCTGGTAATCACCAGATTATATTTCCTCGCTTCTTTGGTGAAAGTTGCTCCCTGGGGACGTTTCTCGCCATGATGAACGATCGCTTTGAGCGTCGGGGCAAACTTTTTCACCTCTCGCTCCCAGTTTCCCAGCACCGAAGTCGGACACACTAATAAAATTGGCTGCTCCAAATTGCCCTGCTGCTTAAGATGCAACAAAAAGGCGATGAATTGAATCGTTTTGCCCAAACCCATATCGTCGGCGAGACAGGCTCCCAAGCCCCACCGTTCCAGAAAGGTCAGCCACGCTACGCCACGCGATTGATAGGGACGCAGTTCGCCTTGAAAGTCCTTTGGGGTCTCTATTTCTTCGACGGGCTGGTTTCCGGTCAGAGTCGTCACCAATTCTTGCAGGGCACCGGACGCTTCAAAACTGACCACGGGCAGCTTCTCGATCGTCTGCGTATCTCCACTACTAATCCGCAGCGCATCCTCAAGTGAGAGCGTCGTCTGATCTTTGCGGGCTGCAAAAAACGATTGGGCGGATCGAATGTCTTGCGATCGCAACTCCACCCATTCCCCATTGATTTCGACTAAGGGAGTATTCATCGCGACCAGGCGATCGAATTCTGCTTTCGATAAACTGTGTCCGCCAATGGATAGTTCCCATTCAAAATTTAGTAGGCTTTGCAATCCCAATCGTACTTTTTTTCTGGTCGGCGTAGAGGCTCGAATTTTGAGTCCCAGCTTATTCGCCCAGCCGCCCCGATTTGCCAAACTCGCAGGCAAAATCACTCCCAATCCGCTGTCTTGCAATCTCCAAGCCATATTCATAATAAAGTCGTAGGCTTGAGTCGGATTCAGGTGACACACTTGCGGGCGGGCTTCTTCAAGGCTTGGCTCGATCAGATTGTAGACACGAGAAGCCAATCCCAATCCCATCAATAACGTCTCTTGGGGATGGTCGATCGTGCGTCCCAAATAAGCAAATCGATCGACGGGATTTTGCCAAATAATCGGAGCGCTGATCAGAAAATCAGGATCATCGATCGCTTGTAAACAATAGTTCAGCGTCCAATCTTTTTGATAGTTGTTGGCAGGCGGTTCAAGCTGAAAACAAGTGCGAAACTGAGCGGTTTGATAATTCCGTAACGGTGCTTTCCAGGCTGTCAGGGCGGATTCGAGGCGATCGAGTTCCCTGATCTCCAACCGTCTGGCAGGCTGACCCAGGGATTGTAGCCATTCTTGCAGCGGAGAATCAATGGCGATTGCGTCACGAGACGGTTTCAATGGTTGCTGACTGGTCATCAGGCGGACTTGTGCATCCGTGACCTGATTCAAAAAGTCCAACAACAGCGCTTGAGGTTCTGGGGGCAGTTCGATCGAGAAGGTTTCTGCCAAACTTTGCTGATAGGTGCGACAGACTGACGGCATCTGACGGCCAAAATGTCCCAATCGCGCCTGATCGGTGGAACTGTCAAGCAACGCTTCCCAAACGCCAAATTGCTCAGTCAGTCCGGGGAGAAACTTCGATCGTGCCAGCAGATCCCAACTCCAGCGGGCCACATGTGACCAATAGCGCAAATCGCCGCCCACAAACGATTCCTCGTCACTCAAGCCACTCAGCGGCAGCGAATTCAAAAACCTCAGCGCTTCCAGAGGATTCAACGCCAGTCCTTCAAGTTTCCACGGCGCTAACAAAACAGACTCGCCCAGACCCGATGCGGCCGACAGTTGCGGAACTAATCCTTCTTCTGAATCGGGTGTCCCGGTTGGCAGTGCCAAAACTTGTGATTTCCAGCGGTCAGAGGGCGCGATCGTCGAAGCTGATTTTCGGCCTCGTTTGGTAGAACTGGCCACTTCTAACTCTTTTAAGAGCGGCAACCGGAGACTTTTGACTTGTTGAAGTGAAGTTAAAAACTCGACTAACTCCGATCGACTCATGGCATAAGGATGGGCTGGAATTAGCGCCTGCTCTGGCTTTCCTTCTTCTAATCTGCGCCAGGTTTCGCCCCATATCAGCAAACAGCCCTCGCTCAAAGGACGTTCATGCTCGTCTTGAAACGCTTGCGACTGGAAGATCCAACTACCATGTAAAACTGCCATTCGAGTTAAAAATCCCTGAAATTGTTTTAGTCAGACACGCTCGACAAAGAATGCAGCAGGACGTCGGGGAAAGTCAGAATTTTAGGTAAATGTCCAGGGTCTCTAGCGTAGCGGGTCTCGTTTGTCACTCACCAAATTTTAGCGATCAACCTGATTTAGCTAACATAATGATGGTATTGCGATCGTCTGAAATGATGGTACAACTTCCGCTTGATAAAACTTTAAGAAACGGTGAAACAGTTCGATTAGACCAAATGCAAGCGGCTGAAGGAGAGAAGGTGCGATCGCTTTTTAATGCGGTGATCGTCGAGGGAGAAACCTATCCTCAGAAACATCCCCTTTCTAAAACTGAGTTTGCCGCTTATTGGCTCGTTGGAGATGCTTTTGTCGTTCGCAACAGTTCGCCTTCCTCCCCGACTAATCAAACCAAAATTTTAGCGGCCTTCTTCATCAAACCCAACTTTCCTGGACGCTGTAGCCATATTTGTAACGCTGGCTTTATTGTACAACCTGAAATGCGAGGTCTGGGGATCGGTCGCCTCATGGGAGAAGCTTTGCTGGAGTTAGCGCCTACACTTGGTTACAGCGCAATCATGTTTAATCTCGTCTTTGCCACTAACACAGCCTCAATTCAGCTTTGGAAGTCACTCAACTTTGAGATTATCGGTCACATTCCCAACGCTGTGCAACTAGAGGATCAGACGGTTGATGCCCTGATTTTCTATCGATCGCTGGCTTGACCCCTAAAAGCGTAAAGTTCTCAAAATCCAGTTCTCAAAATCCAGCCCTCAATCTTCAACCCTTAACCCTCAAAACTCCTTCCTGATTCAACAATAATGCTGAACTAAATTGTCGATTTTTGGACGCGAATTAGAACGCTGCAACCATTAAAAAAGTCAGCAAAAGTGTATCAGTGTTAGGATTGCGTCAGGACGAAAAAAAAGAACAAAGAAAGGAAAGGACACTTCATGCAAGAGTTCGAGAAGTCAATATCCTTTGATGGTAGGGATATTCGACTCAAAGTTGGATTGCTCGCTCCCCAAGCTGGAGGTTCGGTGTTAATCGAGTCGGGTGATACGGCAGTTTTGGTCGCTGCAACCCGTGCCCAAGGTCGAGAAGGCATCGATTTTCTACCGCTCCTTGTCGATTATGAAGAACGGATGTACGCGGCGGGTCGGATTCCCGGAGGCTTTCTGAGACGAGAAGGTCGCCCCCCCGAAAAGGCAATTCTCACCTGTCGGCTAGTCGATCGCCCGCTGCGCCCCTTGTTTCCCCTCTGGCTACGCGATGATATTCAGGTTGTAGCCACTACGCTGTCGATGGATGAAATGGTGCCTCCGGATGTGTTGGCGGTGACGGGCGCTTCGATCGCCGTTCTCTTGGCCAAGATTCCCTTTAATGGGCCGATGGCCGCCGTGCGCGTTGGCTTAGTCGGCGATGATTTTGTGATCAATCCCACCTACAAAGAGATTGAATCGGGCGATCTGGATCTCGTCGTCGCAGGCACGCCCGATGGCGTAATCATGGTCGAAGCGGGCGCAAATCAACTGCCTGAGCAAGACATGATCGAAGCGATCGATTTTGGCTACGAAGCAGTGCGCGATCTGATTGCCGCCCAGCTAGAACTCATCAAAGAACTGGGTATTGAACTGGTGAAGGAAGAAGCGCCGGCGATCGACCCCACGCTAGAAGACTTTATCCGAGAGCGAGTGACGGCTCCGGTCAAAGAGATTTTAGGCAGATTTGAGAAAGACAAGCACGTTAGAGAAACGGCGCTAGATGCGGTCAAAAAGTCGGTGGTCGAAGCGATCGCCGAACTTCCTG
Source organism: Phormidesmis sp. 146-20 (assembly GCF_052939475.1). NCBI lineage: Bacteria > Bacillati > Cyanobacteriota > Cyanophyceae > Leptolyngbyales > Leptolyngbyaceae > Phormidesmis > Phormidesmis sp. 146-20. The sequence continues at coordinate 380,675 of NZ_JBJPHT010000001.1, forward strand.
AAGAAGACCCGGTCAAAGTCGCGGCGGTTGCCAATCCCAAAGCGTTGAGCAATACGTTTAAGGATGTCACCAAAACGCTGATGCGCCGTCAAATTGTCGAAGACGGTGTGCGCGTCGATGGTCGCAAACTAGATGAAATTCGCCCGATTTCCTGTCGAGTTGGCGTGTTGCCGCGTCGGGTGCATGGCAGCGGTTTGTTTAACCGTGGATTGACTCAGGTGATGTCGGCGGTGACGTTGGGCAGTCCGGGAGATGCTCAAGATCTTGACGATTTGCACCCCGACGAAGAGAAGCGCTATCTGCACCATTACAACTTTCCGCCTTACTCAGTGGGTGAAACGCGCCCCATGCGATCGCCCGGTCGTCGAGAAATCGGTCACGGTGCCCTGGCAGAACGCGCGATCGTTCCCGTCTTGCCGCCCAAAGAGCAGTTTCCTTACGTGATCCGAGTGGTTTCCGAAGTGCTGTCTTCCAATGGTTCGACTTCGATGGGTTCGGTTTCTGGCTCGACTCTGGCGCTGATGGATGCGGGTGTGCCGTTGATCAAGCCTGTGGGCGGTGCTGCGATGGGGTTGATCAAAGAAGGCGAAGAAATTCGTATCCTCACCGACATTCAGGGTATCGAAGATTTCTTAGGCGATATGGATTTCAAAGTCGCGGGAACGGACACTGGGATTACCGCTCTGCAACTGGATATGAAGATCACAGGACTGCCCATGAGTGTGATTGCAGACGCGATCAACAAGGCGAAACCTGCGCGGATTCATATTCTCAACAAAATGCTGGAGGCGATCGACAAGCCCCGCCAAGACATGTCACCCTTTGCGCCTCGGTTGCTCACCCTCAAGATTGATCAGGATTTGATTGGTCTGATCATTGGCCCTGGTGGCAAAACGATCAAGGGCATCACTGAGGAAACGGGAGCCAAAATCGACATTGACGATGATGGCACGATTACGATTTCCGCAGTCGATGGCGAGAAGGCCAAACGCGCCCGGAGTATTATTCAAGGCATGACGCGCAAGCTGAGTGCAGGGGATGTCTATGTGGGCAAAGTGACGCGGGTGATTCCGATCGGAGCCTTTGTCGAGTTTCTTCCTGGCAAGGAGGGCATGATCCACATTTCTCAACTGGCGGATCATCGGGTCGGCAAGGTCGAAGATGAAGTGACGCTGGGCGATGAGGTGATCGTCAAGATTCGTGAAATTGACAATCGGGGTCGCGTGAATTTGACTCGGTTGGGCATTCACCCAGATGAAGCTGCTGCCGCTCGTGGGGCTGTCACAGCTAGTTGAGGCTTGATTTAGTTAAAGATTTAGAAGTGATTCGTCCTCTAGCTTTGAGTTGGGGGGCGATTTTTTGTGGGTAAAGGGAGCCGCAAAGTGTCTGAAGGGTTGCTTTTTGAGAGAAACTTTGAGTCGATCGATGGCTCCCTAACTTCCTACACTCAATCTCCTACAGTTGAATTGTCTTTTTGTTGTGCAATTCCTCCAGGTGTATGAGTGAACCAGCCCCCATGACAATATCGAACTTCATTAAAGACCGCTGCACTTGATAGCCCGCTAACACGCGAATCACTTGATATTCAGTGGTCAAATCGCTCGTGCCATCCCATTTGAGATAGGCCAGTTGACTTGATGCAATTTCACTCAATTGTTCAACAAACTCGTCAATAGAATTCCTGATGTCTGAGAGAATGCCAGAGGGCATGAAAATCAGTCGGTCTTGCAAATCTAAGGTAACAGTGACTTGATATCGTCTTACCAATGAGCATTGCAACTCAAAGCTAAACGAAACCGAGTCAGGAAGGTGTCTCCTAACGGCCATGTTGTGATTCCTCTCTGTTTAGTGCAAAGAGGATGGGAACGCGGTTTCCCCGGATGGGGAACCATAAAGCAATGGCTCAAACGTTCCCCGCAAATGTGAACTGTGTGCAGGATCTTGATTCCAGCCTTTCAAGATCCCATCGCAAAGCTGACGGTGTACAATCATATACGCCTCTGAAGTTACTACTCTTAACTTTAGATGGAAGTCCTCGGAGTTCTGATTGTGGAGATCAGGCTTCGGGGCGTTTAGATCCATCTGCGAAGTATTCTACAAGAGTTTTTCGTTTTTTGGAATCCCGAATTTTTGAGAGTGGCTCTGCTTGCACGAAAGCATCACTTGAATGCAGCGTCCTTTGCAGTCTATTTTGTTAAGCAGAGGGTGTGATAGATTTAGCATCAGGTGACTAGTTTATGCAAATGATGCCTGTACAGATGAAAGCGCAAGTGCTGTCTCTCCTTCAAGAAAATCAACAGCAGCTACATTGGTTTGGAGTGAGTCGTTGTGGTGTCTTTGGTTCATTTATGCGTGACAGTGCAATTCATGATCAAAGCGATGTCGATATTTTGGTTGCTTTTGAGCCGGATGAGAAAACGTTTGATAACTTTATGCATCTCTCTTTTTTTCTGGAAGACCTTTTTGGTAGAGCGATCGATCTCGTCACGATCGAGTCATTAAGCCCTTACATTGGCCCACACATTTTGGATGAAGTCGAGTATGTCTCCATCGGCTCGTGAGTATTTACGAAATCAGGCTAATTCTCAAGCAAGAATACTTCTAAGCTGAAGTAGAAGTGTTGTCAATCTTCAAGCCTTTTTGCTCTCTGTGGGAATGCTAAAGCTGTCCGTCTAAACAATATTCTCTAATGGAATCTGAAGACAAAACTGAGCTTTTGGTTTGCGTTGGCACTTTTGATCACGCTGGCATTCCGATTACTGTAACCAAACATTTGAGCGATCGCGCAACCGTTGCGTTTCAAACAATTTCTCTCAACATGCTGGTTGCCAATTTACTAGACATTGCACCTGCCGAAGTTGCTTACGTTCACAGCAAAGACGGCACCTCGATCAAAATCGAGCGAAATTTCAAAGGCTTTATTGGCTACCTGCAAGCCTCTAACCAATCGGAGCCATGAGCGTTAGAATCGTCAGAGCTAGTTTAGACAGTTCAAAGTAAAGACTATGGCCAGTGCAGACGATCGCAAAAAACGCATTCTAGAGCATCTTGCTCGCAGCACCGCAGATTTTGCGAAACCGCTTCCGATTCGATCGGCAGAGCGTAGACAGCGCATTCTCGATCACGTTCGGCGGACAACGGGCTAAAAAAAGGGGTGCTCGATCGAGCAATCCCCATTAGTGATTGAGAAGCTTGAATGTAACAGCGATTGAGCTTACTTGGCGGGAGGCATCAAAACCGTATCAATCACATGAATCACGCCGTTGCTGGCTTTGACATCGGCCCCGGTGACTTTTGACTTGTTGACCATCACGCCGCTTTTGCCCACCATCACGCTGACAGGGCTACCTTCGACCGTTTTGACCTTGCCTGATTGGAGGCTGGTCGAAAGCACTTCGCCGGGAACGACGTGGTAGGTGAGAACCTGGATGAGTTTGGCCTTGTTTTCGGGCTTGAGCAGCGTCTCAACCGTACCTTTGGGAAGTTTGGCAAAGGCGGCATCCGTGGGTGCAAAAACGGTGAACGGGCCAGACCCGTTGAGGGTTTCGACGAGGCCAGCCGCTTTGAGAGCAGCCGTCAGCGTTTTGAAGGAGCCGTTCGCGGTGGCCACGCCTACGATCGTTTCGCTTGATGTCATCCCACTAGGAGAACCCATCGGAGCCGGGGTAGACATCGGCTGAGTCATCGGCTCGGCTGGCTGAGTCATCGGGCTAGACATGGGCATGGGTGCCGCGGGCTTGGGCTTGGGCGAGTGCATGTCTGCTTGGGTCGCATTGGGAAGGCTGACCAGCGCACCGAAGCTCAAGACTCCTGCGAGACTCAATAGTTTGATCACAGTCGTTTTCGTTTGCATGGGAATGGTATCCAGATTACGTAAAGTGAACTTTTGTAACGCCGCGTAAATCTTATAACGATTTTTCGCAAATCACAACAACTGTATGGCTTGTTTCAAATCGGCTAAAGCGATCGGCTGAAACAGACCGTTGCGATCTGCCTCGCTACAAGAACTTGGCTAGAGTCGCCATTCGGTGCAGACGATCTTCGAGCTTTTTGGTTCCAATTAACCTCTTTTTTGTTCTAAACGACGACTGACGATCGACATTGAGTAGCAAAAAACCCAGTAAATCAGACCAATAAATAGATAAACTTCTGCGTAGCGTCCCAAGAACTGAGGTTGAGCCAAAATCGATCGGGCGATTCCCGTGAGTTCTACTAGGGCAAACAACGCTAACAGTGACGTATCTTTGAATAGCGAAATAAATTGTCCGACGATCGCTGGAATCACTGCCCGCAACGCTTGAGGCAAGACAATCAACCAGAGCGTCAGAGGCGTATTTAGCCCCAGTGCTTTAGCGGCTTCGATTTGACCCGATGGCACAGATTGCAACCCGCCGCGCACATTTTCTGCTAGATAAGCAGCGTTGAATAACACGAGTCCGGCGATCGCTCTCACGACGCGATCCAATCTTACCTGACCGGGCAACACTAGCGGCAACATCACCTGCGCCATAAAGAGGATTCCAATCAGGGGTAGTCCTCTGACTAGCTCAATGTATATCGTGCAGAATCCTTTGAGAACAGGTAATATACTCTGACGACCTAATGCTAAGAGAATACTAAGCGGAAAGGCTAAGAGAATGCTGATGATTGCTGACAACAATGTGAGCAACAATCCATTCCATAAATTTGTGCCAACGGGAGTGAGAAAGCCACCGCCCCCGATTAACCATAGGATGAGAAAAAAAGAAATTGGTAAAACGAATAGAGATGTCTTCTGTTGAGATAGTTTGAGTTGTCGGCTGAGAATGCTAGAGGCGATCGCCCCGACCAACACCAGAAAGGCAACCCACAATCGCCAGGATTGGCTAACGGGATAGCGTCCGATAAAAAACAGAGGCAAATTTCGAGCGACAACTGCCCACTGTGCTTTGATAAAAATCCAATTGATCAGTCCGTAACCAATCCAGATCAGCAGCGCAAAACAAACGATCGTTAGCAGACTATTTGCCCAGGTGTTAAAGAAGTTTTTGTGTAGCCAATGGGTTATAGAGACTTGAGTTTTGGGTCTTGAGGATTGAGTTGGGGTCATCGTTCTACCAGTTGTACGGAACGGTTGTACAAATTCATCGATAGGGAAATGATCAAGCTGATGGTCAGATAGGTTGCACAGATCAACAGCATGACTTCAACGGCGCGTCCGGTTTGATTAAACGTGGTCGATGAGATGGCGTAGAGATCGGGATAGCCGACGGCGATCGCCAGACTAGAATTTTTGGCTAAGTTCAAATATTGGTTAGAGAGGGACGGAATGATCGCCCGTAATGCCTGGGGCAAAATCACCAACCGCATCACCAGTCCGGGTTTGAGTCCGAGCGATCGGGCGGCTTCCCATTGACCTCTAGGCACTGACTGAATGCCGCCACGCACAATTTCTGCGATAAAGGTTCCGGTGTAGAGGGTCAATCCGGCAAGTAAGGCGGAAAATTCGGGTGAAAGCTGTGTCCCCAGTAGCCCAACGCCTCGATTGCTAAAGTTGATGAATCCTAGCGAAATGGCATTCTCTGGGGTAGGCAAGCTCAAGAAAACAGCGAAATACCAGAAGAAAAGCTGTAATAGCAATGGGGTGTTTCGCAATCCTTCTACATAGACCATTGCTAGATGCCTGACCAGCCAATTGTTAGACAATCGAGCAATTCCCGCGGTTACACCGACGATCGTCGCGGCAATAATCCCAGTCACAATCACCTTGAGCGAATTGAGCAAGCCGATCAGTAGAGCTTGACTGTAGTTGTCAGACGGTTCGTAACCGACGGGAGTTTCGCCGATCGTAAAGCCGGCCTGCGATCGCAAAAAGCCAAAGCCGACGCGAATTCCTAATTGTTTTAGGTTGCGATCGAGATTGGTGCCCAAAAATGCCAGTGCTGAGATGATGAGAATCACGGCGATCGCTTGTCCTGCAAATCGCCAAAATCGAGCAGTCCGCCAGAGAGGAGTCATGAAGACAATCGAAAAGGTATAACGTCTAGATTACACCGAGCATAGGATGTCTGCGAGATCCAGGTTTTCAAGCAGCGACGCACAAATTCTAGAACTGCAAAAGCGCGTTTCAAGTAGACTCCCCAAAAAGAGATAGAAAATCACGACGACCACTCACAACCCGCAGAATCTCAATCCCGTCGTCCAAAATCCGGTAGAAGATGATGTAGCCTTCGAGAGACAAGCCTCGGAGGTCGGAGCGGACTGCTTGATAGCTTTTTCCACTGTTGGGAAAGGCAACGAGTTGTTGACACTTACGGTTAAAGGCACTAAAAAAGCGATCGCCTGCCTCGATGCTATTTTCAGCAAAGTACTCAGCAATTTCGTTGAGATCTTGGCTGGCAAGAATGTTGATAACGTAGCGACTCATACTTATGCTTGCTTCGCTTGCTGGAACCGCTCCAAAATCTGGTTTACAAACGTCTCACCATCAACTGGAGGTGTATGAGTTGATGCCTCTATAGCTGCGTCAATCTTTGTTCTGACTTCCTCGACCCATTCCGCATCGGCGCGATCGTATTCATCTAGCAGTCGCAAAGCTATCTCAACCACTTCTTCGACAGAGCGATACTTTCCAGACTGGAGTTTGGTTTGAATCAGACGTTCCTGATCGGGAGTAAGACTAATGCTCATTGATGTCCGCTATACAAATTACTTGCTATTTTAGACTGAGGAAGCTAACTTTTCCTTCTCCCATTGCTCAAGCTCTCAGGTTGCCCATTGGCGTGTATCGAGATCGGCAGCATTAGCGGCGCAATCTTGCAATAGCTCAAAAGTGTGTGGGTGTTTAGGGTGATTGATTAGAAAGCTATTTAGGATACGCCATCGCGACTCTTGCGCTTGTGGAAAGAAACGTTGTTGTAGCCATACCAGAATGTTTGGACTGTCACTATAGTGTTCGACGATCTCTTCTACGACTTCTTCCTGAACAGAACACTCACATTCAAGGATGAACTGCTGCACCCATGCTAGAGTTTCCAAGTCATAGCCATAGTGCCGAACGATCGCTACCAAAGCAGATGCTTGAACACTCCAATGTCTATCTTGTTGAGCATAATCGGTTAGCAACGATAGAGTTGTTGGCTCATCTACATAATATTTAGCAATCGCAAATACCGCATCTGATGCTCCACGCTCGACCAGTGTTTGTAGCAATACCAAGGCTTGTGGATTGTCCCTAAAGGAGTGCCAGATCTCATCAAATACAAAAGGTGAAAGTACTTCATCAGCAGACGGGTAAACATCATGGACTAACCATGTCAAAGTTTGCACATCGTCATGGAAATAATGAGTCACTGTCCGTATCAACGGAAGACCATCAGACCAGTCTGGATATCTAATCGCCTTGAATTGTTCTTTTAGCCATGAGAGAGTATTTGGCTCATTTTGAAAGCACTTAGCAATTCGATCGCAAATTGCATATGAGGTGTTCATCAGACTAAACGAAAAATCACTCTGCTTATTAGTAGCAAACTCAGCCACCAAACGCACACGAGAACTGTCTTCATAGAATTCCTTTAACTCTGACAGCAATTGAGAACTAATTAATTCAATTACTTCTGGTTGTTCTACTTCCCCAAAGCAGTCAGCCGCAATCAAAAGCTTTTTGAGAGCATGATTTGCACAATACCGCTCATAATCTTCGTATAATTCAAGACAACCAAAATCTCCACCATGATGCTCAAGTTCCTGCTCCATCAGAGACTCAATCAACTTGCCTGCTGACTCTGCATCAATTATTCCGCAAATTAGCAGTAGCACTTCACGCCAAGCTTTATTTTGCCAATGCCTCCCAAATACTTCATCCCGTAACTGCTCAAAGGTCAGCCGCTCTTTTGCTTCTAAAGCAGCAAAATACTCCTCAAATGTTGGGTGGAGAAAGGCGTAGATAGATTCTCTTGGATTGCTTACATCGACTCCCACTTTATTTAGCCAACCTAATTTTAATGCCAGGCAGAATAAAGAGGCTTCGTCTTCTGGTTCTCCCATGAACTGAGATATGAATTCGTGGCGCAAACAAAATCGGTTAGCTTCTTTCTCGATCGCTTCTAGAGCCAGTTCACTCAGTTTGGCATTCAGTTGCTTACGCTGTTGAAACGTTGTCGGAATCTCCGTTTTCTTCCATTCATAAAAGCCTTTTGTAAACTGCTCGTATAGGGCTACTCTTGTTTCTGGAAGTTTGCCCTCTCTGATGTGCCAATCCAAACATAGCAGTGTGAGCAGTAGCGGATTTTTCACCAAATCTTGAATTCGTTCTCGCCCTCGTTCTCGTAGCGCTACACATAACCGCTGTCCTCGTGTTGCCTCTTCCTGAGCAAACCAGTTTTCGATAAATTGTTCTACCTGAGTTGGGTATGAAAAATCTAATGTGCGGTAGGCATCAAAGATTTCCACACCATGAGCATGAGTGTCCCAAAGGTTTTGCCGACAAGTCAAAATAATCCGGGCTTGACCAATCCAGCCTGTGATCTGACTTGCGATCGCCTCCAAAGGAGAAGCATGAGTTCTAGCAGACATTTCATCTGCACCATCCAATAGCAACCAGGTTTGAGAGTCTTTAAACCACTCAACAAAAGCATTTTTCTGCTCTGGAGAAACATTGGCAACTTTCAAACTATCCTTGAGCCATGTCTCCAAAAGGTATTCTTCTAAAGTCTTCCCTCCCAGTGCAGAGAGCGAAACCCAAATAACAGCCTGCTTCAGTTCTTGAGTGATCCATTGGGCTATCTGCTGTAATCGGGTTGTCTTACCTGCACCTGGCTGTCCGACGATCGCAATCCGCCGACCCTGGCTCTTTGGGCTTTGCTTTTGTCGAAGCACTTGATCTAAAAACTGCTGATGCTCAAAGGTTTGGGTGATTTTTGCTTCCCGGTATAGCGTTGATCCTTCTTCTGGCGCAACATCACCTTGTCGTTTTGGAGGCTTACGCTCTTCCAAACCCAAAGGCACATATACCGAGTCTAAGTGATGGTTTATCCCCTGGCTTCTTGTCAAAAAATTAGTCGTTAATTTTTGCTGCTCTTCCAGTCGTATCTGGCTAATCTGATACCAATCGATTGGAACATCTGGTTTTGACGAATCCTCTTTTGTTGACTTTTCAATTGCTGACCTTGCAGTCTGCTCAGACTGTTTCTTCCACTTAATCAACAAGTCAACAGGATACCTCACTTCATCACTGTCAATCAATTTGGCGCAGTTTTGACAAAGCCACATTCCGTTGTCTATAGATTTTCTTGCTTCTGATAAGATTGTAGGATTGTACCTTTTTCCACCTGAAGCGGCGGCTGTAATGTGTGCTGCAACACCAATATTGACGAATTTTGACGGGTCTTCGTGTGGGCCGCTGGTTAACTTACGACAGCCAGGATTGGAACACCGATAGCCTACCCGCTTTGCAAGAGTCTCTTTGATTGATGTAGCAAAATCATCTCGCATAGCAATCAACTTGAAACTTAGCTAAGTAACCTTATGATGCGCTACTTTTCCCCGATACTGACCAGTAAACCGAAATACTCATAAACCAATAATTTAAGTCATACAACAAGAAATTAGCTCTACCTATCTCCTGGCAGCCTGCAATTAGTTCCTATTTTTGATTTGGGGAATGACGATCGTAAACTCTGTGCCTTCTCCAAGTGTGGATTGACAGCGCAATTGTCCCTGATGTTTTTCGACGACAATTTGATAGCTGATTGATAGCCCCAGTCCAGTACCTTTGCCGACAGGCTTTGTTGTAAAAAACGGATCAAATAGCCGACTCATGACTTCTTCAGGCATTCCAGAACCATTGTCGATAATGTGAATGATGGTATTCTCTCTCGTGTGCTGAGTCACAATGCGAATGGTTGGTTTAGCAATCTCATACTGATCGAATTTTGAGCGCTCAAACCTTTCTTCTAATGCATCGATCGCGTTGCTCAAAATGTTCATAAACACTTGATTTAGCTGTCCGGCGTAGCATTCCACAGGCGGTAGATTGCCATAGTCTTTGATCACCTGAATCCCTGGAAAATCAGATTTTGGCTTGAGACGATGTTGCAAAATCATCAAGGTGCTGTCGAGACTTTCGTGGAGGTCGATCGCTTTGATGTCTGCCTCGTCGAGTCGAGAAAACGTCCTCAGTGACAAGACAATTTCACGAATTCGTTCGGCTCCGATCTTCATCGAATTCAGGGTTTTGGGCAGATCAGACATTAAGAAGTCTAAGTCGATCGCTTCGATTTCGGACTGGAGTGCGGGGTTTGGATGGGGATAATATCGCTGATAACTTTCTAACAAAGCGATGAGATCTTGAGCATATTCAGATGTGTGAGCAATGTTGCCATAGATGAAGTTCACTGGATTATTGATCTCATGGGCCACGCCCGCAACGAGTTGTCCCAGACTGGACATTTTTTCACTTTGAATGAGTTGAGACTGAGTTATTCGCAGTTGACGCAAAGTGGATTCTAAGTCTTGCGTTTGTTGCCGCAGTTGAGACTCAGACGATCGCAGCGCCAATTCTGCGTGTTTGTAGTCACTGATGTCGCGGGCAATGGTCGATAAAAATTCGATGTCGCCCTGCTCGCTGCGATGGGCCATCATCACCTGAGACACGGGAATTTTGCGTCCATCTCGCGAGAGCAATAGTGTTTCACCTGACCAGATGCCCAGTTGTAAAGCGGTGTTTAGGGCCTCTTGTTGAAATTGGTCGAGCGCAGAGGGGGCGATCATGGTGCCGATCGCAAATCCCTGATCCATTTCAGCTTGAGACAGATTTAACAATTGCCGTCCGGCTTGATTGATGTAGGAGGTGTTGCCCCGCCCATCGGCGATGACGACTAAATCGGTGGTTGCTTCTAAGATGGCGACTAATCGAGACTGTTCTTTTGCGGTTTGTTTACGTTCGGCTTCGATCTGTTTGCGATCGCTGATATCTAATAACAACCCATCCCAAACCACTGCGCCGTCGGGTTGCCGTTCGGGTCGAGAGCTTCCTTGAATCCATTTGACCTGCCCAGAAGCGGTAAACGTTCGGCCTTCCCAATGCCAAGTTTCCAGGGTTTTGGCGGAGTGCATAACCGATTCAAAAAAGTTGTGACGATCGTCTGGGTGCAGCAAGTCGATCAGCCGTTCAGCGCTTTGCTCGATTTCTTCAGGCTCGATGCCATATAGATCCCGACAACCCAACGACGCATAGGGGAAAGCGGATGATCCGTCCGGCTCTAATCGAAATTGATAAATCATGCCAGGAACGTTGGCCGTCAGTTTCTGAAATCGGATTTCACTTTGAGCCAGGGCAGCTTCTGCGTCTCGACGATCGCGAATCTCTTGTTCTAGCTGGGCGATCGTGGCTTCTAGTTCTTGAGTGCGCTGGGCGACTTTGGCTTCGAGGTCTGTCTGAAAGCGCTGGTTTTCCTGGTCGAGGGTGATGCGATCGGTAATGTCTTCGATTGTTACCAAAATACCAATTACGTCGCCCTGATCGTTTTTGAGTGGAAGCTTGCTGGTATCTAACCAGGCTTGTTTGCCGTCTGCTTGCTGCTGTGGCTCAATAATATGAAGTTGGGGAATACCGGACTCTATGACGCGGCGATCGCACTCCCGAAACGATTCCGCCTCTTCGAGTTTCCAGGGCATGTCATAGTCTGTTTTGCCGATGATCTGCTCTGGTGACGCTACTCCAGCGACTTTGGCTCCGTTGTGGTTACAGCCCAAATAGACAGAGTTGCGGTCTTTCCAAAAAATCAACTGGGGAAGGGTATCGAGTACTCGCTGAAAAAGCTGAGTTGCGATCGGGAGTTGAGCGCTGGGGTGCAAATTGGATTCAACGACAAAATCTGATTGCGGTTGCGTTGTTTCTGAGTGCATCTCCAAATCCCCAAAGCATCGAAAGAAGAAAGATAGTCTACTGTTCCCATAAACATTTTACTATGCTCACGATTTATACTCACTTTCACCAAACTCAGAGCCAAGTTGATGAACGAGGGGAGCGATCGTGCGCTACAAATGCGCTACAAAGGGGTAATGACTGAAATGAGACAACCGTCCTCACAAGTTATAAAGTAAGTTACAAGATGGTCAGTTTGAGTTTTTGCATCATTGTTAAAAATGAAGAGGCAGCGTTGCCAAAATGTCTGGCCAGCGTTCGCGATGTCGTTGACGAAATGGTTGTATTAGATACAGGATCGACGGATGAGACGCAGGCGATCGCTCGCCAATGGGGTGCCGCTGTTTATAGCTTTGAGTGGTGCGACGATTTCTCAGCCGCCCGTAATGAATCTCTCAAATACGTTCACGGCGATTGGGTGCTGGTGTTGGATGCCGATGAGGTGTTGGTGCCTGAGATTGTGCCTGATTTGAAGCAAGCGATCCAAAACGAACAGCGACTTTTGGTTAATCTAGTGCGACAAGAAATCGGCGCAGCCCAATCGCCTTACTCGCTGGTGTCTCGGTTGTTTCGTCGTCATCCTGACCTTTACTTTAGTCGTCCGTATCATGCAATGGTGGATGACAGTGTAAATGAGTTGTTGCAGCGCGAATCGCAGTGGCAAATTGGTTATTTACCAAAGGTTGCTATTTTGCATGATGGATATCAACCGGATGTGATTGCGGCGAGAGATAAGTTTGCGAAGGCACGATCGATTATGGAAGGCTTTCTCAAAACACATCCTAGCGATCCGTATGTATGCAGCAAATTGGGGGCGCTTTATGTCGAGATGGGTGAAGTGCCCAAGGGCCTGAGCTTATTAGAACGCGGGCTGTATGCTGCTAATATTGATATTCCCATTTTATATGAACTGCATTATCACTTAGGCAGTGTTCATAGTGAGTTAGGTAATGCAATTCAAGCCGAGCGCCACTATCAAACCGCAGCAGAGCAACCGATTTTACCTAAACTTAAATTAGGTGCTTTAAACAATTGGGGCAATTTGCTCAAAGAGAAAGGTAATTTAATTCAAGCAAAACAGTTATATGAACAGGTGTTAGAAATTGATCCAACATTAGCGATCGCGCACAACAATCTAGCGATAACTCTCAAATCAATGGGCCAGTTTGTCGAAGCGATCGCTCACTACCAGATCGCCATTCAACTCCAACCCCAATATGCTGAGGCTTATCAAAATCTCGGTGTCGCCCTACTCAAAATCGGTCAGGTTCCCGAAAGTTTGGCAGCCTTTCGATCGGCGATCGCCCTCCACCAACAGACAGGCTCCCCCGAAGGCGATCGATTACGTCAAGGTCTACAAGACATGGGATTTGTCGTGTGATTAGCTACCAAATTTTGGTCATTCGTAGCGTGAATTTTGGTAATTCTGGATCGCCGCTTACCGATTCTGGATCGTTCAAAACGTCTGGAGTGACGTTAGGACGGTAGACATGAACGGTACGATTTTGGCGATCGATCAACAGTCCCAACCTTGCCCCATTGTCGAGATATTCCTGCATCTTGTTTTGCAGCGTGGTTAATGAATCACTCGCGGAGCGAAGCTCAATCACAAAATCTGGACAAATTGGCGCAAAGGAGGCTTTTTGATCATCAGTGAGCGCATTCCAGCGATCGAGCCTGATCCACGAAGCATCGGGCGATCGGGTTGCCCCATTGGGAAGTGTAAAGCCTGCGCTGGAGTCAAAACCTTCGCCTGTTCCATCTTGTTCTGCCCAAATTGCTAACTGAGCAGAAACTCTAAAATTGCGATTTCCGGTATCCGAAAAAGTGGGCGGCATGATGATGACTTCTCCCTGGGCTGTCCGCTCGATTCGCAAATCAGGATTGACCTGACAAAATTCGTAAAACTTCTCGTGAGTGCTGGTGTTGAGCGAAGGGAGATGAACCGTCACAGGAACGCTCTGGATCAATAGCGTGGTCATGGGTGCCTTCTGGTTTGAGCAAGTTGCTTTTATTTTAGAGCGATCGGGCTTGTCTGCCTTGAGGAGTCGATCGATTGTGGAATTTGATTAACTTGAATTCGATGAAATTCTTTGCTTCGGTTGCCAATCCGAGCTGACTCTTGTCGAGCTGACTCTTGTATCTTTGGCTGTGTCACTAGGGCCAATGCAGGAACGATCGCAGGACGGTTGCCCTTGACTTCTACAAAAAGAATCGCGCCACTGGAAATTTTGGAGGAGCGATCGCTTCCTCAATTCCCGGACACTCTAATTCTCGATTCCCTTTGAATTCAGGACAAGCATTTTCACTTTTCGATTCGCTCAAGTTCTTCTCGGACAACTCTGCGTAAAGTGGTTTCTAAAGGTTCGTGGCTCTGCTGAATGTGTTGACGCAGTACCTTGTTGATCAAGCTTTGGTAGTTTCCGCCGCCTGCTGCATGAACTTGTTCTCGAAACCAGGTCAGGATGTCGTCGTCTAACCGAATGGTAATTTGAGTTTTTCCTGCTGCGGTTGGCTCTACTGCGCCTCGTTTGCCTTGACTAAAATCGTACTCTGCTTCCATGACTCATCCCTCACTGTATTGATTTCGTTCTGAACGGGTTGCCGATCGCGCAGAAATTAATCGAATTTCATCATCTCGCCAAGTGTAGACCACAACGAGAAAGCGACCCAGAGCATCCAGTCCGATCGTGATGTAGCGTTCTTCGTCATACCGTTGGTCTGTCAGGGTAATGGCGCAATCGTCGGAGAAGACGGAGACTGCATCGGCAAAATCAATTCCATGTTTGCTGAGATTATTCGCTGCTTTTTGGGTGTCCCATTGATACGCCATGCTTCTAATTGTATGCACATCTACAAAGACCGAAGATTAAAAACACATGAATTCGATTGAGTTTTTTCGCTTCGGCATTTAACGCTTCTGCCCCCCAACCCCCCAAATCTGGGGGACTTCCGGACAGGATTTCTTGCTCAAAGTCCCCCAAACTTGGGGGATTTAGGGGGCGAAGGATCTGTAGCACTCAAAGATCAATTTGGTATCAGTACAGGTTCCATCGGGGCAACTCTACGTCAAGGCGGTATCTTTTCTAACTCAAAAGAGATAAACCTCGCCCAAAGCGTCACGGCTTCTGTAGGGAACCCCACAATTTGAGCAAAAAACACAACAATTTGAGTTTTAACCAGCACTTCTTGAGAAAAAAGCTGCAATTCTTCAGTTTCAAACACGACGACTTCAGTTTCAAACGAGACAGCTTGAGTTTCAACCAGCACTTCTTGAGAAAAAAGCTGTAATTCTTCAGTTTGAAACACGACGACTTCGGTTCAGAACGCGATCGCCCGACTCAAAAACACGACAACTCCAGTTCAAAACAAAAACCTTTGAGCAAAAAGCTGGAAACGTCGGGACAAAAGCAGGAACGATCGTGATCGCGACACTTTTTCTAGCTCACGACAGATAAACTTCTCTGCATGATTCTCTGCAAACAACGATAGATAGATATGAAACAATGAATTGGTAAGTTGGTTTTCAATGAGTGGCAGAGTTTAGGTAATGCAATACGATCGCCTTTCGACCGGGGTTTCGGGATTGGATGAAGTGTTAGAGGGAGGACTGCTTCCTCGGCGAGCCTATTTAGTCAGAGGAGGGCCGGGCGCAGGTAAAACAACCCTGGGGCTAGAGTTTCTGTCGGCAGGGGCAGCCCAAAATGAGCCAACTCTCTTTATTTCTCTCAGTGAATCCGAAGCGCAGGTGCGATCGAACGCCAATCTTCTAGGCTTTGATCTCCAAGCTGTCGCCTTTCTCGATCTCAGCCCCAGTTCTAGCTTTTTTACAGAAGTCGAAACCTACGATATCTTCTCCTCTGCTGAGGTTGAGCGAGAACCCACCACCCAGAGAATCGTCGAACAGGTACAACAGCTTCAACCGGGGCGAGTTTTTATCGATGCGATGACTCAGTTTCGCTACTTATCAAGCGATGTGTTTCAGTTTCGCAAGCAGGTTCTCTCGTTTTTGCGGTTCCTCCTCGAACAGGGCGCAACGGTGCTATTTGCTTCAGAAAGTAGCCACACCAACCCAGACGACGACTTGCAGTTTATGAGCGATGGCGTAATTGAGTTGCAACATGACAGTGGCGATCACAGCGTCAGAGTCACCAAATTTCGGGGATCACACTTCAGATCAGGCCCTCACACCCTGCGACTTTGCAACACGGGGATGGCTGTTTTTCCGCGACTGCAACCCGATCACTACGAATGTGACTTTGTGCTGGAGACCATTTCATCGGGCGTGAGCGAACTGGATCAACTGCTACATGGCGGCATTGAGCGGGGCACCGTTACCGTATTAACCGGGCCAACCGGAGTCGGCAAAACCTCGTTAGGAGTGCAATTTATGAAAGCGGCAGCCAGCCGAGGAGAGCGATCGGTACTCTATACCTTTGAGGAGCAGGTCAACACGCTGCTACATCGGGCCGAGTCGATCAATACGCCTGTGCAAGCAATGATCCAGCAAAGAATGCTATCGGTCGTCTCGATTGAGCCACTGCACTTTAGTCCCGATGAGTTTGCTAACCTGGTGCGCCAAGAAGTCGAACAACAACAGGTGCGGGTGGTGATGATTGACAGCGTTGCAGGCTACAAACTCTCTGTGCGAGGAGCCAATTTAGTGATGCATCTTCATGCCTTGTGTAAATATCTGCAAAATATGGGCGTGACGGTGATTTTAGTCAATGAAACTGAATACATCACCGGAGATTTTCGGGTTACAGAAATTGGCATTAGTTATTTAGCGGACAACATTATGTTTCTGCGATACCTGGAAATGGGCGGCGAGATGCGAAAAGCGATCGGCGTTCTCAAAAAGCGACTGTCTAATTTTGAACGGACGCTACGAGAATTGAAAATCACCTCAAAAGGGATCAAAGTTGGGCAACCCCTGACGCAACTGCGCGGCATCTTGAGCGGCATTCCAGAATGGATCGATGAGCGGGATGCCTAAAGACCCCCTACAGATTTTGGTACTCGATCGCAACCGTCACAATCTCACATTGTTGACTCAATTGTTGGAGCGGCAAGGCTATCAGGTGTCGCCCGCTCTCTGTCTAGAGGACGTTGCTCTAATCTTGGAGCCAGTGCCTAAAATTGATCTGGCATTAATTGATATTTCTGGATTTGATGCCACCATCTGGTCAGTCTGCCAACAGCTTCGCCAACAGGAGATTCCTTTTCTTGTGATTTCGCCGAGACATCATGCCGCTATTCAGCAAGCCAGTATTGCTCACGGTGCCAATGGACTGTTAAGCAAGCCGATCGCCATGCGGGAGTTTTTGCAGTTAATTCGGGAGTTGCTTAAATGAACCGAATCCTGGTGCTATTAGAACACCGCGAAAATCGTCGGCTCATGTCAGAGTGGCTCAGTCCACGCTATCAAGTCATCGTTCCTGATTGGGACATCGATAGTGTGAAGCAATCACTCGCGTCTAAATCGTTTGATCTGTGCATCATCTGTGGCAGAACGTTGGATCAGTTGGGGCAAGGGGTGCAGGCTCGACGCGATGCCGAACAGCCCATTTTACTGCCGTTCTTGTTGGCGACCAGCCGCCCAGATGTGGGATACGCCACACGGCACCTCTGGCAAAGTGTGGATGAACTGATCATTCAACCGATCGAGAAAATTGAACTACAGGCGCGCGTCGAAATTTTGCTGCGATCGCGTCAGCTTTCTCTACGGCTTCAGGCTTGCGAATCAGAGACAACTCAGCAAATTGCAGCAAGGCAGCAGGCCGAAGTAGGGCGCGATCAGGCGATTTCTGCCCAGCATTACAGCGACGCACAGTTTCGTCAAATGGCCGAAATCATTCCCAGTGTGTTTTGGCTATTTGATCTAAAAGCCCAGCGACCGGTTTATATCAGTCCCGCTTACGAGACCATTTGGGGACGCGATCGGGATGCCCTCTACAGCAATTTCAGCACTTGGTTTGAGTCCATTCACCCTGGCGATCGTGAACGAATGCGATCGGCAAATGAGCGCTGTCTAGCCAATGGTCAGAGCGATGAAGAGTATCGAATTATTCGACCCGATGGCTCGGTGCGTTGGATTCGCGATCGCGGATTTATCCTTCTGGATGCAGATGGACAGCCTTCTCGATCGGCGGGTGTCGCCGAAGATATTACCGATCGGGTCTCCATCGAAGCCCAACGCCGTCAGACCGAAGCCGAATTGCTCACGAGTGAAGCTCGATTTCGCCGCATTTTTGAGTGCAACATGGTGCCGATGGGGGTCTGGACGCGATCGGGCAACGTCGCCGCCGCCAATGACGCACTTCTTGACTTAATTGGATGCACTCAAGCCGACCTAGAAGCAGGTCTGATCAACTGGCAAGCTTTAACCGTCCCCGAACACGCCTATCTCGATCAGATCGCTCTTGAAGAGATTGCGGCAAAGGGCATCTGTACTCCTTTTGAAAAAACCTACATTCACAGAAGCGGTCGGCAGGTTCCCATCTTGATTGGCGCTGCTTCTTTTGTGGATGATCCCGGTAGTGGCGTGTTTTTTGCGATCGATCTCACCAGTACCAAAGCCGCCGAACTTGAACTCAACCGCGTTTTAAAACTGGAGCAAACCGCCCGCACCGAAGCCGAACGCGCCAATCGCATCAAAGACGAATTTCTCGCCGTCCTGTCTCACGAACTTCGCACGCCGATGAATCCGATTCTCGGCTGGGCTAATCTGCTGCGACAGGGCAAACTGGATGCCACCAAAGCAACTCAAGCGATCGCGACGATCGAACGAAATGCCAAACTACAAGTACAACTGATTGACGATCTGCTCGATATCTCTCGGATTCTGCGCGGCAAGCTGACGTTGAAACCGCTTCCGGTCACGCTGTCGGCGGTGATTGAGGGGGCGATCGAGACGGTGCGATTAGCGATCGAAGCCAAAGCCGTTCAGCTTCAGGTAAATCTTGATCCCATTGGGTCAGTGTTAGGCGACGGGGCGCGACTTCAACAAGTGGTCTGGAATCTGTTGACCAATGCAGTCAAATTTACGCCTACAGGCGGGAGAATCACCGTCAACTTAACGCAGATTGACAACCAGGTTCAGATCCAAGTCAGCGATACGGGCAAAGGCATTCACCCTGATTTTTTGCCACATGTCTTTGAGCATTTTCGGCAGGAAGATGGCGCGACGACTCGTAAATTTGGTGGTCTGGGACTGGGACTGGCGATCGTCCGTCAAATTGTCGAACTACACGGCGGCACCGTCAGCGTCAGCAGTCCCGGCGAAGGACAAGGAGCAACCTTTACCGTCAGCCTTCCACTTGCCTCTCAATTAGAAGCTGTGCCATCGCCACGATCGCTCCCCTCGACAGTCGATCTGAGTGGGGTTGAGATTTTGCTGGTAGATGACGATGACGATTCGCGAGAGTTTGTCGCCTTTGCCCTGGAGCAAGCGGGTGCGATCGTGCGGGCGGTCGCTTCTGGGGCTGAGGCTCTACAGATTTTTACCCAATCTCCGCCCAACCTGCTGATCAGCGATATTGGAATGCCCGAAATGGACGGCTATATGTTGATGCGCCAGATTCGATCGCTCCCCGTTCAGCAAGGAAAAAATGTGCCTGCGATCGCGCTCACCGCCTACGCTGGAGAAGCCGACGAACAAAGAGCATACGCCGTCGGTTTTCAAAAACATTTACCAAAGCCGATCGATCCAGTTGCCAGTATCGCCCTTATTTCTGAACTTCTTCATGCTCACGACAAACGACAAAGTGCCTTTCTAAAGCAGCGTTAGTTCGATGCAGTTTTTTGGCTTAGGATTGCTCTAAGCTTTTGCCCTTTAAGCTGCCCATTCTGGGGACTTTAAGACAAAATTTCTGGTTCAAAGTTCTTTACTACAGAAATTTAACGTGAATTCGATGAGGTTTTTTTGCTTCGTTCTTCAGCGCTTCTGCCCCCCAACCCCCCAAAATTGGGGGACTTTCAGACAAGATCTTGGGTTCAAAGTCCCTCACTCGTGGGGGATTTAGGGGGCTGCCTGGATTCACAACCGCAGCGAAAGATTTCATCGAATCCACGTAAATTTAGAGGCGTTCCTGGCTGTGTAATCGCCGCGAAAAAACTTCACTAAATCGAGTTAAAACACTCAATGGAACACGCCTACTGGTACGATGGCAATCTGATCAAAGGCAAGACACTGGAACTAGCGATCGACGACCCCGCCCTCCTTTACGGTGCGACCCTCTTCACCACCTTGCGCGTCTACCAGACTCTCGACCATCCCCTCACGAACTGGTCAGGACACCTAAACCGCCTCCAAATCAGCCAGCAAGCCTTTCACTGGTTGCCCCCTGATTGGCACCGCCTGCGCCAGGGAGCCGATCGTCTCAGCCAAACCTTTCCCATTCTCAGAATCGTCCTCTTCCCCGACGGTCGCGAATGGATCACCGGAAGATTTCTCCCCGCCGATCTCACCCACCGCCAACAAAACGGCATCACCGCCTGGCTCCCCGAACCCTCCTCCCTCCTCCCTCCTCCCTCCCTCACCCGCTCCCTCCCCTCCCACAAAACCGGAAACTACCTCGCCCCCTGGCTCGCCCTCCAAACCGCACAGCGCTACAACGCCCAGGAAGCCATCCTCACCGACAATGCCGGAAACTGGCTCGAAACCAGCACAGGAAACCTTTGGGGCTACTGCGATCGTCACTGGTGGACACCTCCCCTGGAGTCAGGAATCTTGCCCGGATTATTGAGAACCCAACTCATTACAAAAATCAGGTGCCAAAATGAAGAAGTCACCGAACAACCGTGGAACCCCGAATTGGTAAAACAGTTTGAAGCGATCGCCTACACCAATTGCGTCATGGAAATCATTCCCATTCACACAATTTTGCGGAGTCCTTCACCCCAAACCTATCCCCCATCGCATCCCGGTTTTCGGACGTTGCGAGAGCTTTTTAGACCTTAAACCCTGACTCGAAGACCAAAGACTCAAAATGCTGCTTTGCTGAATGTCCAAAGTCGAGCGTCTAAAGTCCAAAGTCGAGCGCCAGAGTCCAAAGCCTCTCTCTTGATCTCTCGCTGAATTCTCATACTAGGTTAATATTAATTAACATAAGTAACATTTGAGAATCGCCTCATCCCCACCCGTTAGGAGGACAACCCCCGGTGAATAAACGCTGGAGAAACGCAGGACTGTACGCACTCCTGGCAATTGTAGTCATTGCGCTGGCAACCACCTTTTTTGACGATCGCCCACAGACTCGTGAAACGTGGCGCTATAGTCAGTTCATTCAAGAAGTGCAGAGCAATAAAGTTGAGAAAGTGAGCCTGAGCGCCGATCGCACGAGAGCGCTGGTGCAGGTTCAAGATGGTAATCGGGTTCAGGTCAACTTGCCACCCGACCCTGAGCTAATCAATATTCTGATCAAAAACAACGTTGATATTTCAATTTTGCCTCAGCAAGATGAAAGCTTCTGGTTGCGGGCGCTGAGTAGTCTGTTCTTCCCGGTGTTGCTGCTGGTGGGTCTGTTCTTTTTGCTGCGTCGCGCTCAAAACGGCCCCGGCAGTCAAGCGATGAACTTTGGTAAATCAAAAGCCAGAGTGCAGATGGAGCCTCAGACTCAAGTCACCTTCGGCGATGTCGCAGGTATTGACCAGGCAAAACTAGAACTCAACGAAGTCGTAGACTTTTTGAAGAATGCCGATCGATTCACTGCGATCGGAGCCAAAATCCCTAAAGGTGTCCTACTGGTTGGGCCGCCTGGAACGGGTAAAACCCTTCTCGCGAGAGCCGTTGCTGGAGAAGCGGGTGTGCCTTTCTTCTCGATCTCTGGCTCTGAGTTTGTTGAAATGTTTGTAGGTGTGGGGGCTTCCCGCGTTCGCGATCTGTTTGAACAAGCCAAAGCCAATGCGCCTTGTATCGTCTTTATCGATGAAATTGATGCCGTCGGTCGGCAACGGGGTGCAGGTCTGGGTGGCGGCAACGATGAACGCGAACAAACCCTTAACCAACTGCTGACCGAAATGGACGGCTTTGAGGGCAACACGGGCATCATCATCATCGCTGCGACCAACCGTCCTGATGTATTGGATGCTGCGCTGCTGCGTCCCGGCCGATTTGACCGTCAAGTGGTGGTCGATCGTCCCGATTACGCAGGCCGTTTGGAAATTCTCAACGTTCACTCTCGCGGCAAAACGCTCTCAAAAGACGTTGACCTTGAGAAGATTGCGCGTCGGACTCCTGGATTTACTGGCGCAGACCTGTCTAACCTGCTCAACGAATCCGCCATTCTCGCTGCCCGCCGCAACCTGACCGAAATCTCAATGGACGAAGTGAACGACGCAATCGATCGCGTCCTCGCGGGCCCTGAGAAAAAAGATCGCGTCATGAGCGAAAAGCGCAAAGAATTGGTGGCTTATCATGAAGCAGGTCATGCGCTCATTGGTGCTTTGATGCCTGACTATGACCCGGTGCAAAAGATCAGCATCATTCCTCGGGGTCGTGCAGGTGGTTTGACCTGGTTTACTCCCAGCGAAGATCGCATGGATTCGGGTCTGTATTCTCGCTCTTATCTGCAAAACCAGATGGCTGTCGCCCTGGGTGGTCGGATTGCCGAAGAAATCATCTACGGTGACGATGAAGTGACGACGGGTGCAGCCAGTGACCTTCAACAAGTGGCGCGAGTTGCCAAACAGATGGTGACGAGATTTGGGATGAGCGATCGTCTCGGCCCGGTTGCGCTGGGTCGTCAGCAAGGCAATATGTTCTTGGGTCGTGACATTGCGGCTGAGAGAGACTTTTCTGACAAGACGGCATCAGCGATCGATGAAGAGGTCAACAGCCTGGTTGATCAAGCCTACCGTCGCGGTAAGCAAACGCTGTTAGAAAATAAGCACGTTCTGGATCAGTTGGCAGCGTTGCTGATTGAAAAAGAAACCGTCGATTCTGAAGAACTGCAAGAACTGTTGGCTAACAACGATGTGAAAATGGCTTCGATCGCCTAACCAACCGTTCCTAAAATCATCTAAAGGGCAATCTTGGAGCAATCCGAGGTTGCTTTTTTTGAAGCTATAGTTTGAAGTACGATCGTCCCATCTCCACCGCAAACTACTCATGGTCAGCACTCGCGACGTAACAACCTCTCAAGCCGCCGAATCAGAAAGGCGAATCGTACTTCACAACGTCAGTTGGCAGGCTTATGAGAAATTTTTGGACGCGATGGAAGAGAGCCATTCTACCCGACTCACTTACTACAAAGGCATTCTAGAAATCGTGGCTCCGTTAGAATCTCATGAAAATGCTGGCAGCCTGGTTGGTCAATTTATCGAAATTTTGACAGAAGAACTGGGTCTGACGCTCAAAAGCATGGGTTCTACAACGCTCAAGCGACCAGAAATCAAAATCGGCGGGGAGCCGGATAAGTGTTACTACATTGCCAACGAACCTTTGGTCAGAGGGCGGACTGTTAACCTGGCGATCGATCCCCCGCCCGATTTAATTATCGAAGTGGATATCACGCACACTGACATTAACAAAAATGCGCTTTATGCAGAAATGGGCGTTGGCGAATTCTGGCGGTACAACGGTAAAACACTCACAATCTATCAATTGCAGAACGGCACCTATCAGGAAGTGTCTACGAGTCCTACGTTTGCGTGGGTAGAGAAAGAGCGGCTGTATCAGTTTCTCAAAGACTGCACTCAAGTAGGAGAAACTCAGGCAAAAAGAATGTTTCGCGCCTGGATTCGGGAATGGTTGTCGAAATGACTGTATGAATGAACCAACCTGATAATTTTTAATCCCAATGT
Organism: Phormidesmis sp. 146-20; assembly: GCF_052939475.1. Taxonomy (NCBI): domain Bacteria; kingdom Bacillati; phylum Cyanobacteriota; class Cyanophyceae; order Leptolyngbyales; family Leptolyngbyaceae; genus Phormidesmis; species Phormidesmis sp. 146-20. Next base: position 404,385 of record NZ_JBJPHT010000001.1, read on the forward strand.
TCGCTAAATTTGGAATTGGCTGTCTTTTGGCGTTGGTCTTGCAGAATGGGCATCCTACCGTCGCTTCAAGTTATCCCCAAAAGGCTGCTTCCCCCAAATTAACGCCGCATCGGATCAGTCTCGCAAACGGCAAAACGTTTAGCCTCAACTTGCCCGAAAAGTATCAGATTCGGGTGGCTGCCCAGGGATTAAAGCGGATTCGATTTATGGCGAAAAGTCCGGACGATCGCCTCTTTGTCACTGATATGTATGATCTGACGGACAACCAGAAAGGCAAGGTTTATGTCCTCGATCGCTTCGATTCTAAAACAGGTAAATTTGGTAAAATCACGCCTTATTTGACGAATCTTAGAAATCCTAATAGCGTTGCGTTTCATGTAGATTCCAATGGTAATCAGTGGTTGTATCTGGCGTTAACCGATCGCTTAGTTCGTTATCGCTACAGCAATGGTGAAACTGCTCCCAAAAGTGCCCCTCAAGTGTTGGCCAAGTTTCCTGACTATGGGTTGAGCTATAAGTACGGCGGCTGGCATTTGACGCGAACCGTTGCCATTCACAACGATAAAGTGTACATCGCTTTGGGAAGTAGCTGCAACGCCTGTGAAGAAAAAGAATCGGTCAGAGCCTCAATTCTAGAAATGGATCTTGATGGTAAGAATCAAAAAACCTACGCGAATGGTTTGCGAAATGCTGTAGGGATCAAATGGGTGAATGACCAGCTATACGCGACAAATATGGGAGCCGATCACTTAGGAGATAACAAACCAGAAGAGACATTTTATAGAATCAGGAACGGTCAAAACTATGGATTTCCCTATTGCTATCAATATCAATCTCGCATCTATGCGGATAATCAGTTTAAGCGATCGACTAAAAAAGTAAATTGCAGTACGGTTCCTTTAGCAAATGCTACATTTCCGGCTCACAGCGCTCCTTTGGGATTGGAGTATTTTGATTCAGCGAACTCTGACGAGTTAAAAGATTCCTTTTTAGTGGCGCTTCACGGGGGATCAAAGCTCAAATTGCAGCGAGGCTATCAAGTCTCACGATTGAAGGCTGACAATTCATCAGAAGTGTTTATTAGCGGCTTTTTGCAAAACGGCACGATCTACGGAAGACCTGTCGATATTTTGCGAGTGGACAAGGATGCATTTCTACTAACCGATGACTACTCAGGGGTGATTTATTACATCTCAAAAAAGTAGCCTACTGTTAACGGTGTGGTCTGCTATCATCGAGACAAAAATTCTAACTACCATGCTGCACTTTATCTTGACCTGGCTGGCGACGGCTGTTTCTCTAATCATCACGTCCTACATTGTGCCTGGGTTTCGGATTGATAGCCTTGCGGCGGCTCTAATCGGGGCTGCGATCTTAGGATTTGTGAATGCGATCGTGCGTCCCCTTCTCATCCTATTCACCTTACCGTTGACGATCGTGACACTGGGGCTGTTTTTATTTGTGATTAATGCTATCACGTTCTGGTTGGTGGCAGCGTTGACCCCTGGATTCTATATTGCTGGATTTTTCTCTGCTCTGTTGGGCGCAATTGTATTAACGATCGTATCTACCGTCGTGTACTGGTTCTTTGGCAGACTTGAACCCTCTTAGAGTAGCTGCTATGAATTCTCAAAGTCCCCAAACATTGCCTAACAACGCGATCGCGCCGCTCAACTCTCCCCAAAAGGACGAAGGATGGATGATCTCAGGGTACCCATCTGACTTGAGCGTGGCCTTGACTTGGTTTCTTCTTTTTATAAACTTCTTCATTCTTCCCTGGACAGTGTTTCCCATTACAGTTTGTTTTAAGAGCGTTCGTTATTTTGTTGCTCAAAACTCTTTTTATTCTTCGCGTCTCTATTATCTTAGTTATCTCTGGAGTGTTTTACTTATTGTTGGTAAGCGTTGCAATGGATATAGTTGGCGTGGTCATTCAGATTTAACAGAAAGCAGTATTCGACCACCGAACAGGCCGATTATACTAAGTATCCCTTGTGATTGGGACAGCGTTGCACCCTGAATTATGGTCGAGAACTTGCAGCCAAGCAGCCGATCGCGAACTCAGGAAAGTTAACGATCGGTTTGGTCGGTGCAGAAGTCGTAACCTATCAACAGGGAAGGAATACCGTGTATGAACGCCAGAGTTTGCATCAGGGAACGATTCATAGCCAGCCCATTTTCACGGGATCAAGCCATGTAATCGAAAGAGACAGTCACTTCTCAACTCCGACCCGTGGGATTCGTTCATTTGAGGCAGAGCATAACCGGATTCGCTGGCAGCGAGGCTAAGGAAGAGTTTGGTAGAAAAAACCGTGGTGGTTCTCTCGAACCGTTGAGTATGTGTTGTAGGTAGAGCCTTAAAAGAACGATATGTTAAATCTTAGGCTGCAACAGATGGGGGTGGGCTGGGGAATGGTTGTCGGGAATGTTTTTCCATGCGTTGCGGAAGTGGTTTTACAGAGCATTTTTGATTACATTGTTATCTGAGCCACTTTGCTACAACGCTAATTACACTTAGATCAACAGATGATGCAACGCCTTCTAACTAGCTTCTTGATTACAATTGTAACTGCTAACCTTTTGTCACTGAATGCTGAAGCTATGCCCAACTATGCTCTAACAGTCACCGTAGATGGATTGAGAAATCAGAAGGGAATTGTTTGTCTGAGCCTGTTTGCTAAAGATCAGGGGTTTCCCAATGGAGTCGATCGTGCCCTTGATTCTCGCTGTGTGAGTGCCAAAACTGCTGCGCCAACGGTGACGTTTAACAACTTGAATGCAGGCAATTATGCGGTTGCAGTCATTCATGATGTCAACGAAGACGGTAAACTGAACACTGGACTTTTCGGAATTCCTAAAGAAGGATTTGGCTTTTCTCGTAATCCCAAAATTCTCACCAGTGCGCCCAGCTTTAAAGAAACAGCGATCGCCCTTGTCAATCAAAAGACGAACATCAAGGTTCAGTTGAGATACTTTCTGTAATTAGAACTGTAATTAAAACTGTAGCTAAAATGCAAATCCTGACCTATCAACCTCAGTACCAAATGCAGGTGGTTAAGTTGATTTTGCAGATTCAACGCGAAGAATTTGGATTGCCAATTACCCTCGAAGATCAACCTGATTTACTCGATATTCCAACGGTTTATCAACAGGGAAATGGAAACTTTTGGATTGCTGTCGAGAATGATCAGGTGATTGGCACGACCCCTTGCGGGTAACTCGAAGAGATCGCCGCTATTGACATCCAAAATTACCAGCTTGCTCTCCGTAAAATGTTTGTTGCATCGGCTTACCGAATGGCCGATCGGGAACCCTTCCAGGTCAGGATTGGTCAACAGCTATTGAACACTTTATACAATTGGGCAACACGGAGCATCACAGACATCTACTTAGGAACTGTTGCAGCCTTTAAAGCAGCGCATCGATCTTATCAAAAGAATGGGTTTCGGAGCGTCGATCGCGCTGATCTTCCTCTCTCATTTCCCGTCATGTCAGGTGACACGCACTTTTACCGAAGGATGCTCAAACAAAGTTAAAACCAGCACACCCGATCGGATACAGTACGATTGGATAAAATAATTCACGCATGATGCACACAAAGGAGAAACGGTTGTTAGCGAGAGACTGGTCAGGAACAACGGCGATCGCTCAACGCATTCTGCTTGAACTGTGGCGGCGAAAAGTTAGTCTAATTTGTTGGGTGGTCTTTCCCGCGTCGATTTTGATCATCAACGGCATGATTTTGTCCGAACAGGCGCGTCTCTCGGTCGCAGAAGCGTTTGCGCGATCGGTGGCTCCCTGTTTAGTCGGAACGGCTTTGTTTTTTAGCTGTCTGGGCGGCAGTATTGCAACGATCGTCGCAGAGCGAGAACAGCGTACCCTCAAGCGTTTGTTGACTTCTCCTTTGCGAGGCACGTCCTACTTTTTAGGTATCTTTTTAGCCTATGGCTCGATCGGTGTCGGTCAAACGATTTTAGTCTACAGCATTGCTACTTTTGCTAACGCCTCATTCAAAGGATCGTTGGGGTTAGGATTGCTGATTACATTCCTCAGCATGATCGCTTATGTGGGTGCAGGCTTTTGTATCGGGGCAAAATTAGCGCGTCGCACTGAAGATGTGAATGCATTAATCGCAGCGTTGGGCGTACCGTTGTTGTTGTTGAGTGGGGCATTTATTCCGATCGAGTTCTTTCCCAAAGCTCTGCGAGACATTGCTCAATACAATCCCATTTATCACATGATTGAAGCGCTCTCTGCTGCGTCCATTCAGGGAAAAGACTTTGCTGAAATTGCGCCTCACTTTTGGTTTTTGGTAGGATTTTCTGGGCTAATGCTGGGTGGCGGGTGGCTCTCATATCGTCAAATGCTCGAAACTGAAAGGAGACGATAATTGCTGAAAATTGAAAATCTTTGCAAATCCTATGGGCCACGATCGGTTCTCAAAAACCTGAATCTCAGCATTGCTCCTGGCGAAATTTATGGACTACTCGGAGCCAACGGAGCTGGAAAAACCACCACAATCAACATTCTCTGTCACCTGCTGCGTTCGGATAGCGGCCGCGTCACCATTCACCATCAGCCCATTTCAGACGCGACCAAATCTCTCATCGGACTGGTTCCCCAAGAAAATCTCCTCTACCGCAGTCTCACCTGTGCCGAAAATCTCAACTTCTTTGCGCGGCTCTATGGACTGCCAAAAAAACAGAGGCGAGAACGAGTGCAGGCTTGTCTAGAAGCGGTTGGGTTAGGCGATCGCTCCCATAGCTACGCAGAAACCTTGAGCGGGGGAATGCAGCGACGATTGAGTTTGGCGATCGCCCTGGTGCATCATCCCAAGTTACTGATTCTCGACGAACCGACGACTGGATTAGACATCGAATCTCGCATCGAAATCTGGCGGCTGATTCGCAATCTGCAAAGTCAAGGCATGACAATTTTACTGACAACTCATTTGCTCGACGAAGCAGAACGACTGTGCGATCGCTTAGGCATTCTCAAACAGGGCTGTCTCTTGGCTGAAGGCAGCTTATCTCAACTGCGTCAATGTATTGCGGCTCAAGAAATTGTGATCGTGCGAACTTCTGATGAGGAGGGAGCGATCGCGCGTGCCCAATCTCTCGGTTTTCCTTACCGCCGCTATGGAGACGACTTAGCTTTTTGGCTCCCTGAAATGTTGGAGTTAAAAGACATTATCAGCCGATTTGATGGGGTTCCGTTGGAGTCGATCGCCCGTCAGCCCGTCCGCCTCGAACATATCTACAACGAAATTCTGAATAGTGAAATTGAATCATAGTAGAGAACCTTGAGTTTTTATAAATAACCTCACTACACCCAGTTCAAACATTTATCGCACTGTACCACTTCTGATACAGTGTTGTTCTACTTTGCTTAAATACTCTTATTCCAGTATTCTAGACTAGTCAAAATTACATCTTCTAACCATTGCTTGAAGCGTTGTGTCAAATTCTCTTCTTCATCTGCGTAAGAGAATTGGAATGGTGAATCTGTTAAGGACTGAATGTCACTAATAATATTGCTAATATTGCGTTCACCTTCTTCAGACTCATCTCTATCTCTATGGTAGGCACATGCAGTACATGCAAGTATTCCCCGATAGTCATGATCAAAAGCATGGAATGAAATAAGGAGCGTTGTTGATGTTTCTACATTGATAACTAACTGAATCCAAGTGTGGTAGTTCCGAAGATTAGCAAAGTATCCTAACCCTAGTTGATTGAACTGTTTGACCGTCTCCACAACCTGGTAACGATGGTAGTATGAGCGAGGATCGCCAGCACCAGCAGAAATCGTGAAAACTTGTGCATCGCTTACAAAATTCTGGACAGATAACTTAATCTCATCAGCAACGTCTTGTAAGCGACTAGAAGCTATATCAAATAAACTTGAAGCAAAGCCCTCAGCCTTCTTGCAACGTTCTTGAATAGACGCTGACTGATTTTGCTTTAATTTATCCGCGATTGAAGCAATGATGACCTGAGTTCGTCGTTCCTCTGATAGAACTTGCTCCGACAAAACAAGACTTCTCAGAAAAGCTTGCTTCTGACTCTTGGCAAAGAGATTAGTTAAATTAGATAAATTGCCCTGGTCTGCCTCTTCCAAAGCTTCAATGTAGACTGCTCGATCATCACGAGTGAGAACCAACGGAAACCAACTTGCTTGAATGAAGACTAGACTCGCCAAACAACGAGCAACGCGACCATTTCCGTCTTGAAAAGGATGGATCTGCGTAAACCGATGATGTAGCCAAGCTGATTCAATTTCAGGAGGAACTTTTTGGTCACGATGTTTGTGGTGCAGTGTAATTAATCTATCCATCTCAGAGGCAACTTGTTCAGGAGGGCAGTACTCATGAACAGTCCCGTCTGTCCGCAGCGGATTGTTAGGTTGACGCTTCCAGTCTCCTTTTATGAGCGCAACCCGAAATATTGTCCCTGTGAGCGGATCTAGAGCTTCTGTATTGTCCTGACTCTGAGTTAGAAGTTGATGTAACTGCTTAATATAAGAATTTGAGAGCGTTCTTTGTCCACCAACAAAATCGAATAATCCTTCAATGGCGGACTCTTGATCTCTAATCAGAGAGACCACCTGTTTGATGGGACGATCAGTCGCTCCATGAGGAATTAACGCCTCATTGATTCCCTGTTCAATTAGCTGACGAGTAATACCACGATCGATAGTGTACAGACGCTCAATGATTCCAGTTTCAATCGCAATCTCCCGGCGTAGCTTTTCGCTAAAAGATTTGAACTCACCCGATTTTCGCAAACGGTCTGCTTGTTCGTTCCAAACAGTTACCAGAGGCGGCAACTCAGAACTTGCGAGATTTTGCCAGTCTGAGGGTAAATCTTCTATTGGTTGCCATAGCATAAATTTTATTTATACGAGTAATTGGAAATGTGAATTCAATAGCATTTGCATTCAAAGGACATAGCAAAGTGTTTGCCATAGAATCCCTCTAAGTTTAGCGGAGAATGGCAGCTAGATGTTTCACCTTACGCTTACAAATAAAGGCTATATCCACTCAAACTTTCTGCGGGCAAAACTTTTCGACGCAGCGCACAAAAATTTCAACCCCCATTCCTAATGCAGTTTCATCAAAATCAAATCGCGGATGATGATGCGGAAAGTCTAATCCTTTGGCAGAATTGGCAGACCCCAAAAAGAAATAACAGCCCGGAACTTCCTGCAAGAAAAACGACATATCTTCACCGCCCATCGTTTGACAGTTTGGCACCACTCCTAGCGGCGATTCAATCACTGTTTCTGTAACAGATCGTACCAGATCCGCGATCGCGCCATCATTGATCACAGGCGGATAAAGCGATCGGTAATCTAATTCAAACTTGGCACCGTGACATTGACAAACCCCAGCAACAATTTGCTCAAGTCGCTGGCTAAAATAATTGGCGTAATTAGGATTAAAATAGCGCACTGTTCCACTCAATTGAGCTGTGTTAGCAATGACATTGCAGGCTGTCCCGGCATGAAATTCGCCAACGGTCACTACTGCCGACTCGATCGGGTCAATATTGCGAGAGACGATCGTTTGTAGTGCATTTACCACTTGAGAACCGACCACAATCGAGTCGATCGTCTGTTGCGGAATCGCGCCATGTCCGCCTTTGCCAAAAATCGTACAGCGAAACGTCTCAACCGCCGCCATCAGAGCGCCCGATCGCACCCCCACCGTTCCCAATGGAAGCTGATTCCACAAATGCAAACCGACGATCGCATCCACATCCGGATTCCTCAAAACCCCCGTCTCGATCATGGGCTTTGCCCCGCCCGGCCCTTCCTCCGCAGGCTGAAAGATGATCTTCACCGCCCCACAAAAATCGCGATGCTGAGACAAATAATAGGCGGTGCCTAGCGCGATCGTCACATGCCCATCATGACCGCAGGCGTGCATCTTGCCGTCGTGTTGAGACTTGTAGGGTACTTGATTCGCCTCCTGAATCGGCAAGGCATCCATATCTGCTCGAATTGCGAGAACAGGGCCAGGTTGATGGCCTGCGATCGTCGCCACGATTCCCGTTTGGGCCACCCCTGTCTGATGCTCAATGCCCCACTCAGTCAGCTTTTGAGCGATGAATTCTGCGGTGAGATGCTCACAAAAACCGAGTTCTGGTCGTTGATGTAGTCTGCGCCGCCAAACAACCAGTTGAGACTGGAGGGCCTGAATCTCAGAACGAATGCGAGAAACATCAACAACCGGATTCAGAAAAGTGGAAACCATAGTAGAAACAGTGAATGTTTTATAACAAATGAAAGGGTTGAGAGTCTTTGGCGATTTTAACGTGACAGCCTAAAAATGTCTCCAATCCTCGTCTTAGCTAAAGTCTACCTTGATCGAATTTAGAAGCGTTAACGTGAGTGGCTATCTTAACCGCTTGTGAGTTCATTCTTGGTATCAAATTGTTTTGAAGAACGGTCAGATTGCCGTAGCGTTACCGTTTCTTTCCCCAGAGTTTTACCGCATGTTTATAATGGCTAATCTCATCGTTGATGTGACTTTTATTCGTGTGCCCTCTACCGTGAGTCAAGCTATGGGAAAAGCAGGAAAGGCCCTCAAGCACGTCCTCTCAACCTACGGTCTAAGTCAAAATCGGCTGGCTGTGACAATGGGCATTAATCGATCGACCGTTCATCAATGGGTCAACGAAATTAGTGATCCACTCGCCGAAGCCGTGACCGAAATCATCAAAGCCCTCCGCCAGATTGACGAAACCGCTGCCGAAGATTTCATCAATCTGTATCTAGAGCGGGGGTCTCAAAATGCCGATCGAGAAGGAGTGGGATGAAAGCCAAAAGCCTGTTTTGCAGCCGTCAGTTTTTCTTTCTTTTGCTTAATTTAAGATCTTAAAAAAGACCTTAAAAAACTCAACCTGCGATCGTCCATGTCTTCCTCTCCAATTCCCTCAACCTCTGAGTCTCTAACAAATTGTGTTCAAAACTTGGGACTGCCCCAGATTCAGCGCCACCTTTTGATCTGTGCAGACCCCACAAAACCGATCTGCTGCTCTCAAGAAACGGGATTAGCGTCCTGGAATTACTTGAAGAAACGCCTGCAAGAACTGAAATTAGATAAACCGACTGCCGATCGTCCGAGCTGCATCTTTCGGACAAAAGCCAACTGTTTGCGCGTCTGTGATCAGGGGCCGATTCTGGTCATCTATCCCGATGGGGTGTGGTATCGGGCGGCGACTCCTGACGTAATCGAACGGATCATTCAAGAGCATTTGATTGGCAACCAAATTGTCAAAGAGTATGCGTTTCTCACCCATCCGCTGCCACAGCCAATCAGCCCCAAAGCCGATTTCTCTGGGCAAGCTGAATGACGGATCTTGACGCAGTAGCGGCGTGAATTGTAGGACAGAAACGATCGATTAACCGCCCCTCAAGACCTTGCCAATCCTGGCTCCTCAAACTTCTTAAAGCTCACGCGATCGAGTCCTTAATCCACCATCGTTTGATGGAAACCTGATCGATAAAGTTAATTTTTTTGACAAGTCGTATATAATGGCGCAAGACACAGGGTCAACAAATCTGCGCCATTGTCCACATTGCAATTGATTGAGTTTTCTATCATCTTATCGAAGCTTCCCAAAATAAAAGCTAGGTTCTAGCTAGATTTCCGTTAAATAAAACGGTTGATTCTGTAGAATGTGGCAATGCATAGGGTTCTATTTCCATTCAAATCTAGATTAGGCAGAGCGAGTATCACAGCATGAAGGAAACCAGCGCGGGGAATCATAGACGGCTGCTGCTGATTGACGATGACCCTAACTTGATTTTGCTAGTCAAAGACTATCTTGAGTTTCGCGGGTATGAGGTCATCACCGCAGAAAACGGTCGCGAAGCTTTAGAGGTTCTAGAGCAAGACGTTCCAGACATGATTATCTGTGACGTGATGATGCCAGAGATGGACGGCTATTCGCTCGTCAGCGCCATCCGCTCAGATCCCAAAACCAGTTGGATTCCAGTCTTATTTCTATCCGCCAAAGGGCAAAGCCAGGATCGCGTCAAAGGCCTAAACATCGGCGCAGATGTCTACATGGTCAAACCCTTTGAGCCAGAAGAACTCGTCGCCCAAGTTGAGTCTTCTCTCAAGCAAGCGTCTCGCCTGATTCAACACAAAGACGCGAAGGGTGGAGACAATACGCCCAAAATTCAAGTCCCGTTTGATGTCGAGCTAACTCCCACAGAACTGCGAGTGGTGCAATTTGTGGCGAGAGGCATGGCCAACCGAGAGATCGCCGAAGAACTCAACGTCAGCCAGCGCACGATCGAAAGCCATGTTAGCAACATGCTCGGCAAAACCGGACTGCACAACCGGACAGAATTGGCGCGCTGGGCGATCGAAAACAGCATGGCTTAGATGGTTCCAACTCACTCAAATTAGCGAATTACTCTCCTTTTTGTGCGACTTGAATCTGGGTGGTGAAGTAATCCATCCGATAGTTAAGCTGCTTTGCCAGTTCTAGCCCTTGATTAAAAGCGGTGGCGGCTTCTGCATAAGACTTTCGAGCAAGTTGGATTTGCCCAATTTTGTCGTAAGCATCCATTGTGCTGTAGAGGTCAGAGGTTTGCTGCCCAAAACCGATCAGGTATTCGTAAACTCTCAGGGCCGCGTCTGGGCGATCGTTCTTGCGGTAAAGCGCTCCCAATTTTTGCAAGGCATCCTTGGTGTAGGCTAACTGGAGCAGGGGTTGTGCCAGGGTGAACGCTTCTTGATAAGTCTGCTCTGCTAACGCAGTTTGTCCGCTGGCGGCGTAGTTGTCAGCAATTTTAATCTTGAGCGGGGGAATTAGCGGCTGTTGCTGAGTTTGCTCAAAAAGCTGCACCAATTGCTGCTGATAGGGAACAGCTTGGGCGGGTTGTTTGGCTTGCTCGTGGGCAAAGGCCAGTTGACTGATGCTCACAATTTCATTCGCCCGATCGCGCCTTGCCTTTGAGCCATTCAGCAGGTCAGTGTAGGTGGCGATCGCTTTGGGATAGTCAAACCAACTTAAATGAAGCTGTCCGATCGTATTCAACAAGCTGATTTCCTGGGTGACATCTTTGCGCTGCCGAGCTTCGGTCAACAATGTGTCATAGGCGCTGAGGGCGAGTCCGGGCGATCGTACTTGCTGATAGGCGAGTCCTAATCTAGAGAAGAGTTGAGTGCGATCGAAGGCGGGTTGCGGAGGGATCTTATCCAGCTTCCCGGTCTGCACCTGAGTTTGAATCGATTGCAGTCGAAGTGTGATCACCCGCACTTGGTTAGGTTGATTTTGTTTCCAGGCTAAATCGCCGACTCGACCCAGCGCCTTCACTTCTTCTACAAACCCCAATGCACGACGCAGCCGCAGTTCTCGATTCCACAACCCAAAGGCTTCGAGAGGCTGTTGAGCCGCTAATTTGACCAGGGCTTTTTGATTGAGGGCATCCAGCGCGATCGTTAGACGGGAGCGATCGACGGCACTCAAGGGAGTCTTTAAACCACCTGGCAGTAAGGGATCAGGCGTAGTTAGCTCCAGCGGACTGGGCGGGAACTCATCTTTTTGGGGAGGCTTGGCGGTCGGCTGTGTGGTGGGTGAAGGCTTTGGTTGGGGAGCCTCGGCCGACTGGGCAGAAACGCCAAAATTTAGGCTCGAAACTACGATTCCTGCACTGACCCAGATTAAGAAGTCAGAAAACTTGACTGTCATAGGCACGATCGACCTTGGTGTAAATGTTTAAGCGGCAAGAAACAGCAAATTAAACGGCAGATTTTTCATCAACCCTTTGGTTAGCAGAAGTGAAACGGCTCTCGAAAGTTTCAAAAATTAAATTTTCAAGAATTAATTTTCAAGAATTACTGAGTAGTCAGCCGACTGAGCTAGTCAATCCTTGGATTAATAACTTCTATCTAAGCAGAAGTGAGCGCTGAGTAAGGCCGCAAGTTAAGGGTCTATTGATACCGAAAGTAGGAAGATTAAGTGAGTTTTTGACCACAATAAAAGTTAGAGGAAAATAAACCGAAATTCACCTGAATGATAAAAGCTACTGCCACAAAATAAGTCGAACCTGAGCTTTATTCAACTGATAACTCAAACCTCAACACTCCCATGACATAATGAGATGCCATTCGTCCGTATTGGAGAGTTTACCGTTAAGCTTAGTATTTTAGATAGACAAAATTTTGAAGACGGTTTGAGTAATATCGCTTGACCGCTGTGTGTCGCGTGGGTTAATCTCATCCATCGCTACACCATTAACAACACTTGTGAGATTGAGTGAGGGCAATGTGAGGGTTTTGATTGTTGGCAATGGGGGACGTGAACATGCCCTGGCGTGGAAACTACTACAGTCGCCGCAGATGCAACAGGTGGTCTGCGTGCCGGGTAACGGAGGAACTGCTCACCTCGATCGCTGTAGCAATTTACCTTTATCGATAGATGACTTTGAAGGAATTGCTCGATTTGCGCTGGTCAACAATATAGCTCTGATTATTGTCGGCCCCGAACTGCCACTAGCGCTAGGCATCACCGACTATCTCAAGCAGCAGCATTTGACGGTGTTTGGCCCTACTCGCGAAGGCGCACAAATCGAGTCGAGTAAAGCCTGGGCCAAAGGTTTGATGCGTCAAGCTGGGATTCCGACGGCTACAGCTGAGGTGTTCAACGATGCCGAGTCTGCCAAAGCCTACGCTCGATCGCAAGGTGCACCGATCGTCATTAAAGCAGATGGGCTTGCGGCTGGGAAGGGAGTCACCGTAGCTTCCACCATTGATGTCGCGGTCGCTGCGATCGAGGCTTGTTTTGAGGGGCAGTTTGGCGAGGCGGGTCAGCGGGTGGTGATCGAGGAATGTCTGACGGGGCAAGAAGTTTCTATTTTGGCGGTCACAGACGGCTTGACGATTCGCCCTTTGCTGCCTGCCCAAGACCACAAACGGATCGGAGAGGGTGACACTGGGGCGAATACTGGAGGAATGGGTGCCTATGCGCCTGCTCCGATCGCGACCCCTGCTTTGATGTCCCGCATTCAGACCGAAATTTTAGAACCGACGATCGCGGCCCTTCGAGACCGAGAAATCGACTATCGCGGCGTTTTGTACGCGGGACTGATGATTACGCCCGCAGGTGACCCAAAAGTCATTGAGTTTAACTGTCGATTTGGCGATCCAGAAATTCAAGCTATCTTGCTCCTGCTCGAAACGCCGATCGAAAAAATTCTGTTAGCCTGCACCCAACGCCAACTAGAGACCTTGCCAGAGATTGAATGGAAGCCAGGAGCCGCCGCCTGTGTGGTAGTTGCTTCAGAAGGGTATCCCGAAAGCTTTACCAAAGGCGTTGAGATCAGAGGCATAGATCAGGCCGAAGCCACAGGTGCCCAAGTGTTTCAAGCGGGGACGCAGCGCAAGCAGGATGTGCTGGTGACGGATGGTGGGCGTGTGCTGGGAGTGACCGCAGTCGGTGCAGACTTTGGACAAGCGATCGACCAGTCCTACGCCGCGATCAGTCGCATTCAATTTGAAGGCATGTACTATCGAAGGGATATCGGCGATCGCGTTCGTACCGTCGGCTCGACTCCAAATTAGCCTAATATTAAGATAAGCTCTGTCAGAACAGCCCTCCAGCCGTCATTCACCTTGTCTATCCTCAAATCCATTCAAGACGTTCTCATTCGCTGGTGGTCAGAATTTACCCTCCAGACTAAGCTCATGGCTGCCGCGACCCTGGTGGTTTCTCTGATCATGAGCGGTCTGACCTTTTGGGCAGTCAATACGATTCAGCAGGATGCTCGCCTCAGTGATACTCGATTTGGCAGCGATTTGGGTCTATTGCTGGCGGCAAACGTGGCTCCTTTAGTCGGAGAAGACAATCGGACAGAACTGGCGCGGTTTTCTCATCGCTTTTACAGCAGCACTTCTAGCGTCCGCTACATGATCTATGCCGATGCTGACGGCAATATCTTTTTTGGCATTCCCTTCTCTGATTCAGAAGTTCAAAATTCTCTGACAATCCGGCGACGCATTCAACTCCCGGACGATTTTGCCAATCATTCCGACTTGCCCCTGGTTCGGCAGCACATCACACCTGATGGAGAAGTGACGGATGTTTTCGTGCCGCTGGTTTATGAAGGGAAATATCTGGGGGCGCTGGCGATCGGTACCAATCCCAATCCGACCGCCGTGGCTTCTTCTCACCTGACTCGCGATGTGACGATCGCGGTTTTTGTCTCGATCTGGGTAATGGTGATTTTGGGCGCGGTGTTTAATGCCCTACAGATTACGAAGCCGATTAAAGAACTTGTGGTGGGCGTGAAGAATATCGCCAAAGGTAACTTTAAGCAGCGCGTCGATCTCCCCGTAGGGGGCGGGGTTGAGTTGAGCGAACTGATCGCCAGCTTCAACGAAATGGCAGAACGGCTAGAGCGCTACGAAGAACAAAATATTGAAGAATTGACCGCAGAAAAGGCAAAACTAGAAACGCTGGTTTCGACGATCGCTGATGGAGCCGTTTTGTTAGATACCAATCTGCAAATCGTGCTGGTTAACCCTACGGCTCGTCGCATTTTTGGTTGGGAAGGAAAAGTCATCGAAGGCACCAATGCGCTTTACTCTTTCCCGGTTGCCGTTCAGGTTGAGTTGACGCGACCGCTTTATCAGATGGCTAGAGGAGAACTCAAAGAGGAAGCTGAATTTCGCATCACGTTCACTGAGCCGACCAATCGCACCATTCGCATTTTGCTCAATCGGGTTCTCGATCTCTACAAAGAAAACATCAAAGGCATTGCCGTCACGGTACAAGACATCACGCGCGAAGCGGAGTTAAACGAAGCCAAGAGCCAGTTCATCAGCAATGTCTCCCACGAGTTGAGAACGCCGCTCTTTAACATCAAGTCCTTTATCGAAACCCTCTACGAATATGGGGAAGATCTGAGCGACGCTGAACGACAAGAATTTTTGGAAACTGCTAACCGAGAAACCGATCGCCTCACCCGCTTGGTGAACGATGTCCTGGATCTGTCTCGCCTCGAATCCTGCAAGGTCTATCACTTTGAGGCGGTGGATCTAGCACAACCGATCGAGCAAATTCTTCGCACCTACCAACTCAATGCCAGAGACAAGGGGATTGAGCTACTGCAAGATATTGATCCCGATCTGCCGCCTGTTCTGGGTCACTATGATCTCCTGCTGCAAGTGTTTGCCAATTTAGTCGGCAATGCGCTCAAGTTTACAGAAGCCGGGGGCAAAGTCACGATGCGGGCCCATCTGTTGCCTGCGGAAGTGCTTGAGGAGTCAACGTCTGGTCTTGAGGCAACCCCTCCTTCGAGACGAGTCCGAATTGAGATTGTTGATACAGGGATTGGCATCGACCAGGAAGACCAGGATGCCATTTTTGAGCGATTTTTCCGCGTCGAAAATCGAGTTCACACCCTGGAAGGCACTGGACTGGGGCTGTCGATCGTTCGCAATATCATTGAGCGGCACCGCAGTCGAGTCTGCCTAACTAGCGAAGTCGGAGTCGGGACAACCTTCTGGTTTGACCTGGCAGTTTATCAAGACGAACCCGCAATCACACCCTTACCGACTTTAGAGACTCCGGTATTGGAAGCGATCGAAGGCTAACGTTGACATCCTCACCGGGGTAAACCCACGGTGATTCCCAAACCTCACGATTTAGGTTTCTGCTTCATAGCACCCGCCTCCACTCTCAAGGAGTCTTGGTCTTACGGTCGCTCCACAGACTATCCCCGCTAGCCCAGCGGTTCTGATGGCTCGAAATCTCAAGGAGAATTCTATGGGGTTTGTTGATTCAAGGGTTGTCTCCATTGCCCCGTCCTCTTTTCCCGGTCTACCGATTTTTCTTCCCCGTTGCAGTTGTCTACAAACTTTGGTGTTAGGGTTGATGTCTCCATCGTCGCGGGTGGGTCATTGACCAATGCGATTGTACCAGAAATCAATCTAAAGCCGGGCTAAAAGCACGGGGTTTCCCCACATTTTCCGATGACGTGAATTCGATGAAGTTTTTCGCTCTGGTGTTTGACGCTTCTGCCGCTATTCTGGAGATCTTCCAGACTTTCAATCTTAACGATTCAGATTCAGCAGTTCTCAGTTAAAACAATTGAGAAGGACTTGTAGAGACAAAGCTTTTTGAACAAGTTTTCAACCCTAAGCGTTAAACGTTTGAACTACTCCTCAAACTCCTGTTTGCAGAAGCTGTAAATCGTTTGCGTTTCTAAGGCGGTGCAGATCGATGAGGGCTGCTGTCCGATCTCAAAGGTGCGTCGATCGAGTTGTACCTGTAAGCCAGTCAACGGATCGGAGCCTGGAGAGATCATGAATTCTAGCTGCTCAACAAACGACCATTGCATCAGAGTATCTAGAATCTGTGCGATCGACCCAATATAGGGATGTCCGGGAGCCTTGTACCAATCTGCATCACTAACCAACGCCTGCTCAAAGCCCAGATTGACAATCAGCGGAGCCTGCCCAAAGAGAGCAGAGGCGACAGGTCGAGCTTCTTCTTGCAGCATCAGATCGTGAGCCTTCGCCAAAAATCTGAGTTTCTCTAGACGTTCATAGCGCTCTGTGACGGTTTCCACCTCGTCGTGAAGGTGAATCGCGATCGTCACCAGATAGGTTCGCAAAAACAAGTGACCCATCTTTTCGGCTTTGGTGGTCAGATAGTTGGAGTTGTAGGACGTCGCCTCGATTAGCAGAGGAACGCGATCGACCATTTCTAAGCCATAACCTTTGAGTCCAGCAATTTTGCGAGGGTTGTTGGTAATCAGGCGAATTTTCTTCACACCCAGGTCATTGAGAATTTGTGCGCCTACGCCATAGTCCCGCAGGTCAGCCGGAAAGCCCAACCGCTCATTGGCTTCGACCGTATCTAGCCCCAAATCTTGCAGCGAGTAGGCTTTTAACTTGTTGACCAGACCAATGCCTCGCCCTTCTTGACGCAGGTAGACGATGACCCCAGCACCCGCATTCTCGATCATCTTCATCGCGGCCTGAAGCTGCATTCGGCAATCACAGCGCAGAGAACCCAGCGCATCTCCCGTCAAACATTCTGAATGAACGCGCACCATCACAGGCTGATCTTTGAATTGAGAAGGATTGCCTTTGACGATCGCGACATGCTCAGAGTTGTCTAACAGATTGCGATAAGCGTAAATCTGAAAGCGACCGAACTGGGAGGGCAAGTCGGCGATCGTTTCTCGGCAGACAAAGCGCTCGTGCCGCAGCCGATAGCTGATCAAATCGGCAATGCTAATAATCTTGAGGCCGTGGAGCTTAGAGTATTCAATCAGTTCTGGCAGGCGCGCCATTGAGCCATCCGCATTTTGAATTTCGCAGATCACACCCGCCGGGTACAAACCTGCCAATCGAGCTAGATCAACCGCCGCTTCGGTGTGGCCGGCCCGCTTTAAAACGCCGCCTTCTCTCGCTCGAATCGGAAAAATGTGACCTGGACGGCGCAAATCGCTGGGTCGAGTGTCTGGGCTGAGGGCCACTTGAATCGTTCGAGAGCGATCGTCTGCCGAGATGCCCGTCGTCACCCCCACCCGTGGAGAGGCATCAATACTCACCGTGAAGGCAGTTTGATTACTGTCAGTATTCTCACGCACCATCAGAGGCACATCTAATTCATCCAATCGGTTGCCCGTCATTGCCAGACAAATCAAGCCCCTTGCGTAGACGGCCATGAAATTAATCATGTCGGGGGTGGCAAACTGGGCGGCACAGATGACATCACCTTCGTTTTCCCGATTTTCGTCATCGACGACGACGATCGATTTGCCCGCTTTGAGGTCAGCCAGAGCTTCATCGATCGGATCGAAGGAAAATGGATGGTTTAACAGGGGTTGAGTGTTGACGGAGAGGTTCAAGGCGATAACACCGTAAAGTTTTTTGAAGCGACTTTATCTTGATTGTAATTCCTTTGACTTCGGAAGCATACCTATCTTTGATAGTAATTCTTTTGAGAAAGAATCTCCTGGATGCAGGGTGAAAGGCAAGCCATTACGGATGAAAAAAATCAGCCAATGTGCTGAAAATGCCCAAAAAATCAAAAGTCGTCAATGACCGCACACCATCCTGATATTTTCGTATTGTAAATTCCTCCCTTAGAAATGGTAATTGAGCGATTAGCGCAATTTCCTCACTTGAATGACTGAAAAACGATGAAGTAGGGTGACGATCGGCGCTCAATTCATCGCTTCATCACCAAATAGGCATTTTCTTCTTGACTCGACGCTTCTGATCAAGACGCAAAACTTAACACAGAGACATCCAAGAAGGCATCACCCCCTTTTGGTAGACTTAAAAACTGAGAGCGCTAAACGAAAGGGCGCAAAATCAGCAGTTGGAGGACTTACTTCGTGGAAAACACGCTGGGTTTAGAGATTATTGAAGTGGTTGAGCAGGCTGCGGTCGCCTCCGCGCGCTGGATGGGCAAGGGTGACAAAAATATGGCTGACCATGTGGCGGTCGAAGCCATGCGGGAGCGGATGAATAAGATCTACATGCGCGGTCGCATTGTCATTGGAGAAGGGGAACGCGACGACGCACCCATGCTCTATATTGGCGAAGAAGTCGGCGTTTGTACCCAGGAAGATGCCAAAAATTTCTGCAACCCGGATGAACTGGTCGAGATTGATATTGCGGTTGACCCTTGCGAAGGAACCAATCTTTGCGCCTATGGTCAGCCCGGTTCGATGGCGGTCATGGCCATTTCTGAGAAAGGTGGGTTGTTTGCGGCTCCCGACTTTTACATGAAGAAGCTGGCGGCTCCTCCGGCTGCAAAAGGCAAAGTAGACATTAATAAGTCTGCGACCGAGAATCTAAAGATTTTGTCTGAGTGTTTGGATCGGTCGATCGAAGAACTCGTGATCGTGGTCATGAAGCGCGAACGCCACAATGACCTGATTGCTGAAATTCGGGAAGCAGGTGCCAGAGTTCAATTAATCAGTGATGGTGACGTGGGCGCTGCAATTTCCTGCGGCTTTGCGGGAACAAACATTCACGGACTGATGGGCATCGGGGCCGCTCCTGAAGGCGTGATTTCGGCGGCAGCGATGCGGGCTTTGGGCGGTCACTTTCAAGGACAACTGATCTACGATCCGGCCGTCGTCAAAACGGGACTGATTGGGGAAAGCCGAGAAGCAAACCTCGATCGCCTCAAAAGCATGAACATCACCGACCCTGACAAAGTGTACAGCGCTGAAGAGCTGGCATCGGGCGACACCGTGTTGTTTGCAGGCTGTGGCATCACGCCCGGTAACTTGATGGAAGGGGTGCGCTTCTTTAAGGGTGGCGCGAGAACCCAGTCTCTGGTCATCTCAAACCAGTCTAAGACGGCGCGATTTGTGGATACGATTCACATGTTTAACCAACCCAAGACCATTCAAGTGCGTTAAGTTCAAGAAGCTATGAGGTTTGAGCCTGTTGGAAGCGCTTTTGGTGGAAGGCAGGCTCAACTAAAAACTCAAACTCTTACATCGTGGCGGTTTAAAATAACAGAGTGATTTAAGATGAACATTGCCGTTGTGGGGTTAAGTCACAAAACTGCCCCGGTTGAAGTTCGCGAAAAGCTGAGTATCCCGGAGCCTGTGTATGATAAGGCGATCGCTCAGTTGTGTAATTGTCCTCACCTTCAAGAAGTCGCCGTTCTCAGCACTTGTAATCGTCTAGAAATTTACATTGTCACGGACGAGACGGATCAGGGCATTCGCGAAGTTATTCAATTTCTTTCAGAACACAGCAAGCTACCTGCGCCCTACTTGCGTCAGTATCTCTTCACGCTGCTGCACCAAGATGCAGTGATGCACCTGATGCGGGTATCGTCTGGGTTAGATAGTCTGGTGCTGGGCGAAGGGCAGATTTTGGCTCAGGTGAAGCATTGTCACAAACTCGGTCAACAACATAACGGCGTTGGGCGGATTCTCAATCAACTCTTTAAGCAGGGAATTACGGCTGGGAAGCGTGTTCGTACAGAAACCAGTATTGGGACGGGGGCGGTTTCGATCAGTTCGGCGGCGGTGGAGTTGGCTCAGATCAAAGCGCAAAATCTGGCGGCTTGCCGGGTGGCGATCGTTGGCGCTGGCAAAATGTCTCGTCTCTTGGTGCAGCATCTTTTGTCTAAAGGGGCGACGAATATTACGATTTTGAATCGATCGCTGGAGCGTTCTCAAGAACTCGCCAAACTGTTTCCCGATGCAACTTTAAATCTGTTGACCTTGGCGGAAATGATGCCGACGATCGCGCATTCTGACCTTGTATTCACGAGTACATCTTCGACCGAGCCGATTCTCGATCGCTCCAAGCTAGAGACGATTTTGGAACCCAATCAGCCGTTGATGGTGTTTGACATTGCTGTTCCGCGAAATGTGGATGCCAATGTGAATGAGTTGGATCACGTTCAAGCGTTCAATGTGGACGATCTGAAGGCGGTGGTGGCGCAAAATCAGGAAAGTCGGCGACAGATGGCAATGGAAGCGGAAGCGCTGCTGGATGAAGAAGTAGACAGTTTTGATGTGTGGTGGCGATCGCTGGAAACAGTTTCTACGATCAGCAGTTTGCGAGACAAAGTGGAGGCAATTCGCGCTCAAGAGTTGGAGAAGGCGTTTTCGAGATTGGGGACGGAGTTTGGCGATCGTCACAAAGAAGTGATCGAAGCGCTGACTCGCGGCATTGTCAACAAAATTTTGCACGATCCGATGGTGCAGCTTCGCGCCCAGCAAGATATTGAGGCTCGTCGTCAAGCGATGCAGACACTAGAACTGCTGTTTAATTTAGAGAAGCCGTCGAGTCAAGCGAGAGTTTAGACATCCCGAAAATCTAATCAAGTAGGCCCTGTGCAGGTAGAAGCAAAATTCGGCGTTGCTGATTGGAGGGATGAATGCGTGGGAAGTGTCCATCTTTTCGCCCCCTAAATCCCCCAATTTTGGGGGACTTTGAACATTGGGTTTCTCTCCGCTTTGGGGCAATTCATCCCACGATTCAGCAATGCCCAAAATTCTAGTCTGTATGTGGTCTATTTGTTTGAGAATGGTGGTATTTCTCATGGAGCGCTCAGGCTAACCTAAATTTATGCGCCTCTGGAATCAAGCTTCTCAACTGATCGTCATCTTATTGGGACTGTGGTTTGGCTTTGATTGGCTGGCCCATTTTGTCGTGGAGAGTCTTTGGTTTCAGGAAGTCAATTATCGATCGGTTTTCTGGCTCAGGCTCGGTACTCAAGCAGCCATCTGGACGATCGTCACCGTTGCTTCGATCGCATTCCTGCTCATCAACCTCTCTTTAGCCCAACGATTCAAGTCCCACTCCTCACTCCTCACTCCTCACTCCTCACCCCCTCCCAACGCTCTCCCCTGGCTGCTTTTGCTCACATTTGGCATGAGTTTTTTGCTGGGATTGCTGCTGCTGCACTACGGTCGAGCCATCACAAATTGGCAGATTGATTGGACGGTTCCCAGTATTACGCCAGCGTTGCCGACGCAGTTTCGGTTGGGGGCGATCGCTCAAATTTTAACCCAATTAATTAGCTCGATTTGGGATGGCTGGATGGCTTCTATCGAATTGTTGTTGCTGTTGGGTGGGGCGATCGCACTTCTAATCTATCCAAAGTTTTTGTTGAAAGTTGGAGCGGTTGTTCTCAGTTTGTCTCTTGGATTTACGCTTTCTCATTATTGGGGTAACTTTTTACAGTTGTTTCATGCGACGACGTTTAATCAAACTGATCCACTTTTTAATTTAAATATTAGTTTTTATATATTCTTTTTGCCAGTTATCGAGCTGTTTGAATTCTGGTTGATTGGAGTATTTACTTATGGATTCGTCTCGGTTTATCTAAGCTACTTACTTGTCGATAACAGCTTGAGTGAAGGTCGAGTTCACAAACTTTCTGTACCGCAACAGCGACACCTTGCAGGATTGGGCGGATGTTGGATGATGGCGATCGCCCTGACTCACTGGATCAGTCGATATGAATTACTCTATTCAACTCGCAGCGTTGCCTATGGCGCAAGCTACACAGATACAATAGTGCAATTGCCCGCAAACACCGTTTTGAGTATTGGCGCATTGGTAATTTCTTTGTATCTTTTTTACCAAACTCGCTCAAAACATAGAATACAAGACACCACGCTTTTTTCTGGTTACTTACTGGCGGTCGTAGTGGTTGGTTTTTTGCTCCCGATCGCCGTTCAAAGACTGGCCGTACAGCCTAATGAATTAGCGCGAGAACGCCCCTATATTGAACGCAGCATTGCTAAAACGAGGGAAGCTTTTAATCTCACCGCGATCGACGCACAAACCTTCGATCCGCAGAACAATCTCACCTTTGCTGACCTGCAAAGAAATAGTTTAACTGTTCAAAACATTCGGCTTTGGGATACGCGCCCTCTTTTAGAAACCAACCGTCAACTTCAGCAAATTCGCCCTTATTATCGATTTTTTGATGCCGACATCGATCGCTACAGTCTACCCACTGGCCCAAACTCTTCTGCAAACCAACAAGTTCTGATCGCGGCGAGAGAACTCGACTATAACAACGTTCCTGCTGAAGCGAAAACATGGGTTAATGAACACTTAGTTTATACACATGGATATGGCTTTACAGTTAGTCCGGTGAATAAAGTTGCGCCTGGTGGATTACCTGATTATTTAGTGCGAGATATTGGGGCGGATGCCAATCGAGGTGGAAGTGCTTTGGGGTTGGCCAACGATCGTATTCGAGAGAGTATTCCGATCGCCAATCCTCGCCTTTATTACGGTGAAATTGCCAACACCTACGTCATGACTTCGACAAGGGTGCGCGAGTTTGACTACCCCAGCGGCAACGAGAACGCTTACACCGTTTATGACGGACAGGGCGGCGTTTCGATCCGATCGTTCTGGCGAAAACTGGCTTTTTCTAAAGTCCTCAATGATTGGCAAATGCTGTTTACTCGCGACTTTACTCCCGACACAAAGCTTCTGTTTCGCCGCAATATCAATCAGCGAATTCGCTCGATCGCTCCCTTTCTAAAATTTGATCAAGATCCTTATCTTGTTGTAGCCGATGCGGGAAATCCGACACGAAGCCCCACTCAAAACTATTTATATTGGATTGTAGATGCCTATACAACGAGCGATCGCTATCCTTATTCTGATCCTGGTCAATTGGGATTTAACTACATTCGCAATTCAGTCAAAGTTGTCATTGATGCCTACAACGGGTCGGTGAATTTCTATATTGCAGATTCTCAAGACCCGATGATCCAGACTTGGGCAGCGATTTTCCCCAATTTATTCAAACCGTTGGATGCCATGCCCGCCGCGTTGCGAAACCATTTGCGCTATCCAGCAGACTTGTTTAATGGTCAGTCCGATCGTTTGATCACTTATCACATGACTGATCCACAAGTTTTCTATAACCGAGAAGACCAGTGGCAAGTGCCTAATGAAATTTATGGGAATAAAGCGCAGCCTGTTGAACCCTATTATTTAATTACCAATCTTCCAACGACGGTCAACCGTGAAGAATTTATTCTGTTATTGCCCTACACGCCCAACCAAAGAACCAATCTAATTGCCTGGTTAGCGGCGCGATCGGACGGTCAAAACTATGGAAAGCTTCTCCTCTACACGTTTCCCAAACAAGAATTAGTTTTTGGAACTGAGCAAATTGAAGCCAGAATTAACCAAGATCCCGTGATTTCCCAACAGATTTCGTTATGGAATCGAGCCGGGTCACGAGCCATTCAGGGCAATTTGTTGGTGATTCCGATCGAGCAGTCTCTTCTCTACGTCGAACCGCTCTATCTCGAAGCCGAACAAAACAGTCTGCCTACACTCGTTCGCGTAATTGTCGCTTATGAGAATCGGATTGCAATGGCAGCCACGCTGGATGAGGCACTCAAGGCAGTTTTTCAGTCCAAACCGACCAAAACGCCTGCGATCGTGCGTCCTGTCGAGTAACGTCTCAAAGCTGTTCAGGATCAATCCCTTGCGCTCTCAATCGCTCAACCAAGTCTTGAAACAATTGTTCTGCCTGTTCTGCCCGTTGTTCTGCTTGTTCTGCTCGTTCGTCTGGGGTGGGATAGCGATCGCCTCGTTCGTCGTACCAATAGAGCCATTCTCGTGTGACCCCTTGATGCAGTCCGCGATCGGTACCCAACCCCAACCCAATTTCTGGCAGCCAAATGGGATTTCCTGATAGCAGTACATAAGCATCGTCCACCAAGCGATAAACTTCCAATCTGGCCTTGCGGCGGCGGTAGATTGAATAAATCGCGTAATACTGAATGCCTAACTGTCGATAGAGTTCTTTTTTCTTGCTGTATTCGCCGCGATATTTTTGAGAAACGACTTCTAGAGCGAAGATGGGAACGACTCGTTCTTCCCAGAAAACGTAGCTGAGGCGTAGGTCTTCATCAATGATGCGATCGACTCCCAAACTCAGAAAGCCATCGGGCACTACGGCTGGCAATTCAGGATCGTAGTAAATTCCCATATCGATGCCAAAAAACCAATCCATCCGGTCTTTCCAGAGGTAGCCGAGAATCAGTTTTAGCAGGGTCGGAATCAGATCTTGAAGCTCGTTATCCACGGGGGTATCGTCTGAGTCGGGCAACTCCTCGGAAGAGGGATAACAATGTAAGGGATTGTAGTCTAGCATGGCGGTTTCCCATTGGACTACTTGAATTTTAGCGAAGGATGAGGGATAGTTTCGGTTTGTGAGAATGTCTTTGACTGACTTTACAAGATTAAATCGGTCGCCCTGTTACGCACTTTAGCTAATGTAGAACGATCAAAAAATTAAGATTCCCAAAAACCAAAAATCTGTGTAAAATACTTCGCAGATGGATAGAAATGCCCCGGAGATCTGATCTGAACCATCAGACTCCGAGGACTTCCATCTAAAGTTAAGTAGAGTAACTTCAGAGGCGTATATGATTGTACACCGTCAGCTTTGCGATGGGATCTTGGCACCCTGGAATCAAGATCCCGCATACGTTTCACATGACTGGGGAACGTTTGAACAATCAGCGTTCCCGTCCTCTTTGCATTAACAGAGGAGACAAACAATATGGCTGTTAGGAATCCCCTTCCTGACTCGGTTTCGTTTGGCTTTGAGTTGCGATGCTCATCAGTCAGACGATATCAAGTCACGGTGACGTTGGATTTGCAGGAGCGTTTGATTTTTATGTCCTCTGGCGTTCTTTCGGATGTGATCGATTCTATTGACGAATTTGTGTCACAACTGAGTCAGATTGCGTCTACAAAACTGGCCCTGCTCAAATGGGATGGCACCCGCGATCGAACCACTGAATATCAAGTGATTCAAGTGTTGTCTAGATATCAAGTTCAACGTTCTCTAATGAAGTTCAATATCATTATGGGCAATGGCTCACTGATTCACCTGGAGGATTTGTACGACAAAGAAACTATTCAACTGTAGGAGGTACTGTAAGAGGTTAGGGAGTCGTCGATCGTCTTTCGTGCGGCTCTCTCTTATTGCCCTAGATAGGCCTCTAATACTTGAGGATTGGTTTGAATTTCGCTGGGTGTGCCGACGGCCAAATTGCTGCCTTCTGCTAGAACGTAAACTCGATCGCACAATGACATAATCACATCCATGTTGTGTTCGATGATTAGAAAAGAGAGTCCTTGACGATTCCAATAGTGAATGTAGTCGCAAATCTGATTGATCAACGTGGGATTAACTCCAGCAGCAGGTTCATCCAGCAGTACTAGCTTGGGGCGAGTCATTAAGGCTCGTGCAATTTCTAATAGTTTGCGCTGTCCGCCAGAAAGACCGCCTGCATAGTCTTGAGCCTTTTCTGCCAAACCGACTGAGGCGAGAATTTCCATTGCTCGATCGCGCGCTTCTTTCTCTTCTTTGGCAATTCGTCTGCCTGCAAACCAGGTATTCCAAAAGTTCTCGCCTGTTTGATGTTGGGCGGCTAGTAACATATTCTCTAAAACTGACAGACGCGACAAGACGCGAGCAACCTGAAACGTGCGTACCATCCCCCGTTGAGCGATTTCGTGCGGCTGCAAATTTTGAATCGGTTCGCCATCAAAGACGACTCGCCCCTGGTCGGGATGAATGAAGTTAGACAGCAAGTTGAATAAGGTGGTTTTTCCTGCACCGTTGGGGCCGATTAATCCAGTGATACTGCCGGGAGTCACTGCGATCGCCGCATCATTTACCGCCGTTACGCCACCAAAACTCTTCATCAATCCGGTGGCCGACAAGACGGGCATTTGAGAATTCATATGGTTTATATCTTCACTGTTCATATTCAATTCAAAGATTAATTACTTGCCAAGTGTCAATTCGTCTTTGTTGCCCAAAATTCCTTGAGGTCGCCAAATCATTAACAACATGAGCAATAGACCGATTAGCATAATTCGCAATGCTCCCACTTGATCGGCCGCCAAGGGAATGAACTGATCAAGCGATCGCGTCAAAGTTGTATATCCCCAAAAAATGGCTGCTCCTAAAAGCGTTCCAGCATTACTGCCAGCCCCGCCTAATACAATAATCGTCCAGGTATCAAAGGTAATTTGTGTTTCAAAACTGCGAGGATAAACCGTACTCAGTTGCCACGCGAGAAAGGCACCTGCCACACCTGCAATAAAGCCGCCAATCATAAACGATTGCAGTTTGTAGGCAAAGACATTTTTACCCAACGCTTTAGCCACCTGCTCGTCTTCTCGAATCGCTTTGAGAACTCGTCCCCAGGGCGATCGTACCAGCCGTTCCAAAGCCCAAAACGTGACAGCTACCGTAATGACTGAGAGGAATAGCAGCCCATTTCTCGCCGGATTTTCTCGATAGTTATAAAGCGCCACAGCACTGACTCCATAAAGCCAAACGCCAAAAATCGAGAGCGCGATCGTAGACAGCAACACCACACCCGCATTCCAATTAGGCATCTTTGGCAAAATTAACCGTTTGGCAATCCAGGTATAAATCCAACCGACTGCTACCAGCGATCCCATCAGCAGCGCAATCAACACACCGCCCGGTAGCGAATTTGCCAGCTTTAGCGCACGAGAAGTCATCCCAACGCCATAGATCAAAGCCAACAGAGAGCCAGAATATCCCGTCAAAATCAGCGAATTTTGTAGCAGTTGAGAACGATCGACTCCTCTCAGCCGTTTCGCCGTCCACTTCCACAATCGCCAGAGGGCAAGAACCGCGATCGCTGTAAAAATCGCAATCATGCCAATTCGAGTTGCCACCGTAGGCCGAAAATTCGCCAGCGGCAAGTCGTAACCCTGAACGCCAAATGATCCTTTGGTCAGCCATTCTTCATTGAGCGCCACCAACCGAATTAATTCTGACACGCCGATCGTCACGATCGCTAGATAATCTTCGCGCAGTCGCAGCGTTGAGAATCCGATTAGCAGTCCCAACAGGGCGGCCAGTGCGCCTCCAATCAAGACCGCGAAGATCATCGGCACTCCTGCCAAACTCAAAAGAACCGTCGTATAGGCTCCGATCGCCAAAAAGGCCGCATGTCCGAAGTTGATTAGGCCTGTAAAGCCCCAATGCAGGTTCAATCCCAGACTAAACAGGGCATAGACAGCGGTAAAGACAATCAGTGAAACGAGATAACCAACCATAAGTTCAGAAAGGCGTGGAGTAATGAAATCGTATCTTACTAGGGAACCGGAATCGTAGCGATCAACACAGCCAAACGACATTGAGTTAACGTGAATTCGATGAAATCCTTCGCTGCGGTGATCGCTCCGGGCAGCCCCCTAAATCCCCCAAGTTTGGGGGACTTTGAGCAAAAAATCCCATCCGGAAGTCCCCCAGATTGGGGGGTTGGGGGGCGAAAGTGCTGAATCACGAAGCGAAAAAACTCTGTCGAATTCACGTTGAGTTAGGCTTCAGCGTTTGGCGTTTGAATTCAATTCGCGAGGCGAGATTTGATCGCAACTTGGGCATTCTGAACGCAGATTCTAAATGCAGTCCAAAGCTTTGTGCTGACTTGGGTTTGTCTCAGTTGAGTTCGATGTTTTTTCGTTGGCAATCAGTTATGAACCTATTTCGCAGTCGCGCCCATCATTTGATCGATCGCCTCTCCGACGAAGAACTAGCAAGCACCTGGATCGAGCTAGAAACGCTATTTTATGACCTTTATGTGATGAAAGCGATCCAAGCGTCTAAGAAGTGCCACAATCCCGGAGACACCTTGACCCGTGAAGAAGCGCTGCGTCTGTTACCCCTCATTCAACCTGCACCCCGATCGCGATGAATACGACAAAGCCAAGCTCAATGGGTGGTTTGATGCTCCCGGCGAGGCTCGAAGTCCGCTACGATCGTACCTTCTTGATCGATCTCAAAAGTCTAGAACCGTCTATTTTCCCCCGCATTCAGCAGTTTGTGTTTGGCGAGTTTTTTCAGATGGGTCAACTTCAAGATTTATCAGAATTTCAACCCGTTGGCTCTAGCGAGATTTTCTACCGCTTCACGCTAGACAACTATCTGATCTGCATTGAAATCACAGGACAAATCATCAAGTTTTTACGAATTTTGCCCAAGCCAGATGTTTAAAGCAGACTAGACTTCAATTCATTAGTTTATATACTGTCGCACTGCTCCATAACTTCACTGCTGTTCGATTCTAGTCCTGTGCTGCGGAGGAACTCTAACGCAATGAGGATCAAGAAAATCGATCAGATCGATCAGCCGACTGTGAATTAAGACTAGTCTTTCTCCATCGATTTTTGGTGAGTTTCCCATTATGTCAATCGACTCTCTCAGGTCTGTAAACCAACTTGCAAATTCTGGATCGCTCATCTTTTTAACAAACGTGGCATAGCCAATGCAGTCATAGCCGATCGCTTCACTATTCGAGCGAGGAATCGTCATGATCTCTCCAATTGCACGTTGTTCGCCATTAAACAGTCGGAAATTGGCTCCGGATTTGTAATGTCCAAACGCTTGATTAATGCTGACAAGAAGTTCACTCAGGCGACGGTTCCGTTCTAGATCGCCCAAGTCCAAAAATTGAACTTCTCGACGTAAAATTTCTACCCATCCAAGATATTCTGCAACTACATACAGAGTGTTGTGCATTGCATAACTTTGAGCGGAAGGCGATCGAAGATAAAACCGCTCTAAAAATCTGCTTTGATGAATGTTGTATAAGCGGCTTTGAAGATCAATCGCCGATCGCAATAAAGGATCTCGGTATTTAGACATCAAAGTGGCAGTCTGAGCTTCACGCGATTCGGCTTCACGCTGCTTCATCAGTCGGTCAGACAATCGGGCAATGCGAGTTTGACCGTAAACACTGATCACGACACTGATCGTAGCCACGATCGCGGAAATAACGGCAGCAATGACTTCAGGCTTCATCACACTTGACTGACTTCTACAATTACTCGCATCGTACTTGATTTTGCACTTAAGCCGATCGCTCTGAAGCTGCCAAGCATCAACAAGATCCCTTCCTGCCAAACCTTCTAGACTAGAGCGAGAAGTGTCTACCAAAGCAAGTCTAATGAAGCTGCCTGATGGATCGCGATCGCCCTCCCTACTCCAAACCTTGTCGATCGTCGCTCAACCGATCAATTTTCTCGAAGCCTGCGCTCAGAAGTATGGCGACACCTTTACGCTGCGGGTGTTGGGCGTAAATTCGCCGCCTGTGGTGTTTTTTAGTCATCCGGATGCGATTCAGGCGATTTTTACGACGCTGGCAGACTCGCTGGAGTTGGGCAAAGTGACTCATGTGTTTCGGCCGTTGGTGGGCGATCGCTCGTTGATTATGCAGGAAGGTCAGCGTCACTTGCGATCGCGCCAGTTGTTAATGCCTGCTTTGCATCGAGAACAGCTTTATCGTCAAGGTCAACTGATCTGCGATCTAGCCAGCGAACAGATGCAGCAATGGCAACCCGGACGATCGCTGAATATGCGGGAGGAAATGTCTCAGATTTCGCTTCAGGTGATTTTGCAGGTCGTCTTTGGCATGGTGCCAGGTGACCGCTATCAACGGCTCAGACAGCTATTGGGCAAATTGTTGGAATCGATTACGTCTCCGCTTTATTCGACTCAGTTTTTCTTTCCGCCGCTTCAACAAAATTTGGGGCGCTGGAGTCCCTGGGGCAGCTTTTTAGATCAACAACAGCAAATTGATGCTCTGATCTACGCCGAAATTGAAGAGCGCCGAACACAGGATCTCAGCCAGCGATCGGACATTCTCTCGGTGTTGATGTCTGCCCGTGACGACCAGGGCGAATCGATGGACACTCAAGAATTGCGCGATCAGTTAATGACGCTCTTGCTGCTCGGTCACGAAACGACGGCCTCTGGTTTGGCGTGGGCGTTTTATTGGATTCATCGAAGTCAGAACTCACTCGATCGCCTGCTGCCAGAAATTCAAAATCAAAGCCTCGATCCGACCGCCCTTTCTCAACAGCCTTACCTGACTGCCGTTTGTAAAGAAGCGCTGCGGGTGTATCCGATCGCCCTCATTTCCCAACCGCGCAAAGTCAAGCAGACGATTGAACTAGAAGGTTACACGTTTGAACCGGGGGCCATTCTCGTTCCTTGCATTTATCTGGCGCATCGTCGAGCCGAGACTTATGTAGAACCGGGGCAATTTAATCCCGATCGCTTTATGACGCAAAAGTTTTCACCCTATGAATTTTTCCCATTTGGCGGCGGCAGTCGAAGCTGTGTAGGCATGGCATTGTCGCTGTTTGAGATGAAGCTGATTTTGGCAACCGTTCTGGCTCATTATCAATTTGAGACTAATGAAAATCGCCTGGTGCAGCCGTCTCGTCGAGGCATCACGTTTGTACCGCCAGATGACTTTCGCCTAAAGGTCGTGGGACGGCGACCTGACCCAAAGAGATCGGAGTTGTCGCGTCCTTCATCTCCCAAAGTCTACTAAAATCAGCTAAGGGACTAGGTTCCAGCTTTTGTCATTTCAAAATGTCTGTTTCAAACAAACCTCGATACTTGCGTACTCATGCCTGTTATCCCGTACCGTCTCGATCGCTTGCAAAATCAGAAAGATCTCGCTCAATTTCTCCGTACGTTTCGACCCGCTAATTTTAGAAATTCTCCGCTACAAATTGCCAGCATTTCTTTAGAAATTGATCCAATCGATCCGCTTGCAGTTTTACAATCAATTGTTCGATCTAACCAGCGACATTTCTATTTTGAGAAGGGTCAGCAAGAAGCAGTGTTGGCTATCGGGGCAGCCATTCAGTTAGAAACGAAAGGGAAAAATCGATTTATTCAAGCTAAAGAATTCATTCAAGATACGCTGTCAAAAACAACTCAAACTGGTGAATTAGATGCTCCATTTTCTGGGGCACATTTTTTCTGTAATTTTTCATTCTTTGACGACATTTCTGAAACTGATTTTTTCCCGTCTGCTTCGATCTTTTTACCTCGCTGGCAGGTCTGTCGTCAGGGCGATCGTTCAACTCTTGTTGCTAACTTAGTGATCGATCAGCAGTTTGACCCAGACGTTGCGGCGAGTTTGGTTTGGCGGCGGTTTGATGTGATTCGATCGGTGAGACATGAGGCGATTGATCTGGCGATCGGTCATAAAAACTTACTTAAAAAACAAAACGTTTCTCACACCAATCATTTCAAAAATTCTGTTTCTTCAGTTCTTGATTTAATTCAAAAAAAACATCTTCACAAAGTTGTTTTAGCTCATGCTTTGGATGTGACTTCCCCGATTCCTTTTAATCTGATTGCCTCCCTCAACAATTTACGAAAACTCTATTCAAGCTGCTATATTTTTTCAGCCAGCAGCGGCAAAGGGCAGACATTTATCGGTGCAAGTCCAGAACGATTAGTGAGCATTCACGATCGCCAATTAGAAACGGATGCGCTGGCGGGTTCTGCGCCTCGTGGCAAAACGGCTAGTGAGGATGTCCGATTAGCCAATGATCTGTTATCAAGTGTTAAAGAACTGCACGAACACCAAGTTGTGATTGATTCGATTACTCAACATTTGTCACAACTGGGATTAAAGGCGCGGCAGCCTCTGGCAGATAATTCAAAGCGGCTCCTTGCGGGTAACTCAAAAAGGTCGTCGGCTCGACTTTTACAGCTTCCCAATATTCAGCATTTACACACTCCAATTCAGGCAAATGTTCCGTCGAGTGTGCATTTGTTAGATGTGGTTGCAAAGCTTCATCCTACGCCTGCCGTTGCGGGGGCACCTCGATCGCTTGCCTGTGATCAGATTCGTCATTTTGAGCAGTTTGAGCGATCGCTGTATGCGGCTCCGATCGGCTGGGTCGATCGCCAGGGCAATGGAGAATTTGCGGTTGGCATTCGGTCTGCCTTGCTCAATGGCTGTCACGCTCGTCTCTTTGCGGGTGCCGGAATCGTCGCTGGCTCAACTCCCGAAAAAGAACTCACCGAAGTCCAACTCAAGCTCCAGGCACTCTTACAGGCCTTAGTTTAACGTGGATTCGATGAGATTCTCGCTGCGGTAGTCAATCCGGGAGAGCAAGCCAAATCCTCCACGAGTGAGAGACTTTGAACTGGAAGTCTTGTCTAAGAGTCCCCCAAAATTGGGGGGTGGGGCAGAAGCGCCAAACAACGAAGCGAGAACCCCTCATCTAACTGACTTTAAAGAGGAGAACTCAATCAAGCAAAAAGGAACTTAGAGAAGTCGCACATTGCGTAATCCCTGTTTTGGAACGATCGTCACGCAAAAGCCTTTAGCCAGGAATTTAGGTCAGACAGTAACGGGTGGCGCGATCGGCTTTCCAAATGAATGCAAACGTGGCGGGTGTGCGCTTTGCAGGTAGATTGTTCCTGATTCGTTAAGCGAATTTCATAGAAGATCTCAAATTCACTGTCACTAATTGCGCGAGGCGTGAGTTGAATCGACAAGCGATCGCCGCAGTACATCGGACGAAAAAAATCTACGTCAGCGTGAACGATCGGAACCGCCGTTTTGGAGCCGCTAAAAAATCCCTTTAAGTTAATTTCAACCGCCATTAGAGACGCTTCGTAAGCCTCGTGACAGATAGTTAGAACGTTAGCAAAGTAGACGACTCCCGCCGCATCGGTGTCTTGAAATCGGACAATTCTCTCATGAGTGAATGACATCTAAGCCTGCCCAAAAACGCTCAAATCGGATCGCAAAAAATCAACAAACTGACGCGCCGTTCTGCCCGATCGCCCATTGTGACGAGTCGCCCACTGCAACGCCCGAAATTCTAAATCCTCTGAACTGAGGGCGATCCCAGCTTGACTCGCTAAATGATGGATGATCTTGAGATACGTGGTTTGGTCGGGCGGCTCAAAAGTTAGAGTGAGTCCAAAGCGATCGCTAAAGGAGAGTTTTTCCTGCACCGTGTCCCAATTGTGAACCTCATCAGCATCTCTGGGACGAGGACGATCGCCAAAAAATTCACGAATCAGATGGCGACGATTGGAAGTGGCATACACCACCACATTTTGCGGACGAGCGGTGAGATTGCCTTCGAGAACGACTTTGAGCGCCTTATAAGCGTCTTCATCTTCCTCAAACGACAGGTCATCCACAAAAATGATGAACTTTTGAGGCAGACCGCGAAGCTGTTCCACAATGATCGGCAGATTCGTCAACTCAGATTTGGCAACCTCAATCAACCGCAGATGACGATCGCCATATTCATGCAGCAGCGACTTGACTAACGAAGATTTCCCTGATCCCCGACTGCCATACAGCAAGACATGCAGCGCCGAATTGCCTGACAACAAGAATTCTGTATTTTTGAGCAGTGTCTCACGCTGAGACTCATAGCCAAACAAATCCCCAGTCTGGACGGGATCAGGATGAACGATCGCCACTAGCTGCCCACCCTGCCAGCGAAACGCCTGATATTCAGCAAAAATCCCCGTTCCAAATTGGCGATAATAATGAGCTAAATCTGCCAGCGCATCGGCCCAATCTGTCAGCCCTTCTAACCGATTTCTCAACTGCGAAGCCGCTTTTTTAGCAGGACTTTCTGCGTTTGCAGGCAACTGATCCGCCCAGGGGATCAACCCTTCAGAAGAATCAGCCTGCTGAGTGATCCAGTCGCAAATTTTCTCAGCCCTGCAAGCGTAGAGGGATTGAAGCGATCGCAAGTCTCGTTTCACCGCTTGAATCAAGGCAACAGGCAACTCTTCTAAAGCCGTTTTTTGAACCTGACGTGAGAAAGGATTGTCAGCGGTCAGAAGGCGATCGAGCAGATAATCTTGCCAGCCCCGATTTTGAGTTGCCAACGCTGCAAACCAGCCGCTATAGGCTTTAAGAATGTGTAGCGAGTCGGAGAGGGCGATCGCTTGCAGCACTTCTAGAAACGCCTGCCCCACAGAATCGCCAAAAATCTCTCGATAGATCAGCAAAGATTGCAGATCGCGATACAAAACGTAGGCTGGACTGGGCTGAGACCGTTTTGACATCGTGTTTCTAGAGATTTAACCATGCCAGGACAACTTTAGGAGCGGGTAAAACAATCATTAGCAACATCGCCAGAATGATCAGCCCAATCACGTCACGAGCATTATTCAACTCCGTCACATCATTCAAAGCAGGCTCATCCGTTACAGGCAGCAACAACAGCAAAATCGCCCAAACCAGCAAGTGCTGTTGAGAAAACGCCATCTGTTGAGCAAACGCCAGCGCCAGCAATAACAAGCGAGAAATTTGCCCGATCGCCGCCCCTGTCCGTTGCCCAAACATCGCGTGAACCATTCGCCCACCATCCAACTGGCCCACAGGCATCAGATTAAACGCCGTAAACATCAGTCCAATCCAGCCCGCCACTGCCACAGGATGCAGACGAATTGCTCGTTCAGCCACCAGTTCACCGCCCAAGGCCAGCTTGCTAAACACAGCCAGCAATAGAGAAAACCGAGGACTTAACGCCTGAAAGTCAAACAATCCGGGGCGCTGAGGCAAGTTTACAACAGTGGAATGATCCAATCCCCACAACAACAGCGGCAGCGCAATCACCAAACCCGCGATCGCTCCCACCACACCAAAATCAAACAAAGCTTTGCGGCTAGGAATCGGCGATCGAATCTGAATAAAGGCTCCCACCGTGCCCACAGGCAACAACGGCAAAGGAATCACGGGAATAAAATAAGGCAACGTGGCCGCAATCTGATGGCGACGAGTCGTTAGATAATGCCCGGCCGCCCGAACGCTAAAAAATGTCATCAACGCGATCGCGTAAGGCAACCCTTGAGGCAAAACAGACAAATCTGTGTCCAACTCTTTGCCAATAATTTGCAAACCTGCCAGCGTCGTTGTAAACAGCGTCATCACCGCCAGTCCGATCGCAATTCCAGGACGAGCCAGCGATTTGCGTGTTTGCTTTTCTTCTCCACTGGCTTGTGGGTTGGGCACCAGCGCAAAAAATGGCTTATCGTTCAGGCCCTCTTGAAAAACCACGTAGAAGCGATCGCCAAACTTAGACTCCACATTTTCTCGAATCGTCTGGTAAGCCACTTCAGGAGTCGTTCGCAACTGTCCCCGACAAATCACCGCCTGGGGACGATACTCCAGATTTTGTAAGTAATACACCGACCAGGGAAAACAGGTTTGTAGGCTGCTCTCTTCGTCCTTGTTGATCGGTCGCGAGACGGGCGGCTCACTTTGGGGATCAGCAGGCGTTTCGGTGCCCAGCGTTTGACCTTGAGGAACGGCATCGATCGCCGAAGTGGGAGAAATCCGTCCGCGCTGAATCAAATACAGGTAGAGCGACAAACACAGCACAAACATCAAAATCACCAACTCAGGCGGCATGGGCCGTTGTCCCCGGAAGGCTAAAGTCCACCCGACCAGCGAGAATGCGGGAAGCATCGCCACAAACCACAGCGCCCAGATGGGAGTGCGAGTGATGCCAGTCACCCTTTGCACAATAAAGTAGGTAATCAGTCCGAGTAAGAGTAGCCAGATCATGCGCTAAATTTTGGGGTTGACGATGCAGTGGTGGGCGATCGCAAACTCAGACTTTTTGAGGAATCTTGGAGCAATCGCAGCGTTGATTCTTGCTTGAAGCGCGAAAAAAAGCAGCACCGAGACATAACATTTTATTGGCATTCGCGGGTCATGGTTTCAATCTGCCAAGATCATCGAAGATTAAATGACTCCGCCTCTCGTTCTGCTTACCTGCGTGTAATGACTCAAACTCCATCCGAGCGATCGACAAACTCCTCACTCTCTCAGCCTATCTCAACCAGCCACAAGGGAACGCTCAAACTCCCTCGTCTTGTTCTGGATGGATACGATGTTCCGGGTGCTGACTCTATTTTTGCATTCCCTCCCAACCGAGACACCTTGGGCGGCACGGCTTATCTGATCGTCGAGCCAGAAGGCAACATTCTAGTGGACTGTCCCGCCTGGGATGAGACCAATCAGCAGTTTCTGCAAAAAATGGGCGTGCGCTGGCTGGTCATAACGCATCGAGGCGGACTGGGAAAAGTGCGAGAAATTCAGCAGAAGATGGGCTGTGAGGTGGTGATTCAAGAGCAGGAAGCGTACCTTTTGCCTAATCTGAAGGTGAGTTCGTTTCACCAGGACTGTACAATCTCTTCGAGTGACCCGCATGGGGTCGCGTCTCATCACCTGATTTGGACATCTGGTCATTCTCCCGGAGCGTCTTGTCTCTATCGTCCATTCGGTGGAATCTTGTTTACAGGGCGGCATTTGTTGCCCGATCGCTCTGCCCATCCCGTGCCCTTGAGAACAGCTAAAACCTTTCATTGGCCACGTCAAATCCGCAACGTGCAAAAGTTGTTGGATCAGTTCACACCCGAAACGCTGCGGTTTATCTGTCCGGGTGCCAGTCTGGGGTTTTTACGCGGCAAACAGACGATCGATGACGCTTACACAAAACTCGCTCAACTCGATCTAGCTGCCTGCTTGACCACTCAACCTCTTCTCTAAGTTTCTAGTAAGTCTTTGGCTAAACGCTAGATCATCATTCGTTCTAGAGCATGGGGATCAGGGATGCAAAGTGTGTCGCGATCGCGCACAATCAGCCCTTTCTTTTCGAGTTTGCTCAAGACTCTCGTTACCGTTTCTCGCGCCAGCCCACTCAGACTGCTCAGTTCTCGATGCGGCAAATTGGGGATTTCGGTGCCATTGGGGCCACGTTTGCCCTGCCCATCTGCCAAAAATAAAAGAATGTCAGCCACTCGTGACGTGCTATCAGACTCGCGCAGCCGCAGACGACGATTGACCTGACGCAGACGACGCGCCATCAGTTGAGCTAACCGGATTCCCGCTTGCGGTTCTGAACTAAGCAGTTGCACAAAATCTTGAGCAGGCATGTTGCCGATCGTCGTCGGAGCCAGCGTAATCACATCCGTCGATCGGGGCACTTCATCTAGCGGAGCCATCTCGCCAAACAGTTCTCCTTTGCCCAAAATGTTTAGCGTAACCTCTTTGCCATCCAGGTTGTAGGTGCGAATCTTCACCCAGCCATTCAAAATAAAATAGACCGAACTGCCCCAGTCGTTTTCGAGCAAGATCACCTGATTGGCCGGATGACTCCGCGTAACAACATGAGAAATTGCCTTTTCGACCACTGCTTCTGGCAATCCTTCAAAGAAAGGAGCCGAACGAATCGATACATTAGAATTCTGGTCGCGTAGGTTATACCAATCTTCCATTGAGGTTTTGTTTTGAGGGAGGTTTAAGCCATCTGAGGTGAAGAATTAAATTTTATAAAACGTAGTGGAGCTGTAATTTAGTGACCAAAGTCTATTCGTCAGTCTCAGTAATATGACGTGCACAAGACGAGCGCACGATCCCAGTTTGCAATTAAATTGTTGGCTTCTTCCAGGTTAATTTATACTTTAGTCTCAGGATTTTGATTTCAGTATTAATCCACTTGACAGGCGCAGGCCAAAACAGGGTCGAGGTTATAAACTGATAAGCCTCAAACTTGGTTAATCGCCAAAACCAATCGCCATCATAGCCTAAAGCTTAACAAATGCTAGATAAAACTGATGAACTTACGATCGCCTTTCGTAAAGCCTCAGCGATCGAGCCAATTCAAGATCTGGTGATCTATTAACTAGTATTCCATTACAAGCTTCACAAACAGGTATTATTTTAGACTACAACTTTTTAAATACTTAGACTTTTGGACGGTCATATTTCTATCTGTCGTTTTCTTGATCCTGCGAATTTTTAAGTTCTTGAAAGCTTTTGAGACAAAAATTTGTAGCGCCACCCGCATTTAAAGAAGAAAGGAGTTCGTCATTTTTTAGCTCAGGGTTTAGGAAAAACTTGATCGCTGCCCTTAGATTTTATTGGATTTTAATCGCCTTTACGGTTCCTACGTCGGCGACGACTTGATCAACCTTAACCACTTTGCAGTTTTCTACGCTCTGTTGAGAAACTTGGACTAAGACCTGCCTGCTGCCTCGACAACGCAGCCCATAAACTATCCTGAATAAACAATCCATTTGTTGTTTTCTAAGTCAGAGGTATCCGCTTCATAAACGCTGGGTGAGAGTATGCTCTTATGGGCAACCTATCAATCAGTTGAATTGGTCTCATCCATTTTGCAAAATCTTCATCAAGGATTCGATCGTGACTTCTCAGAAGGATCAAATTCAGACGCTCATTCACGAAATTGATGCGGTGCTGCAAAAAGCAGCCTCTCGCCTTCCCTGGGCGGCAAGTGGGCAAGTGGCTCAACAGCGTCAACTCTTACAGAGACTTCGCATCTATTTGATGATGCAACAGCGATCGACCCCTGTTAGCCAGACTTCAGACTCCTCACAAGCCGACGCGCAGCAGGTGATGCAATCCGTTGTGCAAGAAATGAACGAGCTGCGATTGGGGTTACTTCGCCCTTTGCAGTCTGAAGTTGCGACCTTGACCCAGCAGAGAAATGCCCTGATTCGAGAAATTCGCAGGCTAGAGGCGCACCGCCAAAGCTACCAGACAGAGCAATCAGCTTCTCCCTCGCCAAGTGTTGAGCAGATCCAGAAAATACAAGATCAAACCAATCAGGCGCTCACAACGCTAGACACTACGCTAAAAGTCGTGTTTGAATCCCTGCAACAAGACATCAATGCTTACCAGGATTCGCTGGCTCAAGGGCTAGATAAGCTTCATCATTTGGGTGAGCAGGGAGAAGTCATGTTCTCGACGCTGGTCAATCGATTAGCCGAGCAGTTGGGACGAGAAGCGTCTTCTTATCTCCATGCCCAGGAAGGAGAGCCTACAAACTTAGAATCTACAAACTCAGAAGCCGCGCCTCAACCCGGAAAGCCCGTCCGATCCGAGTCGATCGCTGTGAGATACCCGCAAGGGGTCGCGTCTACTCCCATTTCACTCCCCTATCCCGGCACCGAAATTCCCAGCGGCCCTGCACAACCCCTCGAAGCAGCCACAGGTTTTGCCAGTCCTGCCTTACCCCCTGAAGAGACTGCGATTTCTACTAATCCAGCCCCACTGCCTCTAGAGACACCGCCTCACCGTGACACTATCAATGCACTGACCGATCTTTTGGAGCAGTTATCTGCGGATGCCAGCCAGCCGTTGAATGTCGTGTCCGTGAGTCCGCCTGCGAGCGATTCTGCGGCCTCAGATGTGCGATCGCTCGCCGAAGCCACCTACACGCCAGAAGAAAATTTATTGCCCACACCACCAGTCTCCGAAAATCCAGACTTAGAGCTAACGCTTGACTCGACTACCCTGCACCAACTTAGTCAGGATCTCTCAAATCTAGACAAAACACGTGAAATTTCCTCACCAACTGCTCCTCCGATAAAAAGCAGCACCTCCTCAGATTCGCCTGCCAAAATCAACTCAGTCTTTAATCTGGAGGGGATGGATGACTTGTTTGTAGAAGATGCTCCTCCCGAATCAGAATCGTAGTTCAGAACAGTACAGACGAATTGCTGAATCAAATGAAAAAGCTGATGAAGCTCAGATATAACAAGAGTCTCAGGGATTTTCATTGACTGAGCGATCGAGGGCTGCACAAGATCTAGATTTGCCCCACTCCTGTCCATCTCACGCGACAGAACCTTTGGCGCACAACCCTCATTTGGTCTACATTTCGGACAACATACCAGATCTTCATAAAAGTCTAAGGCAGTTCAAAGATTAAGCAAACGTCCTTCAATTCCCTAACGATAGGCGGGTGTGGCTGAATATAGTGGTCGGGTGAGGTCAACCTTTAAGAAAAATCGGCTGCAACCTGTGATTACGACTTCTAACATTCCTTCATCTCTCTATTCCGCCTTGCTTGAACGCGCCAAAAAAGCAAATACTTCTGCTTCAGACCTGTTGGCCTCAATCGAGTCCGAACCCCTTCACCCCTCTGTCAACAGCAAGCTCAAACGACTGATCGACATTGCAGGTGCCCTGGTAGGTCTGGCGATTACGGCTGTGGTGGCTATTCCGGTGGCGATCGCCATTCAGCGCGATGATCCCGGCCCAATCTTTTACAGTCAGATTCGCTGTGGAGTCAAGGGGCAGCCTTTTCGCATCTGGAAGTTTCGCTCGATGGTGATCGATGCTGACCAGCGCAAACATCTGGTGCAAAATCAAGCCAAGGGCAACATCTTCAAAAGCAAGAACGACCCTCGAATCACGCGGATCGGGGCCTTTTTGCGGCGTACCAGTCTAGATGAGCTTCCCCAATTTTGGAATGTCCTGAAGGGCGACATGAGCATGGTCGGCACCCGTCCCCCGACAGCGGATGAAGTCAGCAAATACAAGCCGCACCACTGGCAACGTCTCAACGTCAAACCTGGAATCACA
Source organism: Phormidesmis sp. 146-20 (assembly GCF_052939475.1). NCBI lineage: Bacteria > Bacillati > Cyanobacteriota > Cyanophyceae > Leptolyngbyales > Leptolyngbyaceae > Phormidesmis > Phormidesmis sp. 146-20. The sequence continues at coordinate 445,131 of NZ_JBJPHT010000001.1, forward strand.
GGAGAATGGCAGGCCAACGGTCGCTCGAATGTCACCGATTTTGAAGATGTCGTCAAACTTGACTTGGAGTATCAGAAAAAGTGGTCGATCGCGTATGACCTGCGTCTGATCTTTAAAACCATCTGGGTAGTTCTTAATAAGCATGGGGCTTGCTAAAAGCCAGAGTTTATCTCCTGAAGTTGTTGGATTTTAGGGTTGATCCTATTCGGATTGGCCCTATTTTTTTATGCTTAACGAGTGCCCTTTGCTCAAATCTTATGAATCTGCCCACCTGGATCACCGTCTCGCGCCTATTCGGAGTTCCTTTTTTGCTCTACGGCTTGCACCATCCCACTTCGGAGACTCGCTGGATCATGGTGGCGATCTTTCTATTGGCAGCCGGGACAGACTGGCTCGACGGCTACCTGGCTCGAAAGCTTAACCAAGTGACAGACTTAGGAAAATTTCTTGATCCCTTGGTTGACAAACTGCTGGTTTTGGCTCCCCTGATGTCTCTGGTTGAGTTGGGGCAAGTTCCCGCTTGGGGGGTGTTTATGATCTTGGCGAGAGAACTGACGATCGCAGGCTGGCGCGTTGATTCCAGTTTGCAGGGAGGGGGCAGTATTCAAGGCGCAAATCTGTGGGGCAAGCTAAAAACAGTGAGTCAAATTGTGGCGATCGCCCTTCTCATCGCACCTTTGCCTAGTGATTGGATGTTGCCTCTGGGAGCCTTTTGGGTATCTGTTGCTCTGACCTGGATTTCAGGCGCAATCTACTTGTTTCCCAAAAAGTTGACGAGCTAAGGAGTGGACTGATTCCAAAAAAAGTCAGCAATGGGACGGTCTTGTGGGGTGGTGAATTCAGTAGGCGGGTTGAGCAAGACCAGTGATTGAGAAAACTGGGGATTGTTGAGCATTCGTCTCGCAACTCGGCTGGGAATCCCGTCGCCATAGAGAATGTGTCCCTGACCTGCCAGCACGATCACCTGAGTTTTGGGAGTTGCCTTAAGAAACTGACTGATGCGATCGGCCATCGTTTCATCCCAAAGAATTTGCGCCAAAAAGAACGACTCAAAGCGATCGCTGCTTCCTTTACCTTGATGAATTTGCTCATAAATCTGGCGCATTCTCTGACGATAAGCCTCTGGCTCGGCGCGAATCTCAGAAAGGGGCGGAATAAAGCGACGATCGCTCAACGTCAAACTTTTTAACCCCCCACGAGCCACTTTGCGCGTTACTTCAGAAGGCGTGTTGAGCGCAATCACGGGCAAACGGTTCGCTTTGGCAAATCTGAGAATGGGGGCGTAGTACTCCCACGGGAAGCCCCAGCGTTTCTGAAATTGGCTGAGTTCTTGAAGTTGGGTTTCTGTAAGCTCACCCGCTAGATAGCGATCGACCAGCGATTGATAAGGGCGTTGAAACATCTCCAGTGCGATGGCGATTTTGGGATTTGATCGGTGCAGGAATTGAATAATCTCAAGTTGGGCGCGATGATCATCTGGACTGTCGTGGGTTTCGCCCAGATAGACGACTGAAGACTGGGACAGTTGAGTGAGAACTGCCTGGGGATCATAGCTCTGTTTTTTGGGACTTGATACCGACACCCTGGAGGCAGTCAGAGAAACAGAAGTTGTCTCAGCATAGGCTGGCAATATCCACAGCAAAGTCAACCCCAATGACCATGCCCAGAGAGTTGTCCGAAACTTTGAGAGAAAACGGTTTGTCATGCTTTACGCTACAGTCTGACTCTATTTTGCCAGGATTTGACTGAGAGAAGAGGCGGCGAAAGTTAGAAAGCCTTTCTGAACGTGGGAGGCTTACCTTAAGTTGAAAGAGTTGGGATGGGGGCGATCGCCTCTCGTTGTGCCCAATTTGTCTCCTAAAGTGACAGTTTGCCCGTGAAAACTACAAAATTCAGCCAACTCGCTTAGATGGGCTTTTGCAGATCGCTGAGTAATGTATGTCAAAATGTAAAGCGTGTGGATAACTTCTTCTCTCACTAACGCGCTGACTCCGACTGTGGTTGCCCTGGGCAATTTTGATGGCATTCATCAAGGGCATCACCAGGTAATTTCGCCTGTCATTAGTAACGATCCTCAAATTCGCTCTACAGTTGTTAGTTTTTGGCCCCATCCCAAAGAGTTTTTTACAGGGCAACCGCGCAAACTGCTTACTCCTCATTCTGAAAAAGCCCTGCAACTGAGCGCGATCGGCGTTGAGCAACTGGTTCTCTTGCCGTTTAATCGCGAACTGGCGGCTTTGACTCCTCAGCAGTTTGTCGAGGAAATTTTGATCCATCACCTGCAAGCAAGGTGCGTGAGCGTTGGGCAAGATTTTCGGTTTGGCTACAAGCGATCGGGGACAGCAGCAGATTTGCAAGCGATTGCGGCTAAGTTTGGGATCGATGTCACGATCGTGCCGCTGCTGACTTTTCACGGAGAGCGGATTAGTAGCTCTGCCATTCGTGAGGCGCTTGAGAACGGAAACTTGCAGGGCGCAAATCGAATGTTGGGACGGGCTTACAGTCTTGTTGGCGAAGTTGTACAGGGTCAGCAGTTGGGACGAACGATCGACTTCCCGACCGCTAATTTGCAGCCGCCCCCCGAAAAATTTATCCCCAAGCAGGGTGTTTACAGTGTGAGGGTTTCGGGAGTGGGTCTCGATCACAAGCTGGGCGTGATGAATATTGGCAACCGTCCAACTGTGAATGGAACTAAGCAAACGATCGAAGTTCACTTGTTGGATTGGTCAGGCGACCTGTATGGGCAGACACTCACCGTTGAGCTAGAGCAATTCATTCGCCCTGAGCAAAAGTTTGCCTCGCTAGATGACCTAAAAGCCCAAATTAAAGCCGATTGCGAAACCGCTAGAACGATGTGCGTTCCTGTCTCCTAAATTGAGGCAAGGACATTAGACCGGAGACATTTGACCAGAGACATTTGACTGAAAACGCAGGCAGTCCAGACACTAGAGTCCAAAGTCTATAGTTCAGCGTCTAACTCCATTTTTGGGCATCCTGAGTATGATGAACGAAAGTCTTCTAGGGGCGAAAACCTGCACATGAGAGAGCGCATTGAGCAACTAACCCAAAATTTGAGCCAAACGATCGTCGGCAAGTCTGAGGCGATTCGGCTTGTCCTGGTTGCCTTACTCTCAGGCGGTCATGCTTTGTTAGAAGACGTTCCGGGCGTTGGCAAGACGTTGCTGGCCAAGTCTTTGGCCAAGTCGATCGACGGTCGGTTTCAGCGATTGCAGTGTACGCCTGATCTGTTGCCCACGGATGTGACAGGCACGAATATTTGGAATCCGCGATCGGGTGAGTTTGAGTTTCTGTCAGGGCCAGTTTTTGCGAACGTTTTGTTGGCTGATGAAATTAATCGGGCGACTCCTCGCACCCAATCTGCCCTTCTCGAAGTCATGGAAGAACAGCAGGTGACGGTGGATGGCAATTCTCGTAAAGTTCCCAGTCCGTTTTTTGTAATCGCGACTCAGAACCCGATCGAGTATCAAGGCACCTTTCCGCTACCAGAGGCGCAGATGGATCGATTTGCGCTGTCGCTGTCGCTGGGCTACCCGACCGAATCGGAAGAAATGCAGATGTTACAGCGCCTTCAAGAAGGGCATACGATTCAAGAACTCAAGCCTTGCATTTCACTAGCAGAAGTCCAGGAGTTACAGCGCCTTTGTCGTCAAGTAAAAATTGATACTTCTCTACAGCAATACATTCTCAATCTGGTAAGGGCAACTCGTCAGGATGAGGAAGTGACGTTGGGTGTGAGTCCTAGAGGAACGGTTGCGTTGCAAAAAGGAGCGCAGGCATTAGCGTTTTTAGAAGGCAGAGAATACGTAATCCCCGATGATGTGAAGGAGCTTGCGCCTCATGTGTTGGCTCATCGCCTAATTCCGGCGGGGGGACGCAGAGCCAGAGGAATTGTCGATCGCCTGCTTCGGTCTGTCTCAATTCCCTAGAAAGTCGATGCGATGCAGGTTTTTCGCGTTGTTTGGGTCTTCTGCCCAACGTCTCAATTGGGGCGAATTTTCAGATAAGAGTTCTGGAAGTCCTTGATCAACGTCGAACTCACTTTTGAATCAGCAATTCACCCGTCATTTTCTGATATTCGGTCACCACTTCTTCGGCGCGTGGATTTGACTTAGCCTTGCCGTTGATGAATACGATCGGCTGCTTTTCATGCTTGAGTTGTTGAAAGCGATCGAGTCCCTGATGGTCGTCTGCGTCCAGGGTTTGAGAAATCGAGGACGTGAGTTGATAGGGAATTTTGAGCGTAGCAAGTCGATCGACTAATGGTTGAGTCTGTACGCCAGTGGCGCTATAAATCAGCACTTGATAAGGCTTTTTGACCGCTTCGTTAGGGATGGGAACTGAGACAAACGCCTGACTGAGGGGAGAAGTTTCGCCTTGAGAATTGGCAGGCAGCAACTCAAAAGATTTGGCTCCGAGTGTGATGAGAGCGATCGTAAAGCAAAAGTTAAGTAGACGCATTTTTGAGTAGAATCCCTGGTGCGTCTTTATTTTGGCTGGACAACCGAAATATCTCCCTGCGTAAATTAACGGAACTCCTTTACAAAACCTTGAGTCAAAGCAGGCAACTCGATCGGAATTAACGGAGAGTTATTCCCTTGAGGCAAAGCTACTCTTTGTGTGGGTAGGTACACTAGGTTCGGGAAATCAGGAATGAGCAATCGCGCATGAGTAGCTTTCTGTCGATCGCCGTCAATCAAAATTGAAAAGCCTAAAACTCAGCAGAATCAGGAATTGGAGAAATTCTATGCGAATCAAAGTTCTTCAGACGACGTTTTTCAAGCAATCCGCAGACGATTCTTCAAAACTGCCGCCTCAAGATAAAGTCACTGTCGAAGCGGGCAAAGTATTGAACATTCACTCGTGGAAGCCCGTCGGCAGAAATCATCTCAAAATCGCGATCGTCGATGGTTTTTTGGGCGTTCCTCCCCGCAATACCTGGTTTGTGTTTATGCCGCATGTCCAAGTGCTCAACAGTCAGGGGAAGGTCATTTCAACCGCACGAACGCCGTCTCTTCCCATTCGTCTGCCTGCTCGTCTGCCTGCTACAAAGTCTCTGGGAGTGCCTTACCACAATCAATTAAACAACTCAGAGAATCCGGGTGGGGCTTGCAATGTCACCTGTTTTGCGATGGTGATGCGCTACTTCAAAATTCCTCGCAAGACGAACGCCGTCCAATTTGAGGATGAGCTTTATCGCTACATGGATAATAAAGGGTTGAGCCGTCACGACCCCGGAGACTTAGCAAAAATGGCCGCTGACTATGGGCTAAGGGATGACTTGACGCTGCAAGGTCGGATGTTTGACATTCAAAAGGCGATCGCTGAAGGTCGTCCCTGTATTATTCACGGCTATTTCACCAGCTTTGGTCACATTATTGTGCTGCGGGGATATGACCGATCGGGCTGCTTTGTCAACGATCCTTACGGCGAATGGACACAGTATGGATACCGCAAAGACTTGTCCGGCGAGAACTTACACTACTCTTACGGTTTAATTCAGCGTGTCTGCTCACCCGAAGGGCCCAATTTTATGTGGCTACACCGACTCTCCAAAGCGTAACGATCATTGCTGAAGGCGCAGTAAACTTTGACTTTACTAAAGACGCTACCTCAAAGATCTGGCAATGAAGATCTTGCAATATTGAACTTCAAGGTAGCTTCTCCGCTTTTGTTGAAAATAACCCAAACTGTTAGAGGCTCACCGTCAGGCTGCCAGGATCACCTAAACTACCTTCTACTTTGACCCCGCGGTGATTGGCTTCGAGATGACGGACGATTTTGTAAATCGCTTCGACCTGATCAGAAGCATTCGCTTTAATTGCTAGAGTTCCTAATGGGATGGGAGTCTTTTCTTGCTGTAAAACCTCCATTACTTTGCGCTGGAGATCGAGAATAGCGGCGGCTGCTTTCTTGCCCGCTTCTACTCCAGGTTGGTGATAGGCATTGACGTTGACGAGAAAGCCATAAAAGCCGACAGCGCGTTCGTACAGGGCGATCAAGGCCCCAACGTTGTGAGGCGTGACTTCGGGAATGGTGACGGTCACAGAGTCGCGATGATTTTCGTAGAGCGCCTGACGAGTACCTTGAAGCAGTCCAGACAGATAATCGCCCGACGTGACTCCCGGTTCGACTTCGACGGGTTGGGAGTAGCGATCGCGCAGCACTTCGATAAACGTCAGAAAGAAATTGGGCACACCTTCGCGCAGTTGTTGAACATAGGCATGTTGGTCGGTCGAACCTTTGTTTCCGTAAACGGCGATGCCCTGATAAACCGTGTTGCCGTCAAGGTCTTTTTCTTTACCCAACGATTCCATCACCAATTGCTGAAGGTAGCGACTAAACAGCAGCAGACTGTCTTTGTAGGGCAGCACTACCATATCTTTCTCGCCTTTACCGTTGCCAGAAAAGTACCAGGCAAGGGCCAACAGTGCCGCGGGGTTGCCTTTGATGTGAGGTTGACGAGTGGCGGCATCCATTTCTTTTGCCCCAGCCAACATCGCTCGAATATCAATCCCTTGCAGCGCAGCAGGCACTAACCCAACGGCCGAAAATTCAGAAGTGCGTCCTCCCACCCAGTCGTGCATCGGGAAACGAGCCAGCCAGCCTTGAGACTCGGCCACTTTGTCCAGATTGCTGCCTCTGCCTGTGATGGCGATCGCCTGTTTGCCAAAGTCCAGATTATGGGCTGCGAAGGCGTGTTGCACTTCGATCATGCCGTTACGAGGTTCGGGAGTGCCGCCGGATTTGGAGATGACCAGAACGAGGGTGCTGTTGAGCCGATCGCCAATTTTTGCCACGGTGCGATCGATGCCTGCGGGATCAGTGTTGTCAATAAAGTGGATGTCTAGCGGCGGAAAGTCGGGAGAAAGCGCTTCGGCAACAAATTCGGGCCCCAGCGCAGAACCGCCGATGCCGATCGACAAAATATCTGTAAATTTCTCAGCATTGGGGGGAGCCACTTCGCCAGAATGGACTTTTTCAACAAAGGCCTCAATGTCTTCCAGCGTTCCTACAATGTCTTGTTTGAGGTCGTCCGTTGGTGCCAAATCGGGATCACGCAGCCAATAGTGACCAACCATGCGGTTTTCGTCGGGGTTGGCGATCGCGCCCCCTTCTAGGGCAGCCATATCCTTGAAAGCCTTTTCAAACTTAGGTTTTAGCTGATCTACAAAGTCATCATCAAACCGCATCCGACTGACATCAAGATAAAATTCTAGACCTTTGTGATAGTAAAGCCAGTCTTGATAGCGTTGCCAGAGTGCAGCAGCATTCATAAAAATCTTCTCCCCGCGTGTTATCTGCCACTGAACAGTGTATCGAGGCAATCGTCAAGGGGCGTGAAACTGAAGGGGGAAATTTAAGGTTAGTAAAGCGAAGCCAGGAAGCGTGTAACGTTTCTATAACAGACTGCGGTTGCTTCGGATCAAATGGGAAACTGGGAAACACAGTGTTTGTAAGCTTTCTGGCAATTACAGGAGTTTTTTTAATGACAACCAGGACGATCGAGCGTGTCAACAGAAAGCTCTGGTTTGCGGCGATTAAGCCTCCCATGTACAGTGTGGCGATCATGCCGATTTGGGTCGGGTCTGCCGTTGCTTTCGCTGAAACCACCCGGTTTAACCTTTCAATTTTCTTAACATTTTTAATATCTGCTATTTTGATCCTGGCCTGGGAAAATTTCAGCAATGACGTGTTTGACTCGGAAACAGGCGTTGATGTCAATAAGAAAAATTCCCTCGTCAACATGACGGGCAATAAGGCGCTGATTTTTTGGATCAGTAATTTTTGTCTGGCGTTGGGCTTGTTTGGGATTGGGTCGATCGCCGCTCAACAACAAGACTTTACGGTAATCGGACTGATTTTGCTGTGCTGTGCGATCGGTTATATCTACCAGGGGCCGCCCTTTCGTCTCAGCTACAAAGGCGTGGGTGAAATTCTCTGCTTCTTTGCGTTTGGGCCGCTGGCGTTTGCTGCTTCCTACTACAGTCAGACAAAAGCTTGGTCAAGTACAAATTTTGCAGCGTCGATTATTGTTGGCATTGCGACCAGTTTGATTTTGTTTTGTTCACACTTCAATCAGGTTAAGGATGACACCGCGATCGGCAAAAAATCTCCCGTAGTGCGGTTGGGTACGAAGCGATCGGCGGATCTATTGCCCTGGATTTGTGGCAGTCTCTACGCGCTGACCGCTTTGTTTGTTATGTTGCATCTGTTTCCAATCTGGACGCTGCTGATTTTTGCTAGTGTGCCCGCGGCTCGGAGGTTGTGTCGATTTATCCGATCGCAGCACGACCAACCCCACAAGCTCACATTCTGTCGATTGATTGCGGTCGAGCTTCACTTTTGGGCAGGTTTGATGTTGGGTTTGGGCTTTGTGCTACCGGGATGAAGTTTGAGTTTCGCACCTACCGTCGTCCCTTTCGGCAACCGTTGTTAACGAGTCATGGCTTGTGGCGGGTGCGGGAAGGGATTATTTTGCGGCTTGAGGGTGAAAAGGTCAGCTTTGGTGAAATTGCGCCTCTGGAATGGTTTGGTTCAGAAAGTTTCGATCAAGCTTTAGATTTTTGTAATCAGCTATCAGGTGAAGTCGATGTAGAGACGATTTTGAATATTCCCGATCGGCTGCCTGCCTGCCAGTTTGGATTTGAGTCTTTAGTTAGCGATTGGTCAAGAAAATCTGTGGGGCGATCATCAATGGCTGCCCTGCTTCCCACCGGAAAAAAAGCCCTGGCATCTTGGCAAAATCTTTGGCAACAAGGCTATCAAACTTTCAAGTGGAAGATTGGCGTTACACCGATTTCAGAAGAACTCGATCTCTTTGACCAACTCATTCAAAACTTACCATCTGACGCGCTTTTGAGACTAGATGCTAACGGAGGTTTGAGCGATTTAGAAGCTGAGAAATGGCTACAAATTTGTGATTCAACTAACATCGAATTTTTAGAACAGCCACTTTCAATTCATCAATTCGACGCAATGTTAAAACTGAGCCAGAAATATAGTACGCCTCTAGCGATCGACGAATCCATTGCCACACTTAATCAACTCAAAGATTGCTATCAAAAAGGTTGGCGCGGAATTTTTGTCATCAAACCCGCAATTGCTGGGTCACCTTCTCGCCTTCGTCAGTTTTGTCAAGAACACTCGATCGAGGCGGTATTTTCTTCAGTGTTTGAAACGGCGATCGGACGACAAGCTGGATTAAGCCTTGCAGCAGAACTCTCCGTCAAGAATCGTGCTTTTGGATATGGAACAGATTACTGGTTTGATAGCTTGATGGAGGAGAGCGATCGCTTATGGCAACTCCTCTAACCTACCTTTTAGAACGCAGTCAGAAAGATTGGTTAATCGGCTATGACATTCAGAATTTGATCAAACAAACTCAAGAACGCTATCAAGAAATCACGCCACAAACTCAAACAATTCTGTTAGCTGAACGTGATCCCATCCGTTTCTTGTCTGGCTTTATTGCTGCTTGTTCGACACATTGCCAAATTTTTCTCTGTAATCCTGACTGGGCAGAATCTGAATGGCAACAAGTTTTTGAATTAGTTCAGCCTGATTTGATTTGGGGAGAAGTCTCAAATAGAAAGAGACAAAAGAAGCTAGAAGGCTTTTACAACACACCCTTAATTATGATTCCCACAGGCGGCACGTCGGGTAAAGTTCGATTTGCGATGCATACCTGGGGAACTTTGACGGCATCTGTTCAGGGATTTCGAGAATATTTTGAAGTCGATCGCGTCCATTCTTTTTGTGTTCTTCCGCTCTATCATGTCAGCGGTTTGATGCAATTTATGCGCTCTTTCACGTCTAATGGAAAGTTGCTCATTCTGCCCTGGAAATCACTAGGAACTGACGCAGAACCATTAATGAATCCTCAAGAATTCTTCCTTTCTCTCGTTCCCACTCAACTACAAAAACTTCTGAGTTTCCATCAACCAAAACACTCCTGGCTATCCCAATTTAGAACCATTTTGTTAGGAGGCGCACCTGCCTGGCCAGAGTTATTAGAAGAAGCTCGATCGCGACACTTGTCGATCGCTCCCACTTATGGAATGACCGAAACCGCCTCGCAAATTGCCACTTTGAAACCAGAAGCTTTTTTAAGCGGAAACTTCAATTCTGGAAAACCATTACCCCACACTCAAATCACCATTCGCAGCCCAAAAAACGACGTATTAGACATTGGAGAAATTGGCAAAATCACCATTCAATCACCCTCTTTAATGTTGGGTTACTATCCTGAGCTATTGAATTATTCACAATACCAGCCTGATGATTTGGGATTTTTTGACTCCCAAGGCAACCTGCACATCATCGGCCGCGATAGCCAAAAAATCATCACTGGAGGCGAAAACGTTTTTCCAGCCGAAGTCGAAGCCGCAATTTTAGACACAAAAATGGTCAAAGATGTCTGTGTGATAGGCATCCCTGACCAAATATGGGGGCAAATTGTCACCGCCGTCTATGTGCCAAACGCCAACCTTTCTGATGAGAAACTAGCAATCGCCCTCACCAAAAAACTCAGCAAATTCAAGCATCCCAAACGCTGGATTGCGATCGCTCACCTCCCCCGCAACCCCCAAGGCAAAATCAACCACGCTCACTTGAGAGATCACCTCAAAGAAATGATGAATGCAAAACAATAAAACACCAAGCAAAATCGCCTTTCATCCCTCATCCCTCCTCGCGAAGCGGATTACCCCCAAAGGGGAAACAGATCATCGAAGTTCTCCCTCATCCCTTCATCACACCCGACAAGTCAACGACTCCTGCCACAGCTTAAACAAAATGAATTCCGCCCGCTCGCAAAGCGTCCCTGGCAACGAGTCACCCAGCTCAGCCAAAAAGATCCCTTCCTCGCAGTTGCAATCTTGAGCGATCCAGGTTCCTCGCAGGCTGACCTCGATGAATTCTGCATCACATTGGCAGAGCGCGATCGTGTCATCCAGCGATTTTTGCACCACCGCTTCCAACAAATCCCAGCACTGTAAATTTGCGGGCAGCAAAAACGAAGCCGTCCCCGGTGCAACCGTCAGCCGTTCTCCAACTCGCATCGCCAGCACGATCCGCCACATCACCAACTCTTCGAGAGATTGGGTCGATCGCTCAATGTTTATCCCCGTTTCGGTGTACGTAAACTTCAACATTCCTGGTGTCTCCCAATTTTCCAGGGTTTGCCGTTACAAAGGTTTACTCATTACAAGGGTTTGCTGTTTCCAAGGGCTGCTTCGGGCAGGCGATGACTACACCGCATCTGCTTTGTTTTCCGCCAAACACACTAAAAACCTCCCCTTCTTGACGATTAGAAGCGGAGGCTCAAAAACTTTTTCAGAGTTTTCTTGTCTTATTTAGGTACAGTCGGTCTCCTGTCCCTTCCGCTTCTAATCAATGTTTTGGGCAATGCGCCTGGCCGCCCGGACGTGCTAATGTTTCGCGAATCATCAATCTCCTGAGATCTTTCTAACTGGATAGCCCTGCCCATAAACGGCAAAACTACGACTCCGACAAGGCTGGCTGGACGATCGTGCGGAAATTCGCAAAGCGCACTCTCGCAATAACCCAACCCTTGAACTGTCGATAGGAGCCGTAGAAATTTCATTGAAGAAGACTTTGAAGCACTTGGCTTACGAACTACAGTTTCCATACTACACTTGTATTATGAACCTGTCCAGTTACTTTTGGAGGAAAAACATGCATACCTTAACTCGCACCACCACCACCGACATGGAAGTCACCAGCATCCGCCTGGAACGAGAGTTAAAGGAAAAGTTGAAAGGACTCTCTGGCAACCAGGGATATCAAGCCCTGATTCGCGACATTCTCTGGAATTACGTCCAACAAAAATCCGGCGACCATACGCCGATCGCCTCCCCATCCGATTTACGAGCGAGTTTTCCGGCAACGGCCCAACAAGACGATCGCTGCGCTCTGACTGGCAAACTGATACGATCGGGCGACGAGATGCTACTCGGTTACACCACCGACGGAAATATTATCCCACTCAGTGTCGGCAGTTTGCCATAAGTCCAAGAGCTTCGAGTTTTGAGTTTTGCATTAAATCCCCAGGCTCAAAACTCGCTCACTTTGCTATGATAGGTGAGCAATAAAATGCGGATGTGGCGGAATTGGTAGACGCGCCAGATTTAGGTTCTGGTTTCGCAAGAAGTGAAGGTTCAAGTCCTTTCATCCGCATGGGTAGTCAGTTGTCAAACTTAAGATTTCAGCTTGATGCTTAACTGAGTAGCGGTTTGGCTTTTTGCGTGTGGAATCTTCTTCACTTCAAACAAGCTGATCGCGCGAATTAAGTCGCTGAGTTTTTTGTGTCCATACGTCCTTGCATCAAATGAAGGGGAGAGCTTGTTGAGTTGTGCCCCAAACGGGCCCAGATTCGCCCAACCGTCCTCCTCAGCGATCGCCTCATAAGCATCTCGTAGTAGTTTCAGTAATTTCTTGTCGATTTTGGCTTTCTGATTTGCCTTTTGCCCGTCGATCAATTTTGCTGAAGCTTCGGGCGATTCCGTAGGAGCGACCCCTTGGGGGTAATTCGAAGAGATCGCTTCCGTCTGCTGTAAAAGCTCCGTGTAAATGAACTTGTCGCAGGCTCCCACAAAAGCTTCTGGGGTTTTCTCTCCTCCTAGCCCGTAGACGATGAGACCCGCTTCTCGAATTCGACTGGCGAGGCGTGTAAAGTCGCTGTCGCTCGAAACAATGCAGAATCCATCAAAGTTTTGAGCATACAGCAAATCCATCGCGTCAATGATCAAAGCGCTATCTGTTGCATTCTTGCCTGTCGTATATCTAAATTGTTGGATCGGCTGAATCGCCAACTTATGAAGTTTGGGTTTCCAACTGCTGAGGAGGGTATTTGTCCAGTCTCCATAGATTCGCTTAACGTGAGCGGTGCCGTACTTTGCGATTTCTGTTAGTAGCAGTTCGATTAGACTCGCGCTGGTGTTTTCGGCATCAATTAACACTGCAAGCTTGCTCGATGGATAAAGCCTTTCGCCCTTCACAAAACTTTCCTACCACGTCAATTGTGGACTATTTTAATATCTATAAATACACAGGAAATGGTTGATTTCCCTGAAGCTGAGAGGGCTGTGAGGATGTATTGCCGTAATAATGGGTAGATGATACCGAAATTGGCATCTCTGACCCTTCCCAACCTCCCTTGAGCAAGAAGAGGAGCCGTAGTCAGTGGGATGGATTGGGTTATGTCTTACTGCAAGTGTCTTTAAACCAATGTCCTTAAACCTTGAAGTTAGCATCTGCAACAGAGAATTCGGTTCAACCTGTACAATTCATGTTCCGGGTGGTTGATCGCATATTGCCTTTATTGATCTTCAATAACTGAATCGTTGAACTGGAGCTAACAGATATTTAGATCATTCATCGCTGTGATTTCACTGAATCAGGGCAAAACTTCATGGGCACCTTATACAAGCTTCTAAAAATCTACTGTTTGATTTATCGCGCCTTCATGGGTTTCAATCTAGTATTTTCACAGAGGGATCTGGTGACAGTAAAGTTTTTGCCCCCTAGCTAACTGGCATCTGCACCTGATCTTAAGTAAGGGTGTTTCATCAGGGCTTCGAGCAAACTGCCGCAACGCATCACAGTCTAATAGTCGCGTTGCCTGAAACCTACTGGAACCAAAAATCTATGAAATTACAGTCTATCTTGACTCAGAGACTGCTGCTTTTAGCTGCGATCGTGGCAAGTTCTACAATAGCAATTTTGCCTGCGGAGGCCGCCAGTTTTGCTCGTGCTAGAGCGGCCTTAGCCATTGAGGGTCTCTTGTCTGATTCTACTGAAAGTACAGTAGAGGGGGACAGCGATCGCTACTTTACGACGGCTCAAGCCAACCCCATTACAACGCTGTCTATTACCTCTACTACAGACTTCACGTTTGATTTCACCGCTTCATTAAACCTCCAAACCCTGGTTGACAATCCAGACTTAGAAAACGCCAGTACTGCTGGAGAAGTCGCTTTTTCTCTATTTGACACCAACAGTGGGCAACTCTTAGATACGTTTTCAATCTTTGGCTTCTTAAACACACTAGGTGAAGACTTTTTGAGTTCTCCCGACAGGAGTGACTTTGTGCAAATCACTTCGCTTGAGAGAAACACCAACTTCAGCCCAACTCAAACCAGCGAATCTGCTTCTACGATCGTTCGAGGTATCTATTCCCGCAGCTTTGAGAAAGAAGTGGCGCTCACATTAGTTGCGGGTGAGTTTAGTCGTGCCTGTGCCCAAAATCCCAAAGCTCCCGATCCTTGCGTTCAAGTCCCTGAGTCTTCAAACACGGTTGCTTTACTCTTGCTGGGTGGCTCAATCGTTGTGGTTGGGCTGCATCGGCGATCGGCGAGAAAGCGATTAATAGCAGCTTGATTAATTTGCTGTCATTGATCGTAAGAATAATCAGCAGTTGAGTGAGATGTAGTCTGGTGCCTGACTCCGCTGCTGGTTGAAACGGTCACTTCAATCCATTGCTGAACCTCATTGTTGGCCTCGATCGACCCCATCACTTCACTTCTCACTTCTGCAACCGTTTTGCCGTCTGTTGAAATAACCCGTTGAATCAATCTTTTTCTAGAGTAAGACATGATTAAAATCCTTCTTAAAAGTCTGCAAATTTAGTTACTCTGCTTGATTATGCAAATAGCTTAATTCACTCTCTAACCACTCTTGAAACAGTCTCTGAACGATCTCTTGGTGAGTTTCGGTTGTGAGTTGCGCCGAGACAAATTCTTCAACCATTAAAAGGTGATAGCCGCGATCGGTTTGAACGGGTCGAACCACTTCTCCTGCATTAGCCCCAAAGACTACAGCAGCAAGCTCTGGCTGCAAATTTCCTCGATACAGAACGCCCTCAAAACCACATTGGCGACGGCGTTGCTCATCAATATCGTATAAGTGAGCAGCTTCATAAAAGCTAATTTCGGCTTCTTCAATTTGATAGAAAAGTTCCTGAGCGAGCGTGTGATAAGGAACAATAATTTGATAGAGAGCAACTTGCTCAAAATCTAGTCGATTCTGGGCAAAAAATCTTTCAGCCTCCGAATGAAAGAGAGACTCTGCTAGTTTTTGAGACAGTTGCTGATTGTAAATTCCAGTTTCCCAATCCTCAGCACTGATTAGCTGTTCACGCAACCAATTTAAGGTGTCGATCGCTCTTTCCAAACGGTTTTCGCGGCGTTGGCGATCAGCTTCAGCTTGGATCTCCTCAGAAGTAATGATGATGCCTCGTTCTTGAGCCATTTGGTTGATAATTCGCTGGTATAAAAGCTTTTCACAGAATGCTCTTAATTGAACAGTTGACTTTAGAAAATCAACAATTTCGTCTGATTCGATAGACACTCCAAGTAAATTAACCATCGCACATATAGATTCCCGTCTGTCACTTATATCAAGGTTGACACTCATAGGTGTTACCACTCCTCAACCAGCTAATCGATACTATTTATTTGAATGGTTTAATTTTAGGTCTAATGATCAATCCAGTGATGATTTTAACAATTATAGTATTGATAAAGTTACGAAGCTAACTATCAAAAAAAATGAATACTCGCAAATAAGGATGTGTCAGAAAGGGTTACTAACCTCTGCATTCTTTAAAAAGATAAACTTGCTATGGGCTTTACAGATTTAGCTTCTAGCAAGTTTATTACTATTGAATGCTAATGAAGAATTTCAGAGTCGGTTAAGAAAGCCTACCGTTAAACCATAGCATTTTGAATCACCCCAGTTCCTACTGTAACCGTTCCCTTTCCTAAGTTGATTGCGATCGCAACCGGAACAGCAACCTGAGTAATGATGTTCAAGTTTATTCCAAGTCCAGCCAGCTTTTTGCGACTTCCTCCAGTGACGATAGACGATTCAGAGACCTTTTCCAGATAGTTCAAATCAGAAATGACCATTGCAATTCTCCTGTATGTTTGAGTAAAAAGCGATTGAGTTTGAAACAAGCTTACTTTGCTTTAGCTAATCGTATGACCAAGAAATGGAGTAGTGTTGCCATTCTGGCAGATTCTATCTCTTTAGATTTAAGCCACACTACTCAAAAACATTGGAGACCTTTTAACCAAAAAGCCTCCAATCTTTCAAAGTTTCAACTGAGCGCTTTAGCAAATCAACTCATCTTCAGTTGAAGTGACACTAGTTTCGTTGATTGATCGAGACCTTCTGATAAACGTCGTTGTAGGCGTAAGCGTCTCCTTTTTTACCAAAATTAAGAGCGACAGCAGTAGCATCAGAATATTGATATACCTCAGCAACGTTGAATTTAATCTTGAATTTGCCCCCACCAACGATGTTAGAGGAATTGGAAACAGATTCAAGGTAGTTCAGATCAGAAATATTCATTGAGTTTCTCCTTGTTCTTGTGAGTAAAGTCAAGCGAATTCAGCGACACAAATCACTAGTTTCTTTGATCGATCGAGACCTTTTGTGTGACGTAGTTGTAGGCTGTAGCACTGCCTTTCTTGCCAAAATTGATCGCGACAGCAGTAGCTTCACTGTACTGGTATACCTCAGCAATATTGAACTTAATCTTGAATCCACCGCCAACAATTTCAGTTGGCTCAGAAACGGTTTCGAGATAGTTCAAGTCAGAAATGATCATTGAGTTTCTCCTTTTTTAAAACAACCGACTTGTATTTTTCAACAACCTTATCGGTTTGTATTAATAATTTAGTTCTTAATTACAAAACAATGTTGCCACTTTGGCAGATTTGTTTCTATTCCTTCTTGAAGTCAGAGAATCTCTAATAAGTAATCTGGAAAATAGTTAATAAAAATCACTGAAAACCTTAAACAACAGTTCTCAGTGAAGTACCTGATTTAACGTCAGTTCGACAGAAGTGGTTCGCTCCGATTATGAATTCGGGAAGCCCCCTAAATCCCCAAAAAACGGGAGACTTCAAGCCAAAAACTCTGGTTCAAAGTCCCCCCGAATCGGGGATTTAGAGGGCAGAAGCCGATGAGAACGAAGTGAAAGAACTTGTCGAACTGACACTGATTTAGAGGATGATGAACTCTAGAGAATTAAAGAGCTCGTGTAGTGTAGCTAGAAGAAGTTACAGCTTCGCCATTGATCAACGATGTTGTTGAACGGTAAAGTGAAACATAACCACTTCCATTAGAGTGACTAGTGAGACTTCCGAGCAAGGCACAATGAGGAAGACCAATCAGAAAATTTCCTAACAGACCCTTAATCTCACATAAGCTCAGGCTACCTGTCAGATTTGAGCTATTAGAAATTGTTTCGAGATAATTAAGATCAGAGATGATCATTGCTCTCCTCCTGGGGATAATTCTTGTTAAAAGTAGATTGTTTTAACGTTGGATCTGATTTTAGCGAGTCGGATAGAAGCATCGTTGCCAAATTGGCAGTTTCTTTGGATTATCTGTTTCACTCGCACTGATTTTTAGCCTCAATTGATTCCTATTATTTAAGGCAAATGTTCAAGTCCTTCACAAGTTTTATTGAAGGAATGCTATTCGTCACCCAATTCTTAAAACAACCTCCATGAATTGTTTTTTGCTGTTCGCTCATGGCTTCTAAGTAAGCTAAATCTTGAATTTGACCAACGCGATCGCCTGACTCATTTTGATTGATTTCTTCAGCGTGAACGCGATCGCGTTTTCTGCACTGAGCGTTGTCTTTGACCAATCGGTTATAGGTTCTGTAGGGAATATAGTGGAGAGGATTGTATCCTGCAAAACGCAAAATTAATACACATGCCCAAGAATATTTGCCTGCTAAGATCGCTTCGATAACTTGAGTAAATTGTTCAGGCTCCATCACTTTATCGGTACGGCGATCGGAGTTCTGCGAATGAAGGATTGAGTGATTCATGCGGTTTTAGTCTCCATGCAATTTAGAGCAACTCACTTCACAAGTTGAGGCTGCCCTGTAGCTGTTTTAAGGGGTCTAATAAAATGTCTGCAATTCGACGTTGACGAGTGACGATTTCAGCAGTCGCGGTTTGTCCTGCCTTAAACGGAACTTTCTGAAACTCTTTGGTCACAAAATGACGGTCTAACTGCACCTCGACCCGATAAACTTGACCCAGCTTTTCATCAGGTTGAGCATCGGGAGAAATGGCTGTCACTTTGCCAGAGACGATGCCATAGTCTTGATAAGGATAAGCATCCAGTTTGACTTGAACCCGCATTCCCACTTTGACCAACCCAGCTTCGCGATCGGGCAGAATGGCAGACAGCACTAAGGACTTGTTGCGAGGCGTGATCTCAGCGAGGGGTTGTCCAGGTTGAACGACTTCACCGGGGTTGTGGATATTTAGCGTTGAAAGTTGACCAGAAACAGGAGCATAGACTATTCTCTGTTTACGTTTTGCTTGAGCTGCCTTGAGCAAGGTTTGAGTTTGTTCGATTTTGGCCTGCAACTCAGTCACTTTCAGCCGCATTTGTTGAATCTGCTGTTGAGCTTCTAACTGATATTGTTGGTCTTCCGCCCGTTTTTGAATGAGTTCTGCTTGCAGCCGATCGACCTCTGAGCGACTTTGTTCCAGGCTGCCTTGATGTTCGGTAATGGTGCGCTGCCGTTCGCGCAGACTCTGCTCTACTTGAAAAACTTGCTCTTGAGCGATCGCACCTGCTGCTGCTAGAGGCTGAAGTCGATTTAACCGTTCTCGCTGTGCATCCGCATCCGCCTGTAGCTGCTCTACGATCGCTCGTGTGGTTAGCGTGTTGCCCTTTGCCTGAATCGCGGCTACTTTTTGAGACTCGATCGTGGCTCGACCGATCGCCACTCGCGTTTGAGCTTGCATCACCACTTGTGTCATCAAGATTTGCGTTTGGTTTAGCTGCGTTTGGTCGGCAGTCAGTTGTTTTTCTAACCCTTCTACTTCGGTTGTTGCAAGTTGGGGATCGAGTTCCAGTAAGGGTTGTCCCGCTGTTACGGTTTGTCCTTCTGCCACCAAAACTTGAGAAACTTTACCCGTTTCTGTCGGGTTGACTTTGTAAACCGCCCCTTTGGGAATCAGTTTGCCTTGCGCGTGAGCGACTTCATTCATTTGCCCCAACCAGGCCCACGCGGTAAAACACAGTGAGAATGCCAGCCCACCCACTGCTAGACGCGCAGGCAATGCCGAAGCAGGCTTGTCTAAGAGCGTTTGGAGGGGAGGCGACCAGTGGGCAGTTTCTACCGGAGCGGCAATCGTGACTTTAGGTTCTCTGGGTAGCCGCGACAGTTTGTTTTCGGGAGGAGTGCGATTCAACATGATGTGTCCAGTTTTAAGGATTTGCAGCTTACTGAAATGGTATGTGACGCTACTTTTCATTTCTGCCAGATTGGCAGTTTTTGAATGTCATTTTGTGAAGATGAGAATTTGCGATCGCCCCGCTCCAAATCGCTCCTTCATACAGCGCGAATTCCTGGATAACAAAGCGTGAATTCGATGGAGTTTTTCCGCTTCGTGATTCAGCACTTCTGCCCCCCAACCCCCCAATTTTGGGGACTTTCGGACAAGATTTCTCGTTCAAAGTCCCTCACTTGTGGGGGATTTAGGGGGCTGCCCGAAGCGATAACCGCAGCGAAGGATCTCATCGAATTCACGTTAACAAAACGTTGTGGCTTGGTATTTTGGGTGCAAACCGCTTCTACAAATCGAGTTGCTGTTGGGCCAGGTGACAATACAAGCCGTGTAGATTAATCAATTCGTCGTGGCTGCCCTGTTCGACGAGAACGCCGCGATCGAGGACTAAGATGCGATCGACATGCCGGACTGTAGACAAGCGGTGAGCAATGATAAAGGTTGTGCGCCCTCGGCTAATGTGGGCAAGATTTTGCTGAAATCGGCGCTCAGATTCGGTGTCGAGAGAACTGGTAGCTTCATCCAAAATGAGGATTGCAGGATCACCGAGTAGGGCACGAGCGATCGCAATCCGCTGACGTTGCCCTCCAGAAAGATTGCTGCCTCGTTCTCCTACTTTTGTGTTGTAGCCCAAGGCCAGATCTTGAATGAAACTGTGTGCCTCAGCGAGTTTGGCGACTTTGATCACTTCGTCAAGCGTGTAGTTAGAGCGGTAAAGCTGAATATTCTCTAAAATCGTGCCAGAAAACAAGAAGCACTCTTGAGGAACTACACCAAGCTGGGGTCGAAATGACTGAGGAGACACATGATGCAAATCGTGCCCGTCGATGAGAATGCGCCCGTTGCTGGGGGAGTAGAGTCCTTGAAGCAGCTTGACCAACGTACTCTTTCCAGAACCACTGCGCCCGACGATCGCGATCGTTTCTCCGACTTCTGCCACAAAAGAAAGATTTTGCAGCACATTGGTTTCTTCTGCTTGTTCGTAGTGAAAGGTGACATTTTCAAACTGAATTTCTCCCTGAATCGAAGGCAGCACCAGCATCGGTTTACTGACACTTTCTTCGGGCTGCGCCGTGAACACATCGTTCAATCGTTCCACCGAAATCAGCACTTCTTGAAACTCATCCCACAATCTCACGAGTGATAAAACGGGCGTAATCACACTGCCAATCAGCATATTGAAGGCGACAAATTGCCCGATCGTCAGTTGTTCTTGAATGACCAAAGTGGCACCATACCAGAGGAGAGCCGTACTGCCGATCGCATTGATCAATTCACTAGTGCTTTGCAGTCCATTTGCTAGTTTTTGTCCTCGAAATTGAGCATTAATCGTACTGGTTAGTTTGTCTTCCCAGCGCCATCTAACTTCTCGTTCTGCTGCTGTTGCTTTAACTGTTGCGATTCCAGTCATCATTTCAACTAAAATCGAGTTTTGATCCGAAGCTTCATTAAAAATTTCGCGAGATACTTTTCTGAGAAACGGTGTTGCTCCTAGCGTTAACAAAATGATTGGCGGAATCATTCCCATCACAAGTAACGTGAGTCGCCAGTTGTAATAAAACATTAATCCCAGATACACGATCGCCATCAGCGCATCGAGCCAGGTAGAGACGGCGTGACGAGTGAGAAAATTCTGAATTTTCTGGTTTTCTTGGACTCGTGTGAGAATATCACCCACTTGTCGCGATTCAAAAAACTTGAGCGGCAACGTCAGCGTATGACTGATAAAGCCACTAATCAACGTCAAATCCAGACGATTAGAAAAATAGTCCAATAGGTATTGGCGAACTGTCGTCATCGCCACTCGCCACACGCTAAAGAGCAGCAAGCCGATCGCAAACACATTCAGCGTCACCAGGCTTTTTTCTGTGACCACGCGATCGAGAATCACCTGAGTAAAGAGAGGCGTGACCAACCCAAAAAGCTGAATCAGCAAAGAAATCCCGACGATTTGCCACAGGAGCGATCGATACGACCAGAGCAACCCCCAAAACTTGCCTAAACTGCGGCGATCGGTTTCTGTGTTTTTGAGTCGATCGGTCGGGTCAAGCAAAAGCGCGTACCCCGTCCAATTGCTCAAGAATACGTCACGAGACAATTTACGTTTGCCACGAGCCGGATCAGCGACCAACACCCAATCCCCCCGCACTCGATAGACCACCACGTAGTGATCCCCCTGCCAGTGAGCAACCCAGGGATTCTTCTGTTCGGCTAATCGCCCCCAACTAGCTCGCACCGGGCTGGACTGAAATCCAACCATTTCGGCGGCTTCTGACAAGTGTTTTAGAGAGGCCCCCGATCGCCCCACCTTCGCCAGATTTCGCAATGAGTTAAGGCTAAATCGCTTGCCCCAATATTGCCCGATCATCGCCAGACAGGCCACCCCACAGTCTGAAGAACTTTGCTGCTGAATGAACGGATGCCCTTGCCATAGCCTGCCTGGATGAGATTTTTGGGGCTTGGGAAACACCACAGGCACAGGCGGCGCTTCAAATTTTGCTTTGCCACTCGGTTGACTCGATAATTGCTCAGGCCCAGTCGTCTGGGAATCAGAAAGGGACGATCGTAGCTTCTTGCGCCTGCTCGGTTTAAGCGTTGGCTCAGACGGGGCTGCATCTGGTTTAACAAAGTGAGTGGGTGCAATGGCCGTTGCGCTCTCCCAATGGGAGAGGGGCAATTGATACAGCACCAAATCTGTTTCAGCAACCCAATCTACCTGCGATGAGTCTGGGTAACCAAACCGATCGCCGATCGCCACAGATTGTCCCTCCTGACCGTGAATTTTGCCCTGCCGAAGCCAGCAATGACCAGAAGCCGCCGCTTGAGCCAGACTTTCTCCTGCGGCAACTCGCACTTCGACGAGATCAGGCAACAGTTGCTGAATTTGGTCACTAGTGAGCGGCTTTGAACCTGACCCCGAAGCAACACAGGTTTTGAAGAAAATCAGGCGTTCTCGCTGTTGGGCTTGCTGCTCAAAAATTTCCCGTAATTGAGGCAACTTTTTTAGCCAAACGTCCAAAGTAGTCAACGACATTCGGGCCACCTTCACGGGGCTGGCAGCGATCGCCCGATAAGGCAGCGGCATCTGGTAAAACAGCGCATCTCCCCCAAACGTTTCTCCAGCGTCTAAGACCTGTGCAGAAACGTCTCGCTGTCGTTGAAGGTCAAGACACAGCAATCGAACTCGACCTTCGCAAACCAAGTAGAAATTTTCGTGATTTTGCTGACTGAGAACTGAAGGGTCGATCGGGTTCACTGGGTCTTCGCGATCGTCGTCTTGATCAAGAAAATCACCTAGCCGAAATTCTTCAATTTCAAAAGCCTGACTAAAGGCTTCCACGGTTTGATCCGCTTGCCCCAAAGACAACAGTTTGAGAATTGCCTCTAAGATCTGAGGGTGAAGCGATACCCGTAACGTGGAGACTGAATTCATAACCTGACCTCTTAAATGGTTGCAAATTAAATGGTTGCAAAATCAATGGGGTTAGTTTCGTAGCGTTGCTGAATCGAGGAATGAATCGTTAAATTGTTGTATCCTCGAAAGCTCTTGAATTTTCTAATTCTCTAAAATGAGGAGTTTGAAAGTTCAGAAATTGCCCAAAGTTAGAGAATAAAAGCAAATTCATCCTGTTGCTTAACGCTGCCAGTTTTGCTTTGTAGTTTTGGCATTCTTTAGGGAGAAAGCATTTAGCTACCTACCAATTTTTTGTCTTTGCTTAAATCATTTACCATTGATAAAATCTACATTTTTGAGTGATGTAGAAGGATACATTCAGAGAGTCCATTGAGGTTTTAGTATTGTCGAGAGCGCGATCGCTGACTTAAGAAAGTTGTTAAGTTTGATATAACTCGCTATCACCTTGTGAAACAGGTCATTTTCACCAAAACCTGCCTCTTCTTTCAGCACCAACGCAGAGCTTTCTTGCCGCTCCGCGTCCCCTCACACACCCAATCGCAGAAATGTTCACAGGTAGCAGAATTGTCGAGTTGAGCAGCGTTATGGTTGCTGTAGCTCAATTCTCATGATCAAGATGAGTCAACGTGATAAGCTCAACTAAAGTCTGAAGCGAAGACTTTACAGGACTCGGTTTGGTGTAGAGAGTTGACTGATCAAAGGTAGAGCTTCAGGACATTTTTTCACAGGCTAAAGCTGAGGTTTAGTAAAAGCCTCCGAACCTTAATCCGTTGCCTGATCCTCCTAAATTCTTGCTGAATTAGAAAGCAGTTTGAGCAGCAAGTTTTCTGACTTGTTTGTAAGTGCCAGGTTAAGGTGATTTGTAATCATGAAGATCCTAAAGTTTCCTCCTAAAAACTGTGAATTGGAGAGTTAGCAATTTGGATTTCACAAAGAGATTGATGCAGATCTTGCATTCCCACAAACAGTCTGGTACGAGAGCTTTGAAACAAATTTCAAGACCCAGGCTTTAATCTGTCGAAACAGGCTTCTAGTAGTCAAAACTGAGCCTAGTTCAGAGATCAGATCTGTACGAAGTAATCTTGAGTTTGGGGCGCTTGTTGAGAAGGAAGCAAGATCTAAGCCGATGCTGCTTTTGAGAAAAATCACAGCAGTTCCGTAGAGTTTCTACGAGAATGCCATAGATTAAGCAGCGATCGCCATCATGACAAAATAAATTGAAAACGCTTCAGTCAGTCTGAGGATTTTAAGGAGCGGTTGAGACTTGGCTTTAGAGCGACTTGAAAGATGTACAGAAAGTAAAGCTGATCTCAAAATCTAGCAGTGTTAGAAGAGCCTTTTTTATGGTTCTCATCAGCTTATTCTACTTCCAATTAATGTTATTGACTGAGTTAAACAATGTCAAGGGGACGATACATATATTTAGGCAAAAATATCACGATCAAAATCACTCAAAAACAATAGATAGATTTATTAGTAAATAGTTATATTGGTAGATGGATATATTAGTAGATAAATTAATCCGTGAGACAGGAAAATTAATTCTATATCGATCAATCCTCTCAAACCTGATTCACAAAGAGAACCTGAAGGGCTGCTGGATTAACGTCAGTTCGATGAGAGTGACTCGCTTCGTTTCAATCGGCTTCAGCCCC